>NZ_AINS01000018.1 GCF_000254135.1 Campylobacter coli LMG 9860
GCTTTATAATAATCGCTTGTTTTTGCTTCATCTCCACAACCTGCTAAAAAAGCCAAAGCGCCTCAACCAATTAACCCACTAAAAATAAAATGTTTCATTGTTCTTCTCCTTGATTTGATATAGAAACAAAATATTTTAGCATTATTTTATTTCTATTTAAGAGCGTCTGAGTTTGATTTACTTCAAGTTTTTTTAATACAACCTGCATCTTTTATAAATTTATCCATTTTTACCTGTTGCATTATTCTTTGATTGCTAAGTAATGAGTAGATATGTTATTTTAATCTATAATAAGTGATTTTGATTTTTTGAGTGGTTTTTACAGTCTGCAATTTTTCATCAGGGTTTTGTTTAAGTTTTGCAATGAGTGTGGCTTTGTTTTAGAAAACTTTATATTGAAGTTTTAATTGTTGTTATGTATCATTAAATTTTTATCATAAAGAATTTTTAAAAAAAGAGATTAAATTCTACTTTAGATTTGGAGTGTTAAATAAGTAAAGTATTTGTTTAAAATATTATTTGTTAATTGAATAAGTTTGATTTGTTTTTGGATTATATATGAAATAATTAAAGTAATGGTGGATTTAGCAGGACTATAATTTATAGTTAAAACACCTAAAAACTTTATTCTAAAGTATATATCTTAAAAAAACATATACTTTAACATATACTTTTTAAAAAGTAAAAATTTATTATTTTTTACATAAAAAATTTAACTATTTTACTGAATGACACACTCCACACACGTGAATCACACTCGCTTATAGAAGCGAGTGCTTCCCAATTAAAGCCAAGTAACCTTAGCTAACACAAAGGGCTTGTTGTTTATAGTCTAACGAGTTAATTCCTAGCTCAAACGACTCTAAGGCACGATTTAAGATATTTATACTTGCGTTTATATCTCTGTGCATTTCATTGCCACACTCTTTGCAAATATAGATTCTATCACTAAGTCTTAAATCAGCTTTTATGCTTCCACATTTGCTACAAGTTTTACTTGTGTATTGTGGTGGTATTTTAGTAAATATTTTGCCGTTATGCGAAGTTTTGTATTCTAAAAAGCTTAAAAATTGATAGAATGAAGTATCTAGTATTGATTTATTCAAACCACTTTTTACTTTTACATTTTTTAGCTTGGCTCTTTTTGTCATATTTTTGGTTTGCAATGCTTCAACTGCTATCAAATCAAAATCATTTACTATTTGACTTGTAATTTTATGCTGTAAATCTTTTTTGATATTACTAGCTTTTTCGTAAATTCTATTTAGTTCAATTTGAGTTTTAAAGAAATTTGCACCTAATTTTACCTTTTCTTTTTTAGCTCTTAAAACTCTCCTTGATTGCTTTCTTTGGAGTCTTTTAAAGGCATTATCATATTTGGCTTTGCTTATTAGCTTTGAATTAGTTTTAATAAGTCTGCCACTGCTTAAAGCAATTTCATTGATATTTAAATCAATTCCTACTGCTTTTTTAATATCTAAATTTTGGCTAGATATTAAAGAAACACTAGGATTTTCATAAGTTATACTAAATGAGACAAAGTATTTATTATGAGACTTTGAGATTGTGATTTGATTTAGCTTATAATTTTGTGGCAAATCTTTGTGATAACGCATCTTTAAAGGCAATTTCATAAGATGAAATATTTTAAATTTTGGATTATTACTATCTTTGATTTGATAACCTTGATTATTCCAATTAAAGCTTTGTTTGGCAAATTTGGAGTTTTTAAATTTAGGAAAGCCTTTTGTTTTATCTTTTAAAGCTCTTAAAAGATTTATTCTAGCTTGTTGAGTAACGACACTCTTAAACGCTAACTCCCTTTGCCTTAAAATCTCTTTTACTTTGTTATCTAATTGCACGGCAGTTAAATAAGTTCTTTGTGATTTATCTAAATTTTTGTTTATTTGCATTTGCTTTTTTTGCAAATCTAAAATGATATTATAGGCTTGATTATAAATGAAAAATTGATGATTTAAAAGTTTTTGTTGCTCTAAATTTGGATATATACGATACTTAAAGCCTTTAGTTATTTGCATTTAAGAGCCTTTTACGCTTTGTGTTTTTGTATTGTTTTTTTACTCTATTATCTTCTATGCCTTGATTTTCTACATATTGTTTTAAAATATCAAGTGTAACTCCGCCTGTCGTAGCCAAAAAATAACTTCCACTCCAAAAGTATTGCTTCCACAAATACTGCTTTAAATGTGGAAATTCTTTTTTAATCAAACGACTTGAAGCTGACTTATAGGCGTTAATGAATTTTAGAAGTTCGCTTTTTGGTTTAGCCTTAAAAAGTATATGCAAATGGTCTTTGTCGTGGTTAAATTCTATTAGTTCTAGTGAGTAATTGTCATTTTTAGCAATATACTCAAAAATCTCTTTTAACCTAGCACAAATTTTATCATCGATTACTTCACGGCGATATTTTACTACTAAAATTAAGTGATATTGCAACAAAAATACCGAATGTAAAGATAGTATTATGCTTTTTATATGAAATTTGCTCTAGTTTTTACTAATTCACTTCATTTGCTTGCTTCCAGAGAGAATTTTAGCTATTTCTTCAATAGAAAATATTACAAAACGAGTTATATTCATTGATTCTATTTTTTTATTTTTTGTTAATCTATCTAAAGTCTGTAAAGATACACCAAGAATTTCAGCACATTCTTTTCTACTGAAGGTCATTTTTTTATATTTATTAAACAAAAAATCTCTCATTTCAACATGCTTATCTTTTACCGTACTGCCCATTTTTTCTCCTTAAATTTTTTTATGATAAACTATCTGTTTTTTGAAAATTAAGAATAGTTTCTTTTGATATGTAATAACCTTTTCCTAATTTGAGGCTTTTTAGAACACCTCTTGAGATCCATATACGAACTGTTGTATGAGTTACAGAGTGCATTTTTGCAACTTCATCGACAGAATAATAAGTCTGCTCTTTAAAGCTTCCATCTTCTTGTAGTTTTTTAATTATTTTCATTCTATTGTTATCCTTTCTAAATTTTTTTCTATAAAATCTTTTTCAAGCAAATAATCTTTGTTAATGTTTAAAGAATTTTTAGCTCTTGTAACTGCCACATACAAAAGATTTAATTCTTCTTTTGCTATGGTAATTTGTTCTCTTTCTTCAAGTTCTTGCTTGATGTTTAAAAAATCATCAATAATTTCAACATTATTCCACTCTAAACCTTTGCTTTTGTGTCCTGTGCTTAATACCAAATCAGCTTGTTCTTGTTTTTTAACACAGCTTTTTTCAATATCTTTGATAAGCTTTATAATATCGCTATGCACATATTTAAAAAGAACAAATATTTTTTGTTTTAAGTCAACCTCTTTAGTTTCGTTGATATATTCAAGAAGTTCTTTTAAGTCGGCAAATTTTGCAATAAACTGATTTTTGATATATTTGTGTTTTTTAAAAAGAAGGTTTTGTATGTCTAATAACTCATCAAAACTATAACTATTCACCCCTCCTACAAAAAATAATTTTTTATTCAAATTTTCTACTGCTATATCAAATAGTTTAGCATTAGTTCTGCATATTATAGTTTTTGCTTCATTTTCATTATTTCCCTTTCTTGATTTTAGCGTTCCTTTAAAATCTCTTGGGGCATTTAAAATTCCCAAATAAGAATTGGCAATAGTAGCTATGCTTTGTGGGCATCTAAAGCTTTGAGTTAGATACAAAATATGAGATTTTGGCATAGATGCTAATACTTCTAAGGAATTTACAGCACCTCTGAATTTATAAATGCTTTGGAATGTATCTCCTATAAAAACTTTTTTAGCTTGCTTTTGGTTAAGCACAATATCAATAACACAAGCATTAATATCTTGTGCTTCATCTACTAATATAAAATCATATTCTAATTTTGGCTTTGAAAGTTGATAGGATTTCAAATAAAAATCGTGTTCATAGACAAGAGCGCAATCTTGACTTTGTAAATCATTCCACAATTTTTCTGTTTTTTTTGAAATATAAGATAAATCCATTTTTGGACTAATTTCATATTTAGAAGGCTCTTTTGCTATTTCTTTTAAAAATTCTTTTGGCTCAAGATTGCTATTACAAAAATATCGAACAGCTTTTAAAATAGCAGTTGCATAAAAACTTCTAACATCTTCTTTTAAATCTCCTATAAAATCAAATAAATCTATAGCTCTTAAGCTTCCCAATCTATCTTTATATTTTTTTTGAACTTCTAACTCTACATATGCAAGAGAGTGCATGGTTTTAACTTCTACATTTTTTAAGTGTTTGAATTTAGTCTCAGCTTCTTTTCGCATGGAAGAGTTATAAGATAGATATAAAATTTTAAAATCTTTTCTTGCTTCACAAAATTGCACTAGAGTAGAGGTTTTTCCTGTGCCTGCGTAAGCATTCACTATTAATATATCATCAATATTAAAATCAACCACAGCTTGTTGCTCTTCAGTGAGAGAATTTTTAGTTTGCGAACAAGAAATTGACACTATTATTTCCTTTATATTCAAAGGTATTTTTGTTTTCATTAAATTCAATTTTAAAATTAGAAAAAATATTTTTACTTACCTTAATTTCTTGTTTTATTTTTCTAAAATAACGATCTTTTGTATTGATTTCTAGCCCTAAAGCAATTAAAAGATTTTCAAGAGTTATATTGATTTGATTGTGACTTAGAAAAAAACGGATAATGGATTTTACTAAAGAATTTTCAATTAAAACAATAGATTGTATTTCTTTATTGTAATTTATAGCGATAGTTTTTTGGTAGAAGTCTAAATATTCTTTGCTTAAAATAATACCCCCAAAATCACCCTTTTCATTATATCCCATGGCGGAAATAATATGAAAATAAAATTCGGTTTGGTTTTCTAATTTAATTTTAATTACGGCTCCCATTATATCTTCTAAAATATTTTTAAACCATTTATAATTAAAGCCTGCATCGCCATAGCTTTTAAGCACATTGCTAATACAAAAATCAACGCTAATTCTTTGATCTTTTAATATTTGAATTTTTGTATTATTTAAAATAATAAGATCGAGTATATCCTTATGAATTTGTGTGAGTAAAGAGCCTCTTATAGTGACATTCCCCCACTGTGTATTAATAGTGCGAGTTCTTTTATTTTTTAGAAAATCTTTATAAATAGCTGATGATGGAGTATACCTTTTAATAGGTGCAAACACAGGTAGTCTTATTTCTTGAATACTACAAGTGCTATTTTGTTTTTTGTATCCGAGTTCTAAATGTTCTATTTTATTTTCTAAATTATCCATCGTTATTTTTAAAATTAAATTTTTTTTTATAATTTTATTATATATAATATTTTTTAAAAAAAAATAAATAACAATGTTTTTTAAGCTTTAAATAAATTAAAAATACTTATAATAGCATAACTTTTTTTAATATACATAATTATAATTAAACTTTTTTTAATATAATAAGTTTAGTTATTTAAGTTTAAAATAAGATATATTATATAAAAATATATCCTGTTTTAAGTATATAAAAGAAGCTCCAATCTGGGCTAAGAGCTACACAAGTCCAAATTGTGAGGTTTTTATGAAAAAGAATTTTTTTCTCCTAGCTTTACTTCTAGGGTTTTTCATTACAAGTGCTTTTGCAGGAAATACTGATAGTATTGGTGCAAAAGGGCTTTGGGATATTGTAAGTGGTTGGTTAAATGATACTTATGTTTCAAGAATTATAGCCTTGCTACTTTTTTGTGTTGGCGTTTGGAGAGCTTTTGCAGGTTCAATTTTGCAATTTTTCTTAATGCTAGGTTTTGCAGTACTTGTTACTCAGGGAAGTACGATCATTGAAACTATCAATTCTGCTACATTTTAATAAAAAGGGTATAAAAACCCTTTTTTATTTTTCTTGAGATTTTTTAATGAAATTTCAATAAATATAAAAAAGGAGTTAATTTTGGCAAAAACTGAAAATGGTTATGTTGAAATAAATAAATTTATAGATACAAAACCTATGTTTGGTAATTGGGAAGTTGATACTTTAGCTATATTTTGTATATTTATAGCTACTGCAATTATGTTTGCTAAAGGTCTTGTTGCCTATGGAATAATTATTACTTTTGGGGTTGTAGCTGCAAAATATTATGAGAAGTTAAAAAAGTCAAGAGTAAAAGGTTTTTTCTTTCATATCATTTATATGCTAGGTTTAAGACAACCTAAAACTTTGCCTCCTTCGTATATGAGATATTTTTTAGGAGCTTAGAAAATGTTATTTGATAAATATAAAAATCAGATGGATAAATATATATTTGAAAATATTACCTTCCGTATTGTAACGCTTATTTTATCCTTTGTTATTTTAGTGCTTATTTGGGTAATTCTTGCAAGAACAGACTCGCAAAAAGTTGTATTTATGCCGCCAAAAATTGTTAATCAGGAATTTTGGATTGCGGGAAATCAGGTTTCGAAAGGATATTTGCATGAAATGGGACAATTCATATCTTTTAACCTTTTAAATATTACCAAAGAAAATGCAAGAAATAATATAGACAACTTGCTTACACTTGTAGATCCAAAATTTTATCAAGAAGTAAAAACAAAACTTTTGGAGCAAATGAATTATATTATTGATAACGCAATTAGTCGCACTTTCTTTGTTTCTGCTATTGATGCGGATACAAAAGGACAAATTAAAGTATTTGGAGTGGTTAAAGATATTATATCCGATAAGGTGGTTCGCTCATCTCAAAGTGTTTTGAAAATTAATTATATTATCGAACAAGGAAGATTTATTCTCAACGATCTTTCTATAGAAGAAGAAAAGAATAACAAGGAGAAAAATTGAAAAAAGTAATATTATCGGCTTTGACTTTAAGCACTAGCTTATTTGCTATTAATGTTATTGATAATCCTTCGAGCGATATTATCAATATTAATGTTTCAAATAGCAGTGTTAATCGAATTGTACTACCTACTCAAATTTTAGATGTAGCATACTCTAAAGAAAAAGGTATAGATATTAAGATCTCAGGAAATCAAGCTTTCATTAAATTCCTACCTATCCAAAAAGAACAAGTTAGAAGTGTAGGAAAAGATAGATATGAGCCTGTGGGTGAACCTGAAATTGTTTATGATAAAGCAAAAGGTTCTGAAGTTTTTTTTGTGACTGCAAATAGAACCTATTCTTTTGCATTAAATCCTAAAAATATGGATGCTGAAACTGTAATTATTAATGATTTTAGCGCACAAAAAGATGAAATTTTAAAATATGAAAGTGATGATCCTTATATGTCCACTATGGCAAAAATAACTGAGAGTATTTTAAAAGGTGGAGTTCCACAAGGATATAAGATTAAAAAGATTAATAAAGTTGCTTCAAGCGACAAAACCTTAACCACAAGAGAGCTAACTAATTATGATGGTCTGCTTTATAAAGCAACTTTACTTGAAGTTGAAAACAAAACTGATAAGGCAATAAGACTAAATCCTAAAGATTATATTTCTATTGCAAAAGAAGCTCCAAAGGCTATAAGTATTTATTACAACAATGAAGTAAATCATTTATTACCTTATTCTAAAGCACAAATTATAATCATTACTAAAGGCGGAAGAAATACAAATGGCGGTGTATTTGATGGGGGGATGTCAAAATGAAAAATCCTTTTATAAAGTTTTTTAGCAATGATAAAAGTCCTATCGATGCACAGAAAACTCAAAATAAAAACAAGGTTTTAATTTTTACAGGTATTTTTGTGATTACAGGAGCTTTACTTTTTTTAGTAGGCGGTGGCGATAAAAAAGAATCTAAAGAAAAAGTAGGCAATTTTAATCTTGTTCAAGATGATCCTATGGCTAAAACAAGGTGGGTAGGTGAAGCAAGTGATGATCTTACTTTAGCTAAAAAAAGAGTGGATAACTTAGATACTCGTAATAAAGAACTTTCAAAACAAGTAAGTGATCTTAAAAAAATTGTCACCGATATGAAAAAAGAAAATGATGCAAATAAAAGAAATTATGAATTAAATTTAAAAAATATGCAAGAAGCGCAGAAAAAAGCTATGGAAAGTACTCCTGCAACTGTTTTAGAAGACACTCCAAATAATAAAGAAGAAGATTTATATAAGAATTTTCCTCAACCAAATAAAAATGCAGCAAATACACAAAAACCAAGTGATTATGGCTTAACACATTTTGGTGATGTTCCTGAATTAAATGAGGTTACACAAACAAGATATACACCGATTCAAGATTCTCTTTCTTTTACAAACATTGCTAAACCTGAAGAAAAGGAAAAAGTAGAAAAAAAGTCGACTAGGCATGTCATTCCTACAGGCTCGATTGTAAAGGCTGTTTTACTCTCAGGTATGGATGCCCCTACGATGACTCAAGCAAAAACTGAGCCATTGCCTGTACTCATGAAAGTTACTGATCTTTCTATTTTACCAAATCGATGGGGTTATGATATTAATGAATGTTTTTTAATGGGCGAAGGATATGGGGATTTAACAAGTGAAAGAGCATATATTAGAGTTAATAATATTTCTTGTGTTACTAACAAAGGACAAAAAATTGACATGGCAATGAAGGGTGCTGCAACCGGTGAAGATGGTAAATTAGGCTTGCGTGGTGAGGTAGTTACCAAGCAAGGAGCTTTGCTTGCTAGGACTTTAATTGCAGGTTTTTTACAAGGCGTAGGAGAAGGTTTTGCTAATCAAAATCAAATCGTAACTCAAAACGGTTTTGGTGGAACTACAACAACAAATAGTGATATGAGTGCGAGCGCTACTTTGCAAGCAGGTGCATTTAAAGGGCTTTCAAAAAGTGCCGAAAAACTTGCAGATTTTTATCTAAAAATGGCAGATCAAGTTTCCCCTGTAATTGAGATTGCAGCAGGTAGAGAAATTAACATTATCACCACAGCTACTTTGGAGTTAAAAACCTTAGAAGAACAACAACAAGATAGCGCAAAGAAAAATAACAATAAAAAATAAGGAGAAAAATACATGAAAATCTTTTCTAAAATAATTTTAGGCTCTTTAGCTTTAGCAAGCTTACTTCATGCTCAAACTCTTATTGAACAACAAGAAGAATCATTGGTTAAAGGTGTTATTCCTTCAACAAAAATAGCTAAAGTAGAAAGAAGTCAAATTGATGGATTTTATAAGGCTTATTTGGATAATGGAAATATCTTATATGTTAATCCTTTTAAAAGGGTAATATTTATCGGAGAACTTTATACAAATACAGGTGTAAGTTTAACAGCCAATGATAGAGATGCTTGGCAAAGCGAAGTTAGCGCTAAACAAGCTAAAGACTTAAATTTAAAAGAAGTCACACAATACGCTAAAAAAGTAGATTTTGGAAAGGGTTCTAAAAAGTATGAGTTTGTTCTTTTTACCGATCCTGAATGTCCGTTTTGCGCAAGAGTAGAAGAGCTTTTTATCAAAAAAGATGTTAGTGTTTATGTAAATTTCTTTCCTTTAAGTATTCACCCTCATGCTGAACAATGGAGTAAAGAAATTTTATCTGCGCCTGATTTCAAAGAAGCTCTAATTAAACTTAGAGAAACTCAAAAAGATTTAGAAGTAAAAATTACTCCACAGGCTGAGCAAACTCTTAAAAATATGAGAGAATTAGGTGAAAAGCTAAATATTATGGGTACTCCAAAACTTTTAGTAGTGGATAAAAAAAAGAAAAAAATCATTGATGTAATTGATGGAGCAAATATGCAAAAAATCAATTCTTATTTAGATAAGGATAAGCAATGATTAAAAACGGTGTAATTACATTATCTTTAGCTGCCTCTATCTTTTTAGGAGCTTGCTCTATGTTGCCTTATAAAGAAAACTTTTCTTGTGAAAAAGGAAAAGATAACGGAATGTGTGGCTCGGTGACTGAAGTGTATGATCTTAGTTCTGATATGGATGAGCTTAGAAAAAAAACAGATAGAGAATATGAGCAAAAACATCCTGAGGTAAAAGCTGAAGCAAAAACTAAAGCTGAACAAGAAGCAAGAGATAGTTTTAGAACCTTAAAGCTTCAAGAAATGGTTGAATCTGTAGAAATTCGTAAAATTCAAAATGAAACGCCTACTATTTTTAGATATTACTTAAGCGAAGAAGAGGCAAGCAATAAAGCTGATGTCGCTTTAATCAGTGAAAATGATAAAGAAAGCAAGGCAATTCGAAAAGATTTGAAAAATCAAACTAAAAAAGCAAATTCGCAAACAAATAAGAATACAAAAAATGGTAAAAATACTCATTTAAAACATTCTAATAAATCTGCATCTAAAAATGATAGCAAGATAAAAAATAATGCCAATAAAGAAACCAATATTAATAAACTTTATGATGGCATTAAAATCTATGACAATAACGAAAGCGGAATAAAAGATGCAAATCTTACAAATAAAGAAGGTAATGCAAGCTCAGTCAATACTTTAGATATAAATTTTACGAAATCTAATGCTGAACAAAATCTTTCAACTGCAAATACAAATACAAATGGTATTGATAAAAATTCACAAGTTACTAATGAGCCTGCTATAGATTGTTCTGTAAGTTCGGATTCAAAAATCACTCAAATTAATGGCAAGGTTAAAGTTTGTGTTTATCACGCAAATATTAGAGAAATGCCTTCTTGCAAAGCTCTTGTTTTAAGGGTGGCTAACCAAGGCGAAGAATTAGAAGCTTTGTATGAGCAAGGCGGATGGATTAAATTAAAGGATGGAACTTATGTACATAAAAGCATCGTTACAAAAGATTAGTTTAGTAAGTTTAGCTTTGGCTTTTTCTTTAACAAACCTAAGCGCTAAAGAAGCTCAAACAAGCGAATATGATAATAACTTGTTATTGAAAAAAGCTGTTTTGAAACTTTATAGAGAAAATCAAGAACTTGAAAAAAGAGTAGCAGTTTTAGAGGAAAAATTAGGCATTCCAAAACCTGAACAAAACGCTTCGGTTATAAATCCTAAACCTTTAGATCAAAACGCTTTTGTATTTTTATCAAGGGTAAAAGATGAGTTTAAAAAAGGTAGAAAAATAGTTTTAGGACAAGCCATTAAAGATGCAAAATACTATTCTAAACCTTCAATCTCATCTAGGGTAGTGGGTAATGTAGCTAAAGGCAAAAGAATTATCATTAAAGGCGTTACAGAACAAAATGGCAACGCATGGTATAAGATCGAAGATTGGATGTATATTGATGCAAGTGCTGTTTCATTTAGGAGTAAAAAATGAATAAAAAATCTATATTAATTTTATGCGCAACGCTACTTTTTACAGCATGTGCAAGTAAACAACAAATCACTAAAGAACCAAGTGTTGATGCTCAATTAAAATTACTTGTTGATGGTGGTATGAAATATACGGATTTAGACAAACAAGATGAAGATGAACTTATTCGTGGATTGCTTAAGAATTCACCTTCTTTTGCACAAAGCAATCAACAAAGTGCAGTAAAAGAAAACATGGTGAAGTTGCCAAATAATATGCCTTTGTTTAGACAACCTTTATTTGCACAAATGGTTGTTTTTCCTTATGTAAGCGATGATGGTATTTATCACGGCTATAGTGAAAGTTGGCTAAAAATCAAAGAAGGCGAGTTTGTTCTTAGCGACCCAAGAAGCAAACAGGATTCAAGTGAAAGAATTTTTGATATGAATGATGTAGGTACAAAATGAGTTTAAGTGATTTTATTAACGAAAAATTAGGTATTAATCAGTCTGTAAAGAAGATTACTTCTTTGCAGACTAATGTGTGGAACGCTTGCATGCAAAGATATAAATTTTCAGACTTTTTACCTTATATGAGCTACGATTCTCAAAAAGAATATTATATTAATAATGATAATTCTTTTGGAACAGTTTTTTTGTGTTCTCCAAGAATTAGAATGGGTGAATCTACTGCTGTTGCTGTTGAAGAAATGCTAGGCAAATTGCCTGAAAATATGTTTATACAATTTACACTTTTTGGAAGTAAAAATATCAAAGATATAGTTGAGTACTGGAAATACATGCACCTAGAAAGAGCTGATAGAGAAAATAATGAGCTTTTGTTTAAGGCAATTAAAAATATGGAAGAGTTTTATTATTCCAAAACCAAAGAAGGTATTTCAAGTTCTATGACTACAAGATTAAAAAATTACTATCTTTTAGTTTCTATAAAATCTAATAGCGAAGAAGATGTAATTTCTTATAAACATATTTTGAAAAATATTCTTACTTCAAATAATTTTTCACCTGTTGTAGCTGAGCCTGAGGTTTTAAAACCTATGCTTTACGAGCTTTTTAATGGTAATCATGATATTAATAATATTCCAAATTATGATAGGACTTGCTATCTTAATAGACAAGTTATTATGCCTACAACAGAGATTTTAATTAAAGATGATGAATTAAAAATAGATGGTAGAAGTTTTATTAGTTTAACACCACAATCATTTCCGCAAGAAGCACATATTGGTGATTTTGGGGAAAAATTAGGTGATTATATTAGTAGGGCTTTGGATAATAATCAATTCAAAGATACTTTTTTAATTACTGCTTCTGTTTGTGCTTTATCTAAGAAAAAAACCGCACGAGTAAAAGATAATCATTCTATGCTTTTGACACAAAAATGGAGTGAAAATATTTTTAGACAGTTTGCAGCAGCCAGAAAAGAAAGCGTTTCTATACTTGAAAGAATAGATAATCAAAAAGAAAAGCTTTATGCTTTTGATTTGAATGTTATAGTTAGTGGTGATAATTATAATGAAGCTTCTTTAAATGCAAGCACTATTATTTCTTATTGGAATAAAGGCGGTAGTAAAGCTATTGTGCTTGATGAAGCTTTAGGAATTCATCAACTTAATCTTATTGCTTCTTTACCTATGGGGATTAATAAAGAATATATGTTTGATATTACTGTAAAATATCGTTCTATGTTTCCTGATCAAATTTCACAATTCATTCCTTTAGAAGCAGATTTTAAACTTAATATTCCAAATTTGATTTTATTTTCAAGAAGAGCGCAAATTGCAGGACTTGATTTGTTTGTTTCAAGTTCAAATTATAATGCTTATTTGGTTGCTACTTCAGGTGTTGGAAAATCAGTGCTATTGAATATGCTTGCTTTTAATTCTTATGCTAGAAATGATAGAATTTTCATTATCGATCAGGATAACTCTTTTATTAATATTTGTGATGCGGTAGGAGGGCAATATCTTGCGCTTGATCCTTCAAAACCTATCAGCTTTAACCCTTTTAGCGGCTTAAAAAATAATGATAGAGATTCTTTCGCAGAGGATTTGGAATATCTATCAAGGTTGATTTATATGTTGGGAAGTTCTAAAAATCAAGATAGAGCCTTAGAAGATGAAAGACTTATTAAAGCTAAAACACAAGCAATTATGGAGGAGCTTTTTTTATCAAAAGGCAATACTATGGAAGTTACAGATATTAGAGATGAACTTGCCAAAGTAGATGATCAACGCTTTAGAGATTTTGCAGATCAATTACGCCCTTTCTGTAAAGAAGGAATTTATGGCAAATATTTTAATGGTCCTTGTGAGTTTAATATAGAAAAAGAATTTATTGTAACTGAATTTAAAGGGCTTGAAGGGTATGATGATTTAAAAGATCCGCTTATCATGCTTTTAATCTATCATATTAATCAGCTTATGTATATGAGTACAGATAGAAAATCAAGAATTCAAATCATCATTGATGAGGCACACCGTTTCTTAGGAAAAAATCCAAAAATGGATGACTTCATCGAACAAGCTTATCGCCGTGCTAGAAAATATGGCGCTTCTGCAATTATTGCAACTCAAGGTTTTGATGATATCTATAATGCTAAAGATGGAGGATTAAGTCGTGCAGGAACAGTTATTGTAAATAACTCAGCCTATAAGATTTTTATGAAACAAACTGAAACTTCTGTTAATATGTTAATTAAATCAGAAGTGTTTTCCCTAAGTGAAACTGATAAAGAAATTTTGCGTTCTATTAGGACTATAAAAGGAGAATATTCAGAACTCTTTTTGATGACTCCTGATGATGTGAAATTGCCCTATCGTTTAGTATTGGATAAGTATTTTTACTATCTTACTACTACCGATGCAACAGATAAAGCTAAAATCAAAGAATTAACCGATCAAGGAATACCTTTAGGAGAAGCCATTGATTTACTTGCCAATACTAAGACAAAAAGCAATGAAGCTAAGTAAAAATCAAATTAGAACGCTTATTAATAAAGCTTTATTTGTTCTAATTGCTTTTATTATTGGAAATATAGTTGTTTCAGCTTTATCTCAATTTTATGGAATAGGCGTAATTCATACCAAAAGCATCGATAAAGATGTTTTCATATATCAAAAAAAGTTTCAAGGAGATTTAAAAGATTCTTTAATTTATTTTTCTTTACCTGTGCAAACAAGATATTTTGATAAAAATTCTAACTTTGGAAAATATGTAAGATGTAAAGAAGGACAAGCATTAAGTGTGAAAGATTTGAAATATTATTGTGACAATGTTTTTTTGGGTATTGCTCAAAAAACAGATAAGGATGGAAATAAAGTAGAACAATTTATATTTAACGGAGTTATACCAAAAGATAAATTTTTTGTAATGGGAACACATCCTAGAAGCTTTGATAGTAGGTATTGGGGCTTTGTAGATAGAAAAGATATTAAAGGAGTTTCTATATGGGCATTTTAAAAAAGAGGGTCATAATTTCTGCTATTGCATGTGCATTTTTGTTGCCAAGCGCTTTAAATGCAAATTTATCAAGCTTTATTCAAAACAATTTAGGCAGTTCTATCACTTCTGAAAATTCAGGTTATTATAAATCTCAGGTTTCAGGTTTTATTAGTGGTGGTAGTTCAAGAATTAGATGGGGTGGTGGTGAAACTATACGCCCTTATTCAGTAACTGCGCCAAGTTTTAATGTGGGGTGTAGTGGTATTGATATGATCTTTGGTGGATTTTCTTATCTTAATTTTGAGTATTTGGTTGAAAAACTCAAAAAGATTGCTTCAGCTGCGCCTGCCTATGCTTTTCAAATGGCACTTTCTACGCTTTGTAAAGATTGTCAAACCATTATGGATGAGCTTGAAAAAATAGCAAATGCTATTAATAGTATGAACTTCGATACTTGCCAAATGACAACAAATTGGACTAATAAATTTGGAAAAATGCTCAGTTCTAATACGGAAAGTGGACAAAACGATAGTTGGTTAACTTCTTTTGCTAAAGGCATGGAAGGAACAGCTCAAACGGTACAAAATTTTGCTAAAGAAGCAAATGCTTTTGTAAATGGAACAACTCCTGATAAAAGCGGTGAAACAAATGCAGCTAAAATTTTAAAACAAGGATCAATTATTCAAAAAATAATTGAAAAAGGTAAAGCAAGTTTTTTTGCTGATGCTTTTGGAGAAAATCAATATGAAGATATTTTAAGGGGTGTTTTTGGTGATTTGGTAGCTTATACTGAAAAAAGCACTTCTATCACTAATAAGAAAATGAGTGATCCTGAAAAAGTTATGTTAATAGGTCCTACTTTAAATACAGACAAATTCATTGAAGCGCTATGGAATAAAAATGGTGAAAATAAATCTATAACGCTTGAATTTACAGCTTATACGATCAACAAAGATGAAAATGGTTTGTATCAAGAACCTGTAGGAAAAGAAACAAAAGTAACCATAGATAAAGATATTCGCTCTTTATTAATTGAAAAATTTAAAGCTATCGTTACAAAAATCAAGGCAAAAACTTCTTTAGATGATGCGGATAAAAACTTAATTAATGCTGCACCTTTGCCTGTTGCCGATATTTTAAATATTGAAGCATCAACAGGACTTAATGGGGATGCCGTTTACGAATTTGTGGCGCTTTTAATGGTAGATGCTTTTGTTAATGAGCTTTTTAATGAGTTTATAACAAATATCAATACCGTACAAGGCTTAGATCCTAAATTTTCAAGCGATCATAAAGATGATCTTGCTAAATTCAATGCAGCTGTTGCTAAAGTGCAAGAAACTACAAGAGCTCTACTTAGTGAAAATGCACAAGCTATTATTAGAGATAATCAGCAAGTTGATTCAATTAGAAAAATCATTTCGAATTTCTATGGAGTTAGCGATATATTCAATTATGGAACAGGTAGATAGGAGAAAGCATGAGAAAATATCTTTTTTTAATTTTTGTAGTTTGTAACTTTTTACAAGCTGCAAATAATGCTGCTGCTGAAGGCAATAGTTTTGGTTCACAGTTAAATAATTATTTCAAGTCAAATGCTGATGCGGCTATTAATTCACTCACAAATGGAGGTGAAATTAGAACAGTCGATGGAAAACAAAAAGCTAATGTACAAATGACTTGCGATGAATCTAAGAGTGGAGAATTTTTAAATATAGATTACACAGGTACAAGCGATATCAATATTAAAATTAAATTTGATAAAAATGTTGATGGCAAAGTAGATAAGATTTGGAGTTTTGATAATGTTAGCGGAATATGCACCAATGGCGTTGTTAAGTGTGATAAAAACTCATGGAATAATTGTGAGTATTTTCAGTATAACTATGGCGATAATATTAATCTTGTTAAAACTACAATTGATAATTTAAATGGATGCTACTGTATTAATAGTTCTTGTGGTTCTGCAGCGGCAAAAAATAGAGATAAAATTCTTTCTGATATTGCAGGTCCTATCTACTCAGCATTATCTGCAAAAACTCAACTTGTTCTTTCTAAGACTACTAAAGTAGGCAGCGCCTTAAGTTATAGAGGACAGGACTATTCCGTATGTGATAATTATGGACAAGCAGTTAATATTGATTCATCGAGTAATTTAGAAGGTTTAGGACAAGAATTAGCGGCTTCACAATCAAACAATGAAAACAGTGTTTATTCTGTTTTCCACAAAGGAACGGATAATACAGTACCTAAAGATGAAAACTTCAATAATAAGGTTTCAAATAGTTCAGTATCGATTGATCAAAGTGCTAAATATTCAAAAGGCAGTTCAAAAATAGATTTTTCTTACATAGATACTACGAGTGGAAAAAATGTTGCGGGCGATATGCAAGCTACTCCTGATGTAGATGCTAAGTTTTGCGAAGTGAATGTAGCCAAAGAAGATACTTCAGCTTTCAACGATGGAACTAATAGAGAAAACTCAACAAACAATACTACAGTATATCAAAGTGAGATAAGAGAATGCACTAACAATTGGACTAAATGCCCTGTTAATGGAAAAAATGAAACTTTAAAGCATGATTGTGGAAAAATCAATGATATGGGTGAAGCTTTAGCACAATTATCAGCACTTGATGAAGCAAGTAAGGATATGGTATGTTCAAAATAAAAACTACTCCAAAGGTGGTAAGTCTTTGGAGTAGGGCTTTACAGAAGGCGGTTAGCTACTTTTTAGATTTAAAGAATATTTTTCTTATCTCTTCTCTAAAAAGTGTGATTAACACTGCGGTAACCGCAATGAATGTATTTAGAAAATCCATTGTGGACTCCTTTTTAGGTGTGATTTCCTCCCGCATACCCAACTTAATAGCCAAAAAAAAAGC
>NZ_AINS01000017.1 GCF_000254135.1 Campylobacter coli LMG 9860
TCAAAGCTTTGGTTTATGAGCATATAAAGGCCTTTTTTATTAATTTATCGATATTATATTACAAAAAATTAAAAAGGTAAATCATGACAACTCACATCTACGATTTTTTAGAAAAAAGTTTAATCAAATTTAGCGAAAAAACTGCTTTTGTAGAACCTTTTGCCAAGGAAAGAAAAGAAATCACTTACAAAGACTTTGATCTTTTTTCTAAAAAACTAGCCAGTGAAATTTTAAAAACTTTAAAAAATGATAATCCTACTCAAGCTCCTGTTTTAATCATCTTACCTAAGGGGATTGATTGTTTAATTTCATTTTTTGGAGTGGCACTCAGTGGAAATTTTTATACACTTTTAGATGAAAAAAGTCCTAAAGAAAGAGTAGAAAAAGTCATAGAGGTTTTAAAACCTAAACTTTTTATCACTTCAAAGGATTTAAAATTTAATTTAGATTTGCCTACGCTTTATACACAAGACTTTGAAAGTTTTAATATAGATGAGAGTTTGCTAAAAAATGCTAAAGAAAAACACATAGATACTAATTTACTCTATGTTTTCTTTACTAGCGGAAGCACAGGTATTCCTAAAGGAGTAAGCATAGCACATAAGAGTGTGATTGATTATACTTTTTGGGTGTGTGAGACTTTTAAATTTGATGAGAATGAAATTTTAGCCAATCAAGCACCATTTTATTTTGACAATAGCATTTTAGATATTTTTTCAAGTGTAAAATCAGGAGCAACTTTACACCTTTTACCTAATCATCTTTTTGCTTTTCCAAATAAAATTTTAGAATGCTTAGAAAAAGAAAAGGTTAGTGCTATATTTTGGGTACCTTCAGTGCTGATTTATTTTGCAAATACTAACGCGGTAAATGCTTCCACTCTAAAGAATTTAAAAAAAGTATTATTTTGCGGAGAAATCATGCCTAATAAACAATTAAACATTTGGCGCAAACATTTATCCGATACACTTTTTGCCAATCTTTATGGCCCTACAGAAATCACTGATGTGTGTTCTTTTTATATAGTAGATCGTGAATTTAAAGATGAAGAACTTTTGCCTATAGGTAAAGCTTGTAAAAATACAGAGCTTTTAGTCTTTGATGAAAATATGAATTTCATAAATCCTAAACAAATAGGTATAAAAGGTGAACTTTATGTGAGAGGAACTTCTTTATCTTTAGGATACTATAATGATAAAGAAAAAACCAAACAAGCTTTTATTCAAAATCCTTTACATGATAATTATTTAGATTTACTCTATAAAACAGGAGATATCGTTTCTTATAATGAATTTGGTGAGCTTTTATGCTATGGACGTGCAGATAATCAGATAAAATATATGGGACATAGAATAGAACTTGGAGAGATAGAAAGTGTGATCAACTCTCATCCACAGGTTAAAAATAGTGCTTGTATTTTTAAAGAAGATATTATTTGTTTTTATGAAAGTGAAGAAGAAATTAATTTTAAAGATTTTTTGAAAGATAAATTACCTTCTTATATGATCCCAAAAAATTTTATTAAACTCGACAAATTTAAGCTTAATCAAAATGGTAAAATTGATAGAAAGGTTTTAAAAGAACTTGTTTAAAAAAGCTTTTTATAAAGGATTTAAGTTAAGTAATTACTATGACAATTTTGGTACAATTGAAGAAAAAATTTTAAAACAGGAATTTATTTTACAAAAATATAAAAACAATAATTTTTTCTTTTTTAATCGTGTAGATAATTTACTATATTATTTTATCAATGATTTACAGAATTTTAATTTAAAGGCTAATTATATAAAAATCTTAACCAAAACCGATAAGCAACTTTTACAACATAATGATTTTTTAAAACTCAATCATTTTAAAGAAATACTCAATCATAAACAAATGATACTCAAAAAAGATGAGATAAAATTAAAAAAATTTACCTTTATCTCTAAAGCTTCACATGAAGATAGCAAGGAAATTTATAGCTTTTTTAGAAAATATTTTGATCCATATTTGTTTTATTTTTCACAAAAAAATCTTGAAGAAAAAATACCCAATATACTTGTTTATAAAGAAAATCAAAAAATTCGCGCTGCTTTGATCTACACTCAAACTCTCAATGCTAATTTTTTAGATTTTATAGCTGTAGATAGAAATTTAAAGCATAAAAATGTGGCTTTTGCTTTACTAAATCATTATTTTGCAGCCAATACTCAAAATAAATTCTTTAAACTTTTTGTAGAAGAAAAAAATCAAAAAGCCATTAATTTTTATAAAAGGGCGGGTTTTTGTTTTAATCATATTAATTTAAAATTTTATAGGAATTTCTAATGACTTACTCATATATTTACATCATAGGCACAGGCAAAGTAGCCAAAGAATGCCAAAAAATAGCTAATGATTTTTTCAGACAAGAAGTAAATTTTGTAAAAAATATAGAAAATTTAGATGATTTCTTTAAAAATCTTAAAAATTGCCTTATTATTAGTGCTAATAATTTTTATATTTTCAAAAAAGAATGTATTCAAAAAAATACTATTATTAATTACCACAACGCATTATTACCTTTTCACAGAGGATGTAATGCACATATTTGGAGTATATGGGAAAACGATAAAAAAACAGGTATTACTTGGCATATGGTTAAAGAAAGTATAGATACAGGTGATATTTTAGTTCAAAAAGAAATAAAACTTGATAATAATTGTACTGCTTTAAGTCTTTTAAACGCTCAACACAAACTTGCTCTAACTTTATTTAGAGAAGCTTTAGAAATTTTAAAAAATAAAGCTTTTAAAATGCAAATTTCAGGGGGGGTATCACAAAAAATTATCTTTACCAAATAATGGTTATTTAGATCTTACTTGGAATAAAGAAAAAATTTCTCGCTTTTTAAGAGCTATGGACTGCGGTGCCTTAAGCGGAGTTCCTAAAGCTAGATTAGAAATATTAGGTGAAGAAAGAGAAATTTTATTTTATGAAATCAATGAGCTTGATTTAATTTTAAATTTAAGCGATAATGTCATTTTAAAAATCACAAAGGAATAAAATGCAAGAAATCAAACAATTTTTTATCAATATAGAAAGAACAGATATCAATGAGAGTATGGAAAATCTAGTAAGTGAAGATTTTATCGATAGTATCGATATCATGGCTTTGGTTGCCGAAATAGAAAAATTTTATAAAAAACCCTTAAAAGCAGAATTTATCACACCTGAAAATTTTGAAAGCTTTGAAAATATCAAAAAAATGCTTGAAACTGCAATGAAAGACTAATCTTTCCTTGCAAGTTCAAGCTGTTCTTTTAAAGAACTGATGATTTCATTTTTAGAAACAATAATTTGTGCTATAAAATCCGCCACATCATCCCAATCTTTACTTAGCATATGGGTTAAAGTATAATTTTGTTCATATTCTTCCCAATTCACAGGAGTAAAAAGAGAATTTTTATGCGGGAAATATTTGTTTTTTACCCATTCAAGTGAAGAAGCAAAATAATCCACATAAGCTTTAGCAATATCTTTTTGCACTGCAAATTTTAATCTTTTTTCTTTGCTGCCTTCAAATTTTCTTCTTGCCATAAAAAGCAAAGAATTAAGATTATCCTGCTTTAAATCTTTTTGATTTAATCTTGACATAAGCTCCATTCCTAAAAGATTAAAACTTTCATTTTTGGTTTGTTTTAAAACAAAACTCTCATCCCATTCAAGTCCTAAATGATAAACAAAATCCTTAAGTAAAGTCCCTCCTACATAATCCTCCCTTAGAAGTCTTACTATCAAATTTTCTTCTCCAAATACCTCAGCATGAGTTTTGCAAATCCATTCATAGTCAAAAATATATTTTCTAGGATGATCTTGCGGAGCAAAATCAGCAGAATAATACTCCATATTGTTTTTATGATCTTAAGAGCAATGTGAGTTTAAATAACCCAAAATATCTCTAAAATACACAATAATATAAATTTGAGTAAAACCTAACTCTCTCATAATCTTTTCTAAAATTTCTACATGTTTTTTGGTAGAAAAATCCCAAACTATACCCTCAGCTGAAAAAATAAATTTTTTATCTTTATGTAAAGCACTTTCGCTTTTAAAATTTTCTATAGCTCTAAGAAGTCTTTCATTTGTGATATGACTTAAAATACTCTCTTTTTGCAAAATATCTTCTTTTTGAACTAGTTCTAAAACCATATCTACCAAAGCCCAATGCCTATTTGCCACTCTAAGGCTTTTTGGATAAATATAGCCTTTTTTTTAAAAGCCTTTCTTCGTTTTGCATCAAGAAGCCTTGTTTTTCTTGATTTCCTGTATTAGTAGTTCCTATATGTAAATATGCTGTCATTTTATATCCTTTCTTTACAAAAAATTATACTCCGTTTGTGCTTAAATTTTAAGCATTCATAAGTTACAATTTATCTATTAAATACTAGAAAGAAGTAAAAATGAATTTAAAATTAAACTCACACAATATTAAGGCTATTAGTATAGTTTTACCCAAAAATCCACATACCTTAGAAAAAGAATTACAAGAATGCAATTTAAACCAGAAAAAATACGAACTTTTAAAGCAAAATACCGGTATAAATCATCATTTCATAAGCCCTAATAATATCTATGCAAGTGATTTAGCAAGCAAAGCACTAGAAAAGCTTTTTAGAGAAAATTTGCTTTTAAAAGATGAGCTTGATGTACTTTTAGTTTATAGTTTTTCACCAGATTTTCTAGCCCCTGCACTTTCAAGTTTAATCCATAAAAATCTTGGTTTAAGTGAAAAAACTCTGTGTTTTGATAATATTGCTTTTTGCCCAGGATTTTTACAAGGCCTAATGCAAGCTTTTTCTTTACTAGATAATGAAAATATCAAAAAAATAGCTTTCATTTGCGTAAGTGTAAAAAGTAAAAAAATACCCAAAAAAGATAAAATCACCTACCTTAGTAATAGCGACAGTGCTAGTGTTATTTTGCTTGAAAAATCTAATACAAAAGAAAAAGCTTTTTTCTCGCAAAAAATCTTTTCCAAATTAGCCACAGAAGAAACTTTTCCTCTAAAATGCTTTAAAGAAGCAAATGATTTTATCGATATGGACAAAAATCTCACATTTTCTCACTTAAATGAAAATTTTCCTCGATTTTTTGATGATTTTTTTGATAATTTTAAACTTGATAAAAGCAAAATAGGCGAATTTTTCTTTGGAAGTGCAAATAATTTTATAAAAACTAAATTATTAGAACTCTTAAATTTCAAAGAAATTAAAAATGATGAAACTTTAAAAAATTATGGCGATGTTACGATAAATAAATTAGCCTTTGATTTGGCAAACTATGAATGGAGAAAAAAAAAGGGGGGGGGTATAAAACAAGTTTTTATGGCTAGTTTTGGCACAGGAATTACCTTTAATGCCATGAGTTTGAAAATTGATTTTAGCAAAATTAAAAACTTTATCGAAATTATTGATTTTAATACTTGAAAAAATATACTATGTTTCAAGCGTAGATTTTATTTAAGCATAGGCTAAAACAATGCGGTGGAAAAATTAGAGTTATTTATCAACTCAAGCAACTCATTTGCCATCTTCAACAGAAAATTATTTTAAAGTCTTTTTCTATTATTGGTAGCACCTTTTTCACCAAGAGAAATTAACCACTTAAACAAATCATTATACAAAAATATTTCACTTTTTTTAAAAAAATCATAAATTTAATTTTTATATTAGGCAAGGAAATATCCATCTACAAAGCCCCTCCCTAGCAATCCTTTCTTAACTTTACTAACGATAATCTTAAACAATTTCAAGCTCAAATTTATCATCTTTATCTTTAAAAATAAATTGCTTGTCTTTGCAAGGATAAGTGATAGAATTTTTACTCATATCAAATTTTCTTCCTTGTAGTTTTTCAAGC
>NZ_AINS01000016.1 GCF_000254135.1 Campylobacter coli LMG 9860
AATCTTATAGGACAAACTAGGGTTTAGGAAGTATTAATTTTTTAAGTTTGAAATAAATTGCTAATAACAAAATAAGATAAAATTAGTATAATTTTTTTATAAAAAAATTTGAAAGGAAATTATGAAAAAAATTATTTTGATTTTTATCTCTTTTTTTGCTTTAAATTTGAGTGCAAAAGATTTGGTTGTAGGAATGGAGCTTGGATATCCGCCTTTTGAAATGAGCGATAAAACAGGCAAAGCAAGTGGAATTAGCGTGGATTTTTTAGAAGCTTTTGCAAAGAAAAACGGCTATAAACTTGTAGTAAAAAATATCGCTTGGGATGGTTTAATACCTGCTTTAAAAACAGCCAAGATAGATCTTATTATGTCCTCTATGACAATTACCGATGAGAGAAAGAAAGTGGTGGATTTTAGCATTCCTTATGCTAAGGCAAATTTGGCTATTTTAACTCCTTTGAACTCTGATATTACAAATATCAAAGATTTAGATAAAAAGGGCAAAGTTTTGGCTTTAAAGCGTGGTTCTACAGGGCATTTATATGCGGTTAAAAATTTAAAAAATGCAACTATTAATTTATTTGATAAAGAAAATGCTGCTATTTTGGAAGTGATTCAAGGCAAGGCTGATGGATTTTTTTATGATCAACTTACGATTTATCGGACTTGGCAAAAACATCAAGATACAACCAGAGCCATTTTAGCGCCTTTTCAAGAAAATCCTGAGTTTTGGGGTATAGCAGTAAGAAAAGGTGATGAAGCTTTAAAGGACAAGCTTGATAATTTCATTGATGAGAGTAGGAAAAATGGCTTTTTAGATTTTTTGGGCAATAAGTATTTAAAAGACATTAAAGAAGTTTTTAAGCAAAATAATATCACTTTTTTCTTGTAGGCTTTTAATAAAATATTGATAATTAATATTAATTTTATAAATTTTTGATATACAATATCATTATCTAAATTTTAAATAAAAGGATTTAAGATAATGAAAAAAGTTGCATTTTTTTTGTTATTTTTGTTTTTATCTTGCACTGTACTAAACGCAGCTAGGGAGTATTGCAAATATGCTTATCAAGAAGATAGAGCTATACCTTTAATTTTAAATTATGGAATAAGATTGGGGGTAGTAGGTGCTGGGGTTGCGAATGCACCTGCACCGGGCGGAAGTACTTACAATTCAAAAATTGACATGATGGCTGCAAGATGCCACCAAGCTTAGTTTTTGGGTGTATTTTACAATGCTAGAATTTATTTTTACTCTTATTTTAGATTTTACTTTTTATTCTATCAAGACCCTAGAAAAAGTCTTTCTAGGGCGAACAGCCTTAGTAATTCTTTTTGTTGTTTTTATAGCTCTTTTTTGTGTTAAAGGCTTGTTTTTGTATATACTTTTAGCTTTAGAATTATTTTTGCTTTTGTATCTTTTTCTTGGAATTTTGTTTTTAAGATTTTATAAATCTTAGGTTACAAAGCTTTCCACAAGCCTTTGCACTAGCAAATTCCATCCATCCACTAATACAAAAATCAAAAGTTTAAAAGGCAATGAAATCATAACAGGAGGAAGCATCATCATCCCCATCGCCATCAAAACCGAACTCACAACCATATCGATAACCAAAAATGGCAAATAAATCAAAAAGCCTATCTCAAAAGCAGTTTTAAGTTCTGAAATCATAAAAGCAGGAACTAAAACCGTAAGTGGAACATCATCTATGGTTTTAGGATTAGGCAGGTTTCGTATGCGGTAAAATAAAGCTAAGTCTTTTTCGCGTGTATTTTTAAGCATAAAATCTTTAAAAGGTTTCACACCTCTTGCAAAAGCTTCTTCATAGCCTATTTGCTCTGCTAAATAAGGCTTGATGCCTTCATTATAAGACTTTGTAGCCACAGGCTCCATTATAAAAAAGGTTAAAATCAATGCCAAGGTTACTAAGATGGTATTAGGCGGCATACTTTGAGTTCCCATAGCTTGACGCAAGAATGAAAAAACTACAATCAAGCGTAAAAAAGAAGTCATAACAAAAATTATACTTGGAGCTAATGCAAGTATGGTTAAGACTATGACTATGTTTAATGTTGTAACAAGTTGATTAGGAGTATCAGGAGCACTTAGGCTTAAATTTACTGTAGGAATTGTTGCTTCGGCAGCGAAAATAACGCTAAAAAAACCGCTGATAAACAATAATGTTAAAATTTTTTTCAAAAATAAACCTTGATTAAAAAATGAAACTTAATTTTAACTTTTACTCACTAAAAAAGAGTTTAACTTGTTTTAATTTAGAGAAAAATTTAACTTTAAAATGTTAAAATTAAAATAAAATTATCCTCAAAAGGCTTTTTATAATGAAAACTTCCATTTTGATTTTAGCAGCAGGACTTGGAACAAGAATGAAATCTGAAAAACCAAAGGTATTGCAAGAGCTGTGTCAAAAAAGCATGATTTTACATATCTTAGAGAAAGCTTTTGCTATAAGTGAAGATGTGAGCGTGGTTTTATCTCATCAAAAAGAACGCGTTGAAAAAGAAATTTTAAAACATTTTCCTAAAACGCAAATTTTAGAACAAGATTTGATCAATTTCCCAGGCACTGCGGGCGCTTTAAAGGAATTTAGGCCTAAAAATGAAAAAGTTTTAATTCTTTGCGGGGATATGCCTTTGGTTGAGCAAACAAGTTTGGAAGCTTTGTTGAGTAATAATGCAAAATTAAATCTAGCAGTTTTTAAAGCAAGAGATCCTAAAAGTTATGGTAGGGTGGTGATAAAAAACGATAGCGTTGAAAAAATTGTTGAATTTAAAGATGCAAATACGCAAGAAAAAGAGATAAATACTTGCAATGCTGGGGTTTATGTGATTGACTCGAGACTTTTAAAAGAGCTTTTACCTTTGATTGATAACAATAATGCGGCAAAAGAGTATTATTTAACCGACATTGTAAAACTAGCAAAAGAAAAAGATGTGATGATTAAAGCAGTTTTTGTAGATGAAGATGAATTTATGGGGATTAATGATAAATTTGAACTCAGTATAGCTGAAAATTTCATGCAAGAAAAAATTAAAAAATACTGGATGCAACAGGGTGTGATTTTTCATTTACCGCAAAGCACTTTTATAGGTGCAGATGTTGAATTTGTAGGTGAATGTGAAGTATATGAAAATGTAAGGATAGAGGGCAAAAGTAAGATTATAAACTCTATCATTAAAAGTTCAAGCGTGATAGAAAATTCCATCGTAGAAAATAGCGATGTAGGGCCTTTGGCACATTTGCGTCCAAATTGTGAGTTAAAAAACACTCATATAGGAAATTTTGTAGAATGCAAAAATGCAAAGTTAAATACCGTAAAAGCAGGGCATTTAAGCTATTTAGGAGATTGTGAGATAGATAGTGGAACCAATATAGGCTGTGGGACTATCACTTGTAATTATGATGGGGTAAAAAAGCATAAAACCATCATAGGAAAAAATGTTTTTGTAGGTTCTGATACGCAATTTATCGCACCTGTAAAAATCGAAGATGAAGTAATCATAGCAGCAGGAAGCACAGTAAGTGTCAATGTAGAAAAGGGTGCTTTGTTTATCAATAGAGCAGAGCATAAAATGATAAAAGATTATTATTATAAGAAATTTCAAAAATGAAAACCGTACTTTTAGCCATTAGTGGCAGTATAGCTTTTTATAAATCTTACGAGCTTATTTCTTTGTTTAAAAAAGAAGGCTTTAGGGTGAAAGTTTTGCTTTCTAATGGTTTGTTAAAATTTGCTAGCAAAATGAGTTTTGAAGCCTTGGTTGATGAAGTTTTATGCGAGGAAAATGAAAGTTGGCAAAACTCAAACAATCACATAGCTTTTAGCAAGGATGCAGATCTTGTTTTGTTTGCCCCTGCAAGTGTTAATTCTATCAATAAACTTGCTTTTGGTATAGCGGATAATCTTTTTATCCAAACCTTAATCGCAGCAAATAAACCTCTTATCATAGCTCCTGCGGCAAATACAAATATGTTTCATCATTTTAGCACGCAAAATTCTTTAAAGATGCTTAAAGAAAATAAAGCTTTGATTATAGAGCCTATTTGTAAAGTTTTAGCTTGTAAAGATGAAGGTATCGGAGCTTTGGCTGAAGTAAAAGATATCTTTAATATAAGCAAAAGAGAGCTTTTCAAGCAATCATTTTGGTGCGATAAAGAAGTTGTCATTAGTGGTGGGGGGACAAAAGAAAAGATTGATAATGTGCGTTGTGTGAGTAATTTTTCAAGTGGAAAAATGGCAAAGGCAATCGCTGATGCGTTTTATTTTTTGGGGGCTAAAGTAACGCTTTTGAGTTCGGTTTATTTTGATACTCCTTATTCTCTTAAGAGTTTTGAAAGCTCGCGAGAATTAAAAGAATTGCTAGAGCAAAATTCAAACAAAGATTATTTAATCATGGCGGCAGCTGTAAGTGACTTTATGCCTGAATTTAAAAAAGGCAAAATCAAAAAAAATGAGCATTTAAAGGGTTTAAATTTGCATTTAAGATTAAATGAGGATTTGCTTAAAAATTTAAATTTTAAAGGTAAAAAAATAGGCTTTAAGATGGAATTTGACGCTCAAAATGCTTTAGAAAATGCGAAAAAATCGCTTAATGATAAAAAACTTGATATGGTTTGTTTAAATATCTTAGAAGAGGAAAATTATTTTGGAAGTTCTAAGAATGAAATTTATTTTATTACAGTAAATAAGATAGAAAAAAGTGGTTTAAAAAGCAAGGAAGATTTGGCTTTTGATTTGGTTTCTTGGTGTGAAAAAATATGAATATGATAAACTCAACCCTACCTATACAAATGAAAGTTTTAGCAAAATCAGGCTATGCACACTACACACTTTTGCTCAATCATAGAAAAATTCAAACCAAAAGCATGATAGAATTAGAAATTGGAGCTGAGTATTTAGCCGAGCTTTATATAGAAAAAGGCGGCGCGATCGCATTTAAGCATTTATCTAAAAGGCCTGATTTTCATCCCTTTGAAGAGGGATTATCTTTGATGGTTGAAATTTTAGAGGGTAGGATTGATTATAAAAAATATATTATTTCAAATCTTTTAGAGTGCAAAGATAAAAATAAATATCATATTTTAAAAGAAATGCTTTTTGCAAGTTTTGAAAATATTTATCATATCCCTTTTATCTTTAAGGGTAAGGCTTGTTTGTTTCAGATGAAAAAAAGGGTTAAATTTTTAGAAATTTATCTTTATTTTAGCGTTTTTGGAGCTTTGAAAATTCTGATCGATGAGGGTGGAATTTCGATATTTACCCCCTTTTTTAAGGTGCAAAAATTTTTAAACGAGCACTTGCAATTTAATGTTTTGCAAGATAAAAATATACAACCTTTATTTGTATTTAAAAAATTATTTGATTTTAAAGGGTGATAATGAATGAATTAAAACATCTTGCTGTTGTAATGGATGGCAATAGGCGTTGGGCTAAGGCAAAAGGTTTTTTAGCTAAGCTTGGATATTCTCAAGGTGTTAAAACCATGCAAAAGCTGATGGAAGCTTGTGTAGAGGAGGGAATTTCAAATTTAAGCCTTTTTGCTTTTAGCACGGAAAATTGGAACAGACCTCAAGATGAGATTGAATTTATTTTTGAGCTTTTGGATCGTTGTTTGGACGAAGCCTTAAAAGAATTTGAAAAAAACAATGTAAGATTAAGAGCTATCGGGGATTTATCAAGACTTGATACACATTTACAAGAAAAAATAGCCCTTGTGGAAGAAAAAACCAAGCACTGTGATTTGCTTTGTGTGAATTTAGCTATCAGTTATGGAGCAAAAGATGAAATCGTGCGTTCGGTTAAACGCTTGATTGAAAAAGGCTTGGAAATCAATGAAAAAAACATAAGCGATAATTTAGATTTGCCTTTGGATGTGGATTTGATGCTTCGTGTGGGAAATGCTAAAAGATTGTCTAATTTCTTGCTTTGGCAATGTGCTTATGCAGAAATTTATTTTAGCGAAACCTTATTTCCTTCTCTTACAAAAAGAGAATTTAAAAAAATCATAAAAGAATTTAGAAAAAGAGAGAGAACTTTTGGAAAATAATCCCATAGCTTTTTTGATTTTAGCTATTTTAGGAGCGAGCTTGGGTTCATTTTGTATGAGCTTAACAATGCGTTTTTGTGAAAACAAGCCCTTATTAAGCTTGCGTTCTTATTGCTTTTCTTGCTATCAAAAACTTAAGCCTTTGGAATTAATACCCATTTTTTCTTATATTTTTCTTCGTTTTAAGTGCAAAACTTGTCATATTAAAATTCCTTTTTCTGTTTTTTTGGCTGAAGTTTTGGGGATGATTTTTGCATGGATTGCTTATTTGCTAAGCCAAAATATAGGGGAATTTATCCATTTACTGATTTTTCTATTTGTTTTATTTGCACTCTCTTGCATAGATTTAAAATTTCAAGCTGTGCCTCAAAAATTGCTTTGGTTGATTTTTTTTATTGCATTTTCTTTTGCTTTTAATAGCAATGAATTTGCGTATTTTTTTATATTTGAAAATTTTCAAAATGGATTTATGGTTCAAGCTTTTATTTTTGCTGGTTTTTTGTTTTTACTTAAAAATTTTATAGCATTTTTAAAAAATTTTAGAACAAAAGACATACAAGAAAATTTAGGTGATGCGGATATTATTATCCTTGCTAGTATGGCAGGGGTATTTGGTTTTAAGAGTGCTTTTATAATTCTTTTTCTTGCTTCGTTATTGTCTTTACCCTTTTTTATCCATAATAAAAATACAAAACTAGCATTTTTACCCTTTATCAATGCTGCTTTTGTGATATATTTGATATATTTGATTGTTCAGGAATTAATATGAAACTTGCTTTAAGATATGTTTTAAATCAATTTTTAAGTACAAATTTATCGATTTTTTTTGTGCTTTTTACTATAGTTTCTATGGTTTTTTTTATACAACTTGCTAAGCTTACTTCTAGTATAGAGATTAATTTTACAGATTTGCTTAAATTATACGGCTTTATGCTGCCTAGAATTCTTATTTTTACCCTGCCTATAGCTTTTTTTATCGCTCTTACTTTGGCTCTTTTTAGGCTTTCTAGAGAGAATGAAAGCATAGTGTTATTTACCTTGGGATTTTCACCTAAAATTTTAGCTAAGTTTTTTTTAAAAATCGCCGCTTTAGTAAGTGCATTGATGTTAATTATAGCTTTGGTTATGATACCTATAGTGTTTGAATTGCAAGATAATTTTGTTAATTTTAAAAAAACTCAGGTTAAATTTAATTATAAAACGGGTGAATTTGGACAAAGATTTCTTGAATGGATGATTTTTATTGAGAAGCAAGAAAGTGACAGATATGAAAATATCATCATGTATCATCCAAAACGCAATATAGAAGACAAAGAGCAATTGATTATCGCAAAAGAAGCAACAGCACAAAGAAATGAAGACAGCTTTGCTTTTAAGCTTTCTAATGGCAAAATGTATAATTTTGAAAATGGCCAAACGCTTTTTATTGGAAATTTTGATAAGCTTATAGTCAATACACAATTTAATGATCAAAATTTACAAACTAAAAAATTTTATGAGTATTGGAATGATTTAAATACAAATCCCAAACGCGCGAAAGAATTTGTAATCTATGTAACCATAGCATTATTTCCACTCGCAAGTACGCTTTTTGCCCTTTCTTTTGGTATAGTAACTTATCGTTATGAAAAAGGTTTTATTTATTTTGGGATGTTTGGGGTTATTGCTGTGTATTTTGGGCTTTTAAGTTCTTTTTCGCAGCCTCCTATTTTAGCTTGTATTGGAATATTTGCTTTAAGTTTTATTGCGTCTATTGTTTGTTTTAAAAAGATGATTTTGAGTCGTTATTGATGAAATTAAAAATTATTTTTTCCTATGATGGATCGAAATTTTTAGGTTCAGCTACCCAACCTCACAAAAAAAGCGTTCAAGATGCCTTGCAAGATGCCTTAAGTCATCTTGGAATTTTTTCCTCTGTTTTGATGGCTTCTCGCACAGATAAAGGGGTGCATGCAAGCTATGCTGTTGCTTGCGTGGAATGCGGGGAGCATTTTAGGGATTTAAACTATCTTAAAAAACAAATCAATAAATTTTCTCATCCTTTTATATATGTTAAAAATTTAAAAATCATGCCTTCAAATTTTGAAGTAAGATACGATGTAAAAAGTAGAGAATATCGCTATATTTTTTATCACGGGGTTTATAATCCTTTTTTAGCTTCTTATGTTCATTTTTATCCTTTTATTGATGTTTTAAAGGCTGATCTTGTTTTGCAAAATTTTGTAGGTATTAAGGATTTTAAATTCTTTTGCAAGAGCGGAGGAGATAATAAAACGACTATCAGAGAAATATTTTTAGCTAAAGCGTATTCTTATAAGGATTTTACCATTTTTCGTTTTAAGGCTAATGGTTTTTTAAGGGCGCAAATAAGACTAATGGTTGCGAGTGTTTTAAAAGTTTTAGAAAATAAGATGAGTATAGAAGAGTTAAAAGAGCAAATCGAAGCTAAAAAACAATACAATCGTTTTTTAGCCCCGCCTTGTGGGCTTTATCTGAGTAGAATTTCTTATTAGAAAGTTTCGTAAAAATCAAAACCTTTATCTTTTAAGATATTTCTAACTTCTTCTTGATGTTCTTTGCCTTTAGTTTCTAAGGTAATAGAAATCATAGCATCGCCATAATCAAGCTTTGTTGAAAATCTATCATAATCAATTTTGACTATGTTTGCATTGGCTGATTTTAAGCTATCTGTAAGATTAAGTAGGGCTCCTGGTTTATCGATTAAAGTAACATTGATTTGCATTTTACGATAAGCTTTAAAAAGACCCTTTTCTATGATGATATTTAGCATTTGCACATCGATATTGCCGCCACTTAAAACAACGCCGATTTTTTTAGAATCTTTTATATCTATTTTTTGATGAAGTAGGGCGGCTACGCTTGCAGCACCTGCGCCTTCAACTATAATTTTATGTTTTTCAAGCAAAAACAATACCGCATTAGCGATTTCTTCATCGTCTACTTGAACAAATTCATCCACGCATTCAAGGATGATACCTAGGTTAATAGGATTAGCATCGCGCACAGCAATACCATCTGCTATAGTACGGACACTTTTAGAGTTTTTAACCTCTTTTGCTTTAAAGCTATCATGCATTGCAGGAGCTCCTTTAGCACCTACTGCAATAATTTTGATATTGGGATTAATCTGCTTTGCAGCGCTTGCTATACCGCTAATAAGTCCACCACCGCCTACAGGAGCTATGATGGTATCAAGATCGCTTACATCATCAAGCATTTCAAGCATAAGTGTGCCTTGTCCTGCCATTACAAGTTCATCTTCAAAAGGATGAATAAAACTTAATCCATTTTCTTTCGCATAGTTTGTTGCAAAAGCATAAGCTTCGTCAAAATTATCACCCTTTAAAATAACTTCTGCACCCAAGCTTTTGGTAGCAGAAACTTTTAAGAGAGGGGTGGATTCTGGCATCACGATTATAGCTTTTGTGCCAAATTTCTTTGCACTTATGGCAACACCTTGAGCGTGATTTCCAGCACTAGCAGCTATAACTCCTGCTTTTTTAGCTTCTGGGTCTAAATTAGCTATTTTGTTATATGCACCGCGAATTTTATAAGCTCCTGTAATTTGCAAATTTTCATTTTTTAAATACACTTCACTTTTGCAAAGTTCGCTTAAAAAAGAAGAGTGTATAAAAGGAGTTTTGCTTACAAAATCAGCAATTTTTTGTTTGGCTTGATAAATTTTGTTCAGTTCTAACATTTGCTTATCCTATCTTGATAAAGTGGCAATTCACGCATAATGCATTTATCCTGTATAAAATTAATCTTTAAATTTTCGCATTCTTTAGCAACTTCATTGTTGCAAATTCCAAGCTGCAGCCAAAAATTTTGAATTCCTTTACGGATAATACTTGGGAGTAATGAAGAGGCAAATTCGCCCTTGCGAAACATTAAAACAAGATCTATTTTTTCATCGATATCATCTAAGCTTCGATAAACGCGTTCTCCTAAAATTTCATCACATTTAGGATATATAGGATAAATTTTATAATGATTTTCTTGTAAAAATTGTCCTATCATAAAAGAAGGCTTGCTTTCATCGGGGCTAAGTCCTACTATGGCAATGGTTTTTGTGTTGTTGAGTATTTTATCTATGATTAAATTTTCATCCATCGTTGTTACTTTATATAAAAATTTTAAAAATTTAATCATAATCTTATTTCGCTTAAAAATAGATTTTAATTTAAAAATATATTTATATAAAATTAACTAAAGTGAATTTTTTAAAGATAAAAAATTGCTAGAATATTAAAAGCTATTAAAAAAGGAGTGAAATATATGGTTCAAGCTTATCCTTATATTTTAATCATTCATCTAAGCTGTGCAATCTTTTTTATAGGTTATTTATTTGTCGATATTTTTATACTCAATACAATTAAGAGAAAAAATCCAAATTTTGATAAAAATCTTTTTTCTTCCGTGGGTGTTAAGATTATGCCTTTTATCGTATTATTGCTATTTTTAAGTGGTGGTGCGATGATAAGCTTTCATCTTAATCCTTTAAATTTAATTTTTTTGATAAAATTGATTTTAGCCTTTAGTATTTTGTCTTTAGTGGTGTTTTCTTTATTTTTTCATTTTGTGCTAAAGAGAAAAAATCCTTTAACGCGTTTTATACATCCTTTTGTTTTTGTGCTTTGTATTTTTATCGTGGTTTTAGCTAAGTTGATGAATTATTATTTTTTATAATTTATCAACTTTCAAATTGAAGATTACTTAGAATGTAAAGATTTTAAAAGTACTCCACATTCTAAATGCGGAGTATTAACAAACTGATCAAAAAGCGCAAATTTTTCAACTTTATGCGTAAGAGCAAGTTCTTTTAAATTTTCTTTCAAGCTGATAGGATTACAAGAAATATAAATGATGTTTTCATAATTTTTAATTAAATCAATCACACTTTTATCAAGTCCTGCACGCGGTGGATCGACTAAAATATGAGAAAAATTAAAATTATCTAAATCAATATCTTTTAAGCGAAAAAATTCCCTTTCTTTTTTTAAAGCTTGGGATAATTCCTCGCTTGAAAGTCTTGTAAAATGGATATTTGAGATATTGTTGATCTTGCAATTAAGCAAGGCAAAATTAATATTGCTTTTTGAAATTTCAGTGGCTAGTACATTGTTAAAAAAAATTGCTAAAGCTAGAGTAAAATTTCCATATCCACAATAAAGCTCAAGCAAGTCTTTTCTTTCTTGGGTTTTTAAATTTTCACACACCCAAGTTATCATTTTTTCATTGATGGAGGTATTAGGCTGTATGAAACAATCATTGTTAAATTCATAAAATATTTTTCTACCTTGTATATCAAGCTCTTGTCTTAAATTTTCTTTTTTAAAAACAAGTTTTTTACCTTTGCTTCTTGCGATTAAATTTGCATCAAGTTCTAAGCTTAAATTATTTAAGTCATTGTAAATAAGCTCTATATTTTTATGATAAAGTAGAGTGGTGCTTAACTCGTTTTTAGTCGCTAAAAACTCTACACCAAAAAGTTTTTCTTTTAAATTTGTATTGTTGCGAATTTGTTTTAAGAGTTTGGGCATAAAAGCGGTGATTTTTTCATCTGCAAATTCTAAGCTTTCTATGATGATTTTCTTTTTATTTTCAAACATCGCATAATAAATTTCGTCTTTATCATGATAAAATGAAAGCTCTGCTCTTGTGCGGTAATGTTTATCTTTGGAAGAAAAAAGCTCGAAATTTCCTTGATAAAAATCTTTGAAAAATTCTTTTATAAAAGAAGCTTTTTCTTCTAATTTTAAAAAATTTCCAAATTCTTGAAGACTCATGAAACTTTCTTTCCGATAATTCTAAGCAAAAATGCAATAAGAATTAAATTTAAAGGAAGAACCAACCATACACTAAGCCCTAAAGAAACAGGTATATAACCAGCAAATAAAGAAATTACACAAATAAATAAGGCATAAGGAATTTGAGTGCGAACATGCTCCATATGATCACATTTTGCACTCATTGATGAAAGGATTACATTGTCTGAAATAGGCGAACAATGGTTTCCAAAAATGGCTCCAGTTAAGACACAACTTATGTTAATCACCATATAATGATGCATTGCATCCATATCCATTGCATTTATTTGTGCAACCTTATAAGCTAAAGGCACCGCCAAAGGCATTAAAATACCCATAGTCCCATAGCTTGTTCCTATCGCAAAAGAAATAAGCGAAGCAAAAGCAAAAATGGTAGCAGGTAGGATAAATTCAGGCAATTTATCAGCGAGCAAGCTTGAGATAAATTCTGGAGTTCCAAGCTCTTTTACTATGCTTGAAAGCGACCATGCAAACAAAAGTAAAACTATGGTAAAAATCATAGTTTTCCAACCATATATCCAAGTTTCAACCGCTTCTTTAAAATTAAAAATCTTGCGATACACTCCAATAAAAATTGCTACAATAGCGGCAAATAAGGCGGCTTGAAAAAGCACCACAGAAGAATTTGCACTTCCAAAAGCTAGCCTAAGGGTTTCAAAAGATAAAGGATTTGCATTTGCTTTTAGTAATTCTTCACCTTCTAAAGTACTTAGTCCATTAAAATAAAATCCAAGTATAGCTAAAACAATCAAAGTTAAAATAGGAATCGTAGCATCTAATGCACGGATTTTAATATCTTCTTTTGGAGCTAAAAACTGATCTTCAAGTTCTGCGGTATCTAGGGTGCTTGATTTTGATAAAGGAGCGATTTGTCCTGTAGTTCTTGCACGAATTTCAGCTTTTAACATAGGACCAAATTCACGCCCCATAAGCGCAGTCATTAAAACAAAGAAAAGCATAAAAATATTGTAAAATCTATAGGGTATGGTTTCAACAAAAACCCCAAAAGCGCTGATATTGCTAATGCCTATATCTTCATAGGCATTTTTGATTAAAGATACTTCTAAACCTATCCAGGTAGAAATCACAGCAATCCCTGCAACGGGTGCAGCTGTAGAATCGATAATAAAGGCAAATTTTTCACGAGAAATTTTAAATTTATCTGCTAAAGGACGCATGATAGGTCCTACGATGAGTAAATTAGCGTAATCATCAAAAAAGATTAACAAACCTAAAAACCAAGTATTTACTTGTGCCGATACTGCTGATTTTGCTCTTTTTGCAAATTTTATAGCCACAGCTTTTGCGCCACCCATTTTGGTGATAAGTGCAACAAGCCCACCTATGCATAAAATTTGCAAGATGATACCAGCATTTACAGGATCTGAAGTTGATTCTAAAATATAAGAAATAATTTTTGAAAAAGAATCTATCGCAGTATTATAAAAATGAATAAAACTTAAGCTGTCGGCTTGAAAAATATTAGAAGCAAGACTAAGCAAGAAGGTTCCGCTTAAAACTCCTGCAAAAAGAGACAAGATCACATCTTTTGTAATAAAAGCTAGAGTGATAGCAACCAAAGGAGGTATAAGAGTGAAAACTCCAAATAAATTTGCATTTGCCGTAGCTTGATGTGTATTGGCAAATGCAAGTAAAGGCAGTAGGAAAAATACTAAAAATCTCATTGATTTTGCTCTATATAAAAGCCATTCCAAGTTTGAGTAACAGGCATTAATTCTATTTCATTGACATTGATATGGCTTGGCAGATTGATGATTGACATCACTACTTTTGCTATATCTTGTGCACTTATGTATTGCGTCCCTTCATAGACTGCATCGGCTTTTGCCTTATCTCCTTTAAAGCGAACTTCACTAAATTCAGTTTTGCAAAGCCCTGGAGCTATGTTTGTAACCTTGATATTTTCTCCTCTTAAATCATTTCTTAAGGCCCTAGAAAATTGTCCTACAAATGCTTTAGTTCCACAATATACATTGCCACCAAAATAAGGATTTCTAGCTGCTACAGAGCCAAGATTGAAGATATAAGCACTTTTTTGTTTGCGAAGTATAGGAATGATCGCTTTTGCTACATATAAAAGACCTTTGATATTAGTATCAACCATAGTGTCTATATCTTCTATACTTAATTTATCAAATTCATCTATGCCAAGAGCTAAACCAGCATTATTAAAAAGTACATCTATTTCTTTAAAATCGTTAGGTAGGTTTTCAACAGCTTTAAAGATCTCTTCTTGTTTTCTTACATCAAGACAAAGTATGTGAATTTGATCTTTGTATTTGGCTTTTAATTCATCTAAACGATCCTTTCTTCTTGCTAGAGCAATGACTTTGTATCCTTCTTGTATAAAAGCTTCAACGCAAGCATGCCCAAAACCAGAGCTTGCTCCTGTGATAAATGCAGTTTTCATTCTAAACTCCCTCCGTAAATTAAATTTTCATTGGGTTTTAAACCCAGACTTTGCAGATAATTAGCATTATCTTTTTGATTGGCTGCTAGGGCAAAATCTAAAGCATTAAAACCTAAATCATCTATTTCGTTAATATCAGCACCTTTTGCAACAAGCATTTTTAAAATTTCTACATCTCCATAAGCGGCCGCATGCATAAGAACATTTTTAGAAGTGTGCTCCAAAGCACAAAAGGTGATAAAATAAGGAGTGTTTCCGCCTATATTTGCGCTTAGGGCTAATTTTTCATTATCGTTAATGTATTTTTTATTAACATCAGCACCATATACTAAAAGCAATGAAACAATATCTTTGCGCTTAAATTCTATAGCGTAAAATAAAGGTGTCTTGCCAAAAGTATTGGCACTATTGACATTTAAACCTAGTTCTAATAAAAATTTGGTATTATCGTAGTTTTCTAAAGCATAAAACAAAGCATTTTCATAACCCTCATCGATTCTAGCACCCAAACGGATCAAAAGATTTAAAATATCTTTGTTGCGTTGGTTTAACAAGGCTGCTTGAAGCCCTATGGTAAGTTCATCTCGGTTGAGATTATTGGTATAAATAAAATCTTGGATATAAGTTATTGAATGTTTTTTATTGGATAAAACTTTTGCTAAAGGACTTATATTTTTGTAAATTTTAGTTTCTCCTACAGCCCAATTTAAAAATTCATTTAAAGCATTGGTGGTATAGTAAATATTGCTACCCTTGTCGAATTTGAAATTATTTTCAAAATATTGTTCTAAGGGTTCTATGGCATTATTGTATTCTTGCCAAAATTCTTGATAAAGTCTAAAATTTCCTATACTTTGATAAGCCCAATATCTAAAATAAGATCTTAAAAGAGTGTATTTTTTTTCTAAATTTTCAGGAGCATCTAGACCTTTTTGATATTCTATAGGATCAATAGAAATTTTTAAAAGCAAAAAGTCAAATTCTTGTAGTTTTGGAAAATATTCAATACCACTACAAGCAGCATTTCCACCGCGAATTTCATTGGCGAGTTGATAAAGTCTTTTGGTAAAAGCTTGATTTTTTAAAGAAAAATCACAAGTAGAAGCAATATCAAGATAGTCTTGCTTTGGACTATCTTGAAAAACTTGGGCTTTGTTATTTTTTATATAATCACAAGTAATTAAATTTTCGGCCTTTAAACCTAAAAAACAACAAAATAAAATAAATAATAATCTCAATTTTATCCTTTGAAAATTTTAATCTATAATTTTAACCCAAATCTGCTTTAAATTTGGATTAATTATCTAGTTTAAAATTATCAATTTCATTAAAATTAAGATATTTATAAATATTTGCTTTGTGTGCATCGCTTAATTTATCGCTTACGATTTGCAAATATTCTTCTTTGCTTGGGATTTTACCTAAAATCGCACAAACTGCTGCAAGTTCAGCACTTCCTAGATATACTTTAGCACCCATACCCATACGATTGTCAAAGTTTCTTGTAGAGGTTGAGAAGACAACAGCACCATCATTTACTCTTGCTTGATTTCCCATACATAGCGAACAACCTGGAACTTCTATCCTTGCGCCAGCAGAGCCAAAGATACTATAATACCCTTCTTTGGTGAGTTGTGCTTTATCCATTTTTGTTGGAGGCACTACCCAAAGTCTGGTTTTAAGTATGCCTTTATCTTTTAAAATTTCTCCCAAAGCTCTATAATGTCCTATGTTTGTCATACAAGAACCTACAAAAACTTCATCTATATTTTTTGGACGCTTGTCATCGGCTAAAATTTCGCTTAAGGTTGCCACATCATCAGGGTCATTTGGACAAGCTAGAATTGGCTCCTTGATATTGTTAAGATTAATATCGATAATGTACGCATATTTTGCATCTTTATCTGCTCTTAAAAGAGTAGGGTTTTTAAGCCATTCTCTCATTTTATCCGCTCTTCTAGCAAGAGTGGCTTTATCTTCATATCCTGCTTCTATCATTGCTTCTATAAGTGAAATATTTGATTTGATATATTCGCTTACACTTTCTATGCTTAAATCTACACTACAAGCAGCTGCAGATCTTTCAGCACTTGCATCACTGAGTTCAAAAGCTTGTTCTACTTTTAAGTTTGGCAAGCCTTCTATTTCTAAAATTTTTCCTGCAAAAATGTTCTTTTTATTTTTCTTTTCAACAGTAAGTTGTCCTTGTTTGATTGCATAATAAGGTATAGCATTTACAAGATCTCTTAAAGTAACTCCAGCTTGCAATTCTCCGCTAAAACGCACCAAAACACTTTCAGGTACATTCAAAGGCATAGAGCCAGTTACTGCAGCAAAAGCTACAAGTCCACTTCCTGCAGGAAATGAAATTCCTATAGGAAAACGAGTGTGAGAATCTCCACCTGTTCCTACTGTATCAGGTAAAACAAAACGATTAAGCCAAGAGTGGATTACCCCATCGCCTGGTTTTAAGCTTACTCCACCACGACTTGTCATGAAATTAGGTAAAGTTTTGTGCAAATTTGAGTCACTAACCTTTGGATAAGCAGCAGTATGACAAAAACTTTGCATTACAAAATCCGCATTAAATCCTAAGCTTGCAAGCTCTTTAATCTCATCTCTTGTCATAGGACCTGTAGTATCTTGAGAACCTACAGTAAGTGTGCGAGGCTCTATATACATACCTGGACGCACACCTTCAACTCCACAGGCACGCCCTAGCATTTTTTGAGCTAAAGTATATCCACCGCTTGAAGCTTCAGGTTGTTCTGGTTTAGTAAAGATATTTTCATTTTCCATTCCTAAGAATTCTCTAGCTTTAGCACAAAGTCCACGACCTATGATAAGTGGAATTCTTCCTCCTGCTCTAACTTCATCTAAGATGGTATTTGGGCTGAGTTTAAACTCTGCAACAACAGAACCATTTTTTACAATCTTTCCTTCATAAGGGTGAATTTCAAACTCATCTCCCATTTCTAGATTGGACACATCGCAAATAATAGGTAAAGCACCGCTATCTTGAGCTGTGTTAAAGAAAATCGGAGCTATGGTTGAGCCCATTACTATACCACCACTGTGTTTGTTTGGCACACCATCAATTTCTTTTCCTAAATGCCATTGTATGGAGTTAATCGCAGATTTTCTACTTGAACCTGTACCTACGACATCGCCCACATATACGACTTCACGACCACTTTTTTTGAGTTCTTTGATTTTTTCTAGAGAACCTGTTTGTCTTACTTTTAGCATAGCATTAGCATGTAAAGGGATATCGCTTCTTGTAAAAGCATCACCAGCAGGGCTTAAATCATCTGTATTGGTTTCTCCTGCTACTTTAAAAACTACACATTGAATCACTTGAGGTAATTTTTCTTTTTTATTAAACCAATCTGCATTTGCCCAACTTTCCAAAACAGCTTTAGCATGATTATTGCTTTTGCTAAGTTCTGCTACGGTATGGAAATTATCATGTACAAAGATGATATTTTTAAGTACTTCTGCTGCATCGCTAGCTATACTTTCATCTTTTAATGCATCGATTAAAACTTTTACATTATAACCACCTAGCATTGTTTCAAGCATTTTTAAAGCGAGTTTTTTATCTATGGCTGGAGCTTGAAATTTATTTTTTAAAATTCCATCTAGAAATTCACATTTTATCAAGGCTGCATCGTCAACGCCTGGATTGACACGATTTTGCAATAAAGATACCAATTTTTCATCATTTTGGGTTTTTAAAAGTTCACAAAGTTCTTTAGTTTGTTCTGCATTTAAAGGAAGGGGTGGGATACCCAAAGCTGCTCTTTCTTCAACAAGCTTATTGTAATCTTGCATAAAAGACATTTTTTACTCCTTAAATATTTTTTAGTATAATTTTAACTATTTAAAGGATAAAATATGTTTAAAGTTTATTATAAAATACCATTTTGTTACTTATCTCTACATAGCAATGGAGATTTCTTAACAAAAATCGATTTTTGCGATCGTTTGGATATTGAAAATACTTGTCCCCTGCTTGAATTTGCCAAAGAAGAACTCAGACTTTATTTTGCTAAAAAGCTTCAAAAATTTCAAACACCTTTATGGATACAAGGGAGTGATTTTGAACAAAAAGTATATAAAGAATTGATAAATATCCCTTATGCAAAGCTTGTTACTTACAAAGAAATAGCTATAAATATCAACCACCCCAAAGCTTTTCGCGCAGTGGGTAATGCAAACTCTAAAAATTTAATTCCTATTTTTATTCCTTGTCATAGGGTTATAGCTAGTAATGGCTTGGGTGGATATAATGGCGGTCTTGCTATAAAAAGATTTTTGTTAGAATGTGAGGGGGTTGATTTAAGTCAGTTTAAAAATAAGCTTGGAGATTGATTTTCTTCATTTTTAAATTCACGCTCAAAAGCTTCATAATCTTCTAAAAGCAGGCAGTATTTAAAATTTTTTAAGTTTTTAAGATCTAAAAGTTTGTCGTATGAAAAATCGCAGAATAATGAATTATGCAAAGCGGTTTTAAAACCCTTTATATTTTTAAAATTTTCTTGCCAAAAATCAAAGGTATTTTGATTGCTTACGATGATAAATGCTCTTGCACTTGAGCCAAATTCAGAAATATTAAAATTTTCATCCATGAAATAAATTTTAAAATCATCTATCTTATTAAAATCAAAACTCATTTTTGTATTTTTTTCTTTAAGATAAAACATAATTTTTGCAAAAATTTTGGCATAAATAAAGGGAAGATTTAAGTTTTTAAAATACAAATTATCACAAACTAGAGTCGTAAAAAAAAAGCTAGAGCGAGAAAGTAGGGTAAAATTTGCTTCTTTTAGGATTGTTAAAGATGCGCAAAGTTGAAGTAAGTAATTCTCATCGCTAAAACAAAAAATTTCACCCTTTTTAGCCTTGATAAGTGAGTTAAAATCTACAAATATATTTCCTTTTAAAATGTTTAAAGAAAATGCTTTGCAAATTCCTAGCTCATAAGCTTGAAGTGCTATAAATTCACACTCTTTTTCTTCGCATAAAAAACGCAAGAGTTTAATTAAGGCTGATTCTAGATTATCCACCTGAAGATAATAAATTTCTTTATCATCAATACAAAGCTCATGCTCTGAAATAATAGCAAATGCGCCTTTTTGCACTGCTTGGATTATCTCTTTTTTATTATTGCTAAAAAAAGCGAAGCCATTTTTAAGCTCATGAAGACTTAATGCAAAGCCTGTAACGCTTAAAACACTGCCTTCATTAAGTATATTTGCATGAATGAGTTCGCTTAGATTGCTAATATTCATCCTAGCCTACTAAAGAGCCGTTTTCTACAAGTTGTTCAGGGCTTATGAGCACAAGTTTATCCCCGCTTTTTGCAGAAAGTATCATACCATCGCTTTCATGTCCAAAAATCTTAGCTTTTTTAAGATTGCTTATAACACAAACTTGCTTTCCTATCAAATCGCTTGCTTTATAATACTTAGCAATACCTGAAAGCACTTGACGAATTTCTTTATTGTCAAGTTCGAGTTTAAATTTTAAAAGTTTTTCACTGCCTTCTATATTTTGACAATCAATCACCTTGGCTACCTTAATCTCTATTTTTGCAAAATCATCGATTTTGATTTTAGGCTTTTCTTCTTTTTTGACTTCTTGTTTTTCTTCTTGAGATAAGAGAGGTTTTTCTATTTTTGGAAATAAAGCTTCACAGGCGCTAGCCTTAAAATCTAAAAGTTCATTTTGTAAGATAAGTTTTTGATAGTTTGTAGGAGAAATTTCAAAATTTAAAGCCAAACCTACTTTTTGACAAGATTTTGGCAAAGTAGGGCTTAATAAAAGACTTGTTTTAGCTAAGATATTTGCACAAAGTCCTATAAGAGCATTGGCTTCTTTGATTTTATTTGCTTTGATTAAATTCCAAGGTTCGTATTTGCTAATGGCTAAATTTGCAACACTTAAGGCTTTAAAAAGCTCTTCTAGATAGCGATTACATTGTAGGTTTTCTAAAAAGTTTATAGCGTTATCTAAGTGCTCTTTAGCCGTATCAAGTTCGTTTTTATAAAATTCTAAAACGCCTTCTTGAGAAATATTACCTTGATTGTATTTTATACTCATTCCTATGATGCGGTTGAGTAAATTGCCAAATTCATTGCCTAGTTCTGTATTGATTCTATTAATCAAAACACTTTCGCTAAAATCACCATCATTCCCAAAAGGAACTTCTCTTAGCAGAAAGTATCTAAAAGCCTCTAAGCCATAAGCATCTACCACTTCTTTAGGTTTTACGACATTACCTTTAGACTTGCTCATTTTTTCACCCTCTTTAGTCCACCAACCGTGTGCGCCGATAAATTTAGGCAAAGGTAAATCCACGCTCATTAAAAAGGCTGGCCAATAAATCGCATGAAAACGCAAGATGTCTTTGCCTACTAAGTGTATGTGGGCTGGCCAAAATTTAGCATTTTCTCCTTGGCTTTGATAATCAAGCGAGCTTATATAAATAAAAAGCGCATCAAGCCATACATAAATAATGTGTTTATCGTCTTTAATTTCTTCTGGGATTTCAATACCCCAATCAAAGCTTGTTCGAGTGATAGAAAGATCTTTAAGTCCACTTTGGACAAAATTAATCAATTCATTTTTTTTATTTTTAGGCAAGATAGGATCTTCTTTATCATACCATTGAAGAATCTTATCTTGATATTTTGAAAGCTTAAAAAAATAACTTTCTTCTTTTAATAAAGAAGTATCTTTGCCACAATCAGGACATCCACATTCGTTTATAAGTTGACTTTTTGCAAAAAAACTTTCACATGAAATACAATAATGTCCCTCATATTCATCCTTATAAATATCTCCTTTTTGCCACATTTTTAAAAACATAGCTTTAACAAATTCAACATGCCTAGTATCGGTTGTTCTTGCATATATATCATAAGTGATTTCAAACTCATCCCAAAGTTTTTTAAATTCAGAACTGATTTTATCAGCGTATTCTTTTGGGGTTGAGTTTCTTATTTTTGCTGCTTGTTCTATTTTTTGTCCGTGTTCATCAGTACCTGTTAACAATCTAGTCTCATGCCCTTGCAAACGATAAAATCTAGCTAAAGTGTCCGCAATGATAGTGGTATAAGCATGTCCTAAGTGAGGCACATCATTTACATAATAAATTGGAGTTGTAAGATAACGCATTTTATTCCTTTAAAAATCAAATCCGCCTTCGGTTTTACCCTTAGACATACTATTGTAAACTGCATCTACATAATCTTTTCTTGTAGAGCAATTAAAAATTTCATCGCAATTATAGCAAGACTTTAAGCCTTTTGAGCTTTGGCAAGAGCTTAAAATTTCTTTTTTTTTATCTAAGTCTTGCTCAAACTCATCTCTTATTTCACTCATTATAAGCCTTTAAAAGCTCTGAAATTTCATATTTTGAGCCAAAAAAGCAAGGTGTAGTTGCGTGAATTTCATCAAAATCAAGTTCTAACAAGGAATGATTTTTTCCATTTGTGGTTTTACCTCCTGCTTTTTCTATAATAAAAGCTAAAGGAAATACTTCAAAAAAAGCGCGCAATTTACCCTTAGGCGCATCACTAGTTGCTGGATAGCTAAAAAGTCCACCACCTTTGAGCAAAATTTGATTGATATCACTTACCATAGCTCCTGAATATCTTAGGCGATAACCCTCATCGAATAATTTTTTGATAAACTTAGCATGCTTTTCTTCCCAAAATTTTTGAGTACCGCCTGTAGCATTGATTTTACCTTTTTCTTGCATTTGAAGGTCTTTTACAAAAACAAATTCGTTGTTTTTATCAAGACGGTAGAGTTTTGGCTTATCTTCGCAAATAACAAGTTCCAAGCGAGCTCCATACATGCTATAAAGCGCAGCTTTTAAATTTTTAGCACTTGCTTTTTCTTCATAAATAGCAAAAATAGAACCTATAGCAAAATTAACATCCATTAAACTTGAGCCATCAAGCGGATCGTAAGCGACGATAAATTTCGCATTTTCATTGATATTTAAAATCTCATCTTTTTCTTCGCTGATAATAGCTTTAATGCTAGGGCACTGACTTAAAGTATTTGTGATAATCTCATCACTTAAAACATCAAATTTAAGTTGAGTATCGCCTGTGGAGTTTTGGTTTTGACTATAGCTTGTATCGGGAAATTTTAAAGCATTTGAAATTTCAATTACTACTTTTTGTATGTAGGAAATAAGTTCTTGCATTTTATAATTCTCCTTGTAAATTTTTCGCATTTTTTAAAATATAATTGCAAATTCCTTGCACGTCATTTAAATCAAGCCAAGTTAAATTCGGATAAGAATCAATTTTTTCATAGCTTGCAATAGCATTAGAAAAAGCAAAATAACTTTCATCAATTTCTTTATAAAAAACACTTATGCGTGGTAAATCTAAGGTTTTTAATCCTTCAACCAAACATAAATCAAAATCAGGCGCTATTTTTAACGCGCTTAAAATATCTCTTTTTTCATGAGAGAAAAAAGTCGTGCGAGTAGGGCTTAAAACCATCACTTCAGCACCACTTTGAAAAAACTTAAAACTATCCTTGCCATTGACATCAAATTGAGCTTTATCTGCAGGATCGTGTTTGATAATCAAAACTTTTAGGTTTTGTTTTATAAATTCATTTGCAATTTTTGTGATCAGTGTTGTTTTGCCTGAATTTGAGGGACCGCTAAAAGCTATGATTGATTTTTTCATTACCATTTTCCTAAAATAAAATGTAAATTATAGTATTTTAAACCAAAAAATAGAGTTAAAAGGTTAAAATATAGAAAAAAATTAGGAAAAATATGAAGATTTATACTTTAGCTCTTGCAATGTTAGTTTTTAGTGCTTGTTCTTTAAAGGAAGAAGCGGTTGTGGATGCGAATTTGAAAACTCAAACTTTAATGTTTGCTCAAAAATATAAAATTACTCAAGATAAAATGAATGCTATAATTACCCTGTCTTATTTAAATCCTATTTTAGATAAAGCTAGCGAGGAGGATATTTTTGCTTTGACTATCACTCCTGATACTTTGAAGATAGAAAATTTAGAAATTTTTATCAATGAAAGAAAGGCTAATATAGAAGAACTTGATGAAGAGTTTTTTAAATACTTGATACAAAATCGTTATACCCGTTATCTAAAAATAACTCTTCCAAGCGTAAAAAAAGAAGACAAAATTACAGCTAAGATTTGTTTAAATCACCTGCCTTGTTTTGAGTTAAATTTTCAAAAATATCCGAAATCTTTATACTATCGTTCAGAAGACGTCGATACACAATATAATTAGCCAATACTTTTTTTCCATAAATTCGACTTTCTTGATAAGGAACAAATTCCATAGACAAGAAAGGTTCGAATTTGCCTTGTTTAAACATATCATCTCTTGCAAGCATACGATTGGTAAAGCCTATGCCTCCATTATAAGCATAAGCAATAAAAAGAGGAGATTTTAAATGTTTTTCTAAATAATTTAAATGATGATTTCCAAAATAATAGGCATTTTTTGGCTCAAACATAAAATCTTGATCAAAATTTGGAATTTTTAATTCTTTCTCGCCGATATGATTGGCTAAAAATGGCATAAATTGCATCATACCTAAAGCATAAGAAACCGATATCGCAGTAGGGATAAAACGGCTTTCTTGTCTAGCAATGGCTAAGATAAGCGCTTGTCTTGGGGCGCTATAATCTTTAATGTATTCATAATAAGGCATTATAAAATAATGGTTTTTAAATTTTGATTTCCTTTCTAAGATATAAGCATAGATAGGCAGAGTTTCTTTTGAGTCAAATTCTTTAGCCAATCTATCAAGTTCGCTTGCATCAGCTTCGCGAATTTGTTTGTTGAGTTTTTGCCATGCAAAAGGATCTTGCATATTGAAATTGTTTTTTTTCTTATTTGTAGAATCTATGACTTCGATTTTAAGAAATTCAGAATTTGTTAATTCTTTAGCGTAAAGACTATAGATATTTAAAGAAGAGCTTTTGGCTAAAGTTTGCAAATCTTTATCATCTTTTTTAATCATCCACATCCAAAATATAGCATTGTCTTTGTTACTTTGCATTTTAAAAGTTTGTGCTGCTTTGGCAAAGAAATTGTAAGCCAGTTCTTCTTTGTTGTAGGCTAAGGCATTAATGCCTAAATAAAAAGCAGAATCCTCATTTACAAATGTTGGATCTATTTTTAGCATTGAAGCCCTAAATTTGGGATTTTCTTTTTTTATGATAATATTTTGTGCAAAATTCTTAAATCCTACATGAGTTGGCAGCTTATTAGCAAAACTAGCATTTAAATCAAAATCATATTTTTTAGAATAATTACGAAGTCTAAAAAAACCATTAACATCTTCTTTTTGAATGATATAAGCTATAGGTTCGGGAGTGTTAAAAGCTAAAAGTAAATTAGCCAAATCGCCTCTTTGATGACTAAGTTTTTGAGCTAAGGCACTTCGGCTAGCATTATCAAGGCTTGCTATAAAGGCTATTGAGTTTAATCTTATACTTTGGCAAGTTTGATTTGCATCGAGTATATTAACCTTCGTGTAGTTGTAGCATGGACCGTATTTAGGATCGATGAAAATTTTTACAGGAATTATTTTTTCAAGTTCGGATTTGATTTTACCTACATAGCGGAAGATATGAGAATTTAAGCCTTCAGCCTCTTTTTTACTTATTATTTTTTTTTCTAAAAGACGATAGATATAATAATCTTTAGCTATGGAATTTTCCTCTTGTTTTAATCTTTCTAAATTATAGGGGCTAGCATTTAAAAATACTAAGCTTAAGCTAAGTAAGATAAGTATTTTTCTCACAATAAGCTCCTTAGGATATTTCCAAGAAAAATACTAAGAAATTGTAAGGCTAAAACGATAATCAAAGGCGCAAGATCTATGCTTCCTATGCGTGTTGGAATTTTTCTCACTAAAGCATAAGCAGGGTAGCTTAGCTTGTATAAAATTTGAACGATAGGATTGTAAGGATCAGGATTTACCCAACTTAAAAGTGCTGTGATGATGATAATCCAAGTGTAAATATTGATAATAATTTGAATCACTTGAAAAATAGAAATAATCAAAGAATCTACAACCATTATTTATATCCTTGCTAATTCGTTAATATAATTTTTTATATAAGGGTAAAGATCACTTAATTCAGGGCCATGAGTATTTCCAGTTAGGATAATTCTTAGAGGCATAAAAAATTTTTTACCCTTTAGTTGACTTTTTTCTAAGAGATAGCTTTTAAACTCTTCATAACTCTCAAAAGGTTCGATTTGACTTAAAAGATCTTTTAAAATTTTACATTCTGGTTCAAATTCGTTAAAATCTTTAGCACCAAAGATAGCTTCTAGTTTTTCTTTGATTTCTTTGATGGTGCTTGCTTCTTGGGTATAAAATTTGGCAAGTTGTGCTAGATCTTTATTTAAATTTAAAGCAGTATTGAGTTCATTATCTGCCATCATTTTTATATGTTCGCGATTGATTTGCAAAAGTTTTTTAAGATCAAATCTCGCTGGAGCTTTAGAAATTTTGCTAATATCAAACCACTCAATCGCTTCTTCTAAGGTAAAAATTTCACAAGGAGTTTTATTGCCTAGCATGATAAGATAATTTGCGATCGCACTAGGTAAAATTCCACTCTCAAGTAACCATTTTACTGAAGAATGAGCCTCTCTTTTGCTCATTTTTACACCCTCTTCATTTAAGATAATAGGTAAATGTGCATAAGTCATAGCTTTATCATAACCTAAACTTGCACGAATATGTTCTTGTTTTGGGGTATTTGAAACATGATCTTCACCGCGTATGATGCAACTTACATTTTCAAGCATATCATCTACCGCACAAGCAAAATTGTAAGTAGGGGTTTTATCTGTTCGCATAATCACAAAAGAATCGATATTTTCAGGCTCAAAACTTAACTCTCCTTTGATAAAATCTGTAAATTTCATAGTGTGAGTAGGTTTTTTAAGGCGAATTACAAAGGGTTTTTCACATTCTAAAACATCAATGTCTGCTAAATTCTGACAAGTGCCATCGTAGCGATAGGCCTTGCCTTGCTTTTTGGCGAGTTCTTTTTTTGCTTCAAGCTCTTCTTCGGTGCAAAAACAAGCAAAAGCTTTTTTTTCACTTACAAGCTTTAAAGCCATTTGACGATGAAATTTTAAATTTTCACTTTGTACATAATAATGCTGCCATGAAATGCCAAAAAGATGCAAAATTTCTTTAATCTCTTCTTCTTTTCCTGTTATATTTCTAGCCTTATCGGTGTCTTCGATACGCAAAATGAAATCCATATTTTTTTGTCTAGCACATATATAATTAAATAAAGCCGCGCGTAAATTTCCTATATGCATATCGCCTGTTGGAGAAGGTGCAAAACGATACATTTGATAACCTTTGATTTTATTAAAAGCTTATTATAACAGAAAAATTTATATGGATATTTAATTTGCTTTGTTATAATTAGGATTATGATATTTTTTATTTTTTCTTTTGTTACGTTATTGATTTTTGGTTTGGCAAATATTTATATTTATAAAAGATTGATTAAGAAAATTTTTATCTTTAAGTATCTTTATAAAATTTTTGCCTTTGTTTTTACTCTGCTTTTTCTAGCTCAAGCGATATTTTTAATCTTTCGCAGAAATGAATACCTAAGCGATACTTGGTACGAATTTTTGGCTGCATTGTATGCACCGACTTATTGTTTATTTTTTATAACTTTGGGGCTTGATTTTATAAGGCTTATTTTAATGTTAATGGGTAAGATGCATAAAAAATATAGTCTTGCCCTGCGCTCGGTTTTTGATTTAACTATCATAAGCTTAGCAGTAGTATTGATTTATACAAGTATAAATAACGCTATAAGAGTGCCTGAAATTCAAAGTACGGATATCTATCTTGCCAAACTTGATCGCGACTTAAAAATAGCTATGCTTACAGATATACATTTGGGTAAAAATTTGCATAAGGATTTTTTGGATAGGCTCATCGTTGAAGTAAATTTGCAAAAGCCTGATATGGTGGTTATAGTGGGGGATTTAGTAGATACAAATCCTAAAGAATTGCAAAATTATATTTCAAGGCTTAATGATTTAAAATCCACCTATGGAACTTTTTATGCTTTGGGTAATCATGAGTATTATCATGGAGTAGATGAAGTTTTAAATTTACTTAAAGAATACACCAATATGAAAATTTTACTTAACCAAAATTTAGACCTAGGTTTTATAAATATCGCAGGACTTGGAGATTTAGCAGGGCTTAGTAAGGGTTTGTACGCTCCTGATTTAGCAAGGGTTAAGGTAGATTTAAACACAAGTAAAGCTAGTATTTTGCTTGCTCATCAGCCTAAAACAGCCTTGCTCTATAATTTAAGTGATTTTGATCTTATTTTAAGTGGTCATACGCATGGGGGACAAATTTTCCCTTTTATGTTTTTAGTAAAGCTTCATCAAGGTTTTATACGTGGGCTTTATGATTTAGGAGAAAATACCAAACTTTTTGTTAGCAGTGGGGCAGGTTTTTGGGGGCCTAGTTTAAGAGTTTTTGCTCCCAATGAAATTGTAATTTTAAATTTGAAAGGTGAAAAATGAGTTTTTCTAATGAGAGTTCAAGAATTTTTGGACTTATAGCAGGGGTTGAATTTCCTAGTTTTATACAAAAAATAATCAATGAAAAATATGTCAATTATTTTAAGATCGATATGAGCGAATTTAAAGCTCCTTGTGAATATGAAAGCTTAAATGCACTTTTTACAAGATCTTTGCAAATTCCAAGAGAGATAAATGAGGGTTTTATAAGTCCAAGTGATGGGAAAATTTTAGAGTGCGGAAGTGCTTTTTTAGCAGATAATGCACTCTTTGCTTTTTCGATTAAAGGGCATACTTATAGCATAGAAGAGCTTTTAAAGGATAGTTTTAAAAAAGAAGAATTGGAAAATGGGCTTGATTATGTTAATATCTATCTTTCTCCAAGAGATTATCACCGCTATCATAGTCCTTGCAATATGCAAATTTTAAGTGCAACTTACACAAGTGGCGCCCTTTATAGTGTAAATGAAAAGCATTTAGAGCGTATTAGTAATTTATATGTAAAAAATGAAAGAGTGAGTTTAAAATGTCAAAATGAAAAGGGTATTTTTTGGCTTGTGTTTGTAGGAGCTCAAAATGTAGGAAAAATGCGTTTTAAATTTGATACAAGCATACAAACTAATGCAAAATTTTCTCATAATTTTACTAGAAAATATGAAAATCTAGAGCTTAAAAAAGGTGAAGAATTGGGAAATTTTGAATTAGGTTCTACCATAGTTTTAATTGCTCAAAAAGGACTTTTAGATATCAAGCTTAAAGCAGGGCAGAATGTTAAATTTGGAGAAAAAATAGCAGATTAATTTTTAGGTGTTTTATTTGCCATTTGATAAATAAAAGCAAAAACTTCAGCCACAGCTTTATACATATTGGGCGGAATTTCATCTCCTAAGTCTAATTTACTTAAAATTTCTATCAAATCTTCATCTTCTTTGATAGGAACTCCGTGTTCTTTAGCTAAAGAGATAATTTTAGCAGCACTTTCTCCTTTGCCGCTAGCAAGAACTTTAGGTGCTGAATTTTTTTCTTTTTGATAGCCTAGAGCGACAGCTTTTTTGATTGATTTTTTTATCTTGCTCATACTTTTTTATCCATACCCATTTCAAGATCTAAATTTTTGGCATTTCTTGTATCAAATTTGCTTCTTATGATATCTCCTACAAAGAAATTTGCACTTAAAAGTCCTGCTTTATTGATATTTCTTTTAAGTTCGTGAGCATTTTCATAGATGGTTTTTCTAAATTCAACATTTTCTGCCATGATATTAATATCTATGTATTTATCATTGTTTAAAGAGATAAGAATTTCCAAATCGCCAAGCTTGGCAAATTCAAGTTTAATTTGAGCAAAAAATTTATCCTTTTTTCCACGCCTAAACATGATCTTAGAATCATCTAAATCCTCCCAAGAAAAGGGCAGATAGGTATTGATAGAATCATTAGCTAAAGACATGAGTTGATTGAGTTCAATTTGCGCTAAAAGACGATTGGCTTGATTGTATACGGCTTCATTACCTTCGTTTTTGGCTAAATTTGAAATTTGCAAAAGGGTTGATTTTACATCATGATGTAAAGATTCGGCTATATCCTGCTCGGTTTTTGGTTTAATTTGTGCTAAATCTTTTATGGATAAATTTAATTTATGTTCTAAGGTTTTTAATTCTGCTTGATTGAGTTTGGCATTTTGAGTATGGGGCTCGAGTTCTTTTAGGCTTTCATTGACTTTTCTTGAAAGATTGCTTAAGCTTTTGCTTAAATCCTGCACTTGCTCTAAGTCCAAATTTTCTACGCTAAAGGCCAAATTCTTTACAATATTTTGTTTTATAAATTCTTGATTTTTTATGATATTTTGGGCGGTTTGATTGTTTAATTGTTGTGTATTTTGAGTATTGCTTGGATTATTGTTTGGGTTATGAGTGTTTGCTGAAGTTTTGTTTTCTGTTTTTGTTTCGTAAAATTTAGGATTTTCTTTGGTTATATTTTCTTTAATTTTTTCTTGTTTTTCATCTTTGATTTTATCCTGGTTTGAGGTGGAATTTTTTGTATTGTTTTCTGCTTGATTTTCTTCTGTTTTATTTTTTGAATCTTGAGTATTGTCTTTACGATTTTCCGTTTTAGAATCCAAATTTTGATCCTCTTTTGGATGAAAATCTTCTTGAGATTCTAAATTTTCTTCTTTTTTGATATCTTGTTTTATATCCGCATCATTATCATCTAATGAATTTTCTTTTTTTGGTACTTGAGGGGATTTTTCTTCACTTTCTTCTTGTTTGATGCTAGAGTCGGGGCTTTCATCTTTGGTATATTCATCATTCTTGTTAATGTCTTCGTTTTGAGCTTTTATATCTTCTTTGATATTTTCGTTTTTAATATTTTCATTTTTAATGTTTTCTTTATGATTTAAAAGACTTTCTAAAATACTTTCTTTTTGGGGTGTTTTAGGAAAATGATCACCTAGGATATTTTTTAAGGTATTTTCTAATTTTTCAAAAGCTTTTGCACTTTGTTTTAAAAGCTCGGTATCTTTTATCATTAAATTTTCTGGTCTGTTTAAAGCTTTAAAAAAATCATTTTTTATCGCATTTAATTCTTTTGCAATTTTACTAGCTATAGGAAGAATTTTTTCTTGAGTATGGCTTGGATTTTTAGCGATATAGTTTTTAAAATTCTCTAGTTTTGAGCTTAAATTTAAAAGAGCTTTAAAAGAGCTTTGATTTAAAATTTGCTTATTTTCATTTTTATTAGAATAAATAATATTTCTTAATTCTTTTAAGGTGTCTTTAGGACTTAAATTTGCATTTGCAAGCTGTGCAATTTGCGCACCAATCTTTTCACTGCTAAGACTTTTAATCATGCTTATAAGAGAATGAAAACTTTTGGGTAATAATTCCTCGTTTAAAGCGTCTTTTAATTTCGCTTCAAAAAAGATACCCGAATTTTTTAACAATGGCGCTAAATTACTATTTTTTATTTCACTTGCGGGTTTTAAAATTTGGTTTAATTTATCCAAAACTTGAGTAAAGGTATCGCTTTTTGCAAGTTCTGTGCTTAAGACTTTTAATTCATTGGCAAAATTAGGAGCTAAATTTAGATTTTTTCCTTGTTTAAGCATAGGTGAGTCAGGATTTTTTTGTGCATTGATTTGATCTAAGAGCTTATTGACAAGTTCTTTTAATTTTGCGCTTGTTTCATTTTGAACAAAACGAGTTAAAACTTCTTCATCGCTTGCATTTTTACTTAGTCCCAAATTTTGTTTTAAGGCTTGAGAAAGTGCTTCTTTAGGATTATCTTTAGAATTTAATTTATCTTTACTTATCCCACTATCGGTTTTTATGTCATTTTTTTGTGCATTTGCAATTTGGCTTGTAAGTTGAGTATTAATCATCAAGCATCACCATATTTCCTGGTTTTTTCTTAAATTTTTTATTTAAAATATTGGGTTTATTAACTGCAAAAAGGATAAGAAATCCAAGAGAGGCTATATAAAACCAAACAAAACCATCTGTATTAAAATATTGTATTAAAAATCCTAAAATTAAAGGACCAAACAAAGAGCCTAAAGAATAACAAAATAAAACCCCACGACCCAGTTCAACGCCTTGATTTTTGTTTGTTAGCATATCATTAGCCCTTGCAAGAGCTAGAGCATAAAGACAAAAAACTCCTATACCAAGTAAAATGCCTAAAAAATATTGCATATACAAATGAAGTTTAAAAAAAGCAAAGATAAGCATGGTAAAAAAACCTATGCTTGAGCAAGTGATGATTGCGAATTTTCGTCCCATTTTATCAGAAATACTTCCTACTACAATTTGGGCTAAAAATCCACCCAGCACCCCACAAAACATAAAATAAGAAACTTCTTGAGCTCCAAAGCCTTGTAAAAGTATAAACAAAGACGCCATAGAAAAAAACCCATTAATAAGCATTCCAGCTATAAAACTTGTAACAATAGCTAAAGGAGCTATATCAAAAATTTTAGGTATAGAAATAGGACTTGGTGCGGGCAAGACGGGTTCTTTGATCTTGATTAAATTTAAAGGCAATGATGAAAGCAAGATAAGTGCTGCACTTAAAATAAATATATTATGCTTGTTTAAATCTAAAGCAATAATCAAAATCCCAATACCAAACGCAAGATAAAATACGATTTCATAAAAACCTAAAATTCTAGAACGAACGGCGTTTTTGCTTTTTTCATTAAGCCATGATTCTATTACCATTAAAAGCCCATAATAGCAAATTCCTATAAAAAATCTTAAAATCGCCCAAAAAACAAGATTTTCACTAAGGGTATGAAGCATAGCAGAAATTCCAAACACCGCACCAAATAAACCAAAAGATCTTATATGTCCTATGCGAGAGATGATTTTATGTGCTCCGATGGTGCCTATAAGGGCTCCTATAAAAAAGCAAGAGCTTAGCACTCCAACAGCCAAGGAGCTTTCTTTATTTTCTTTTAAAATAACACCTATGGAGCTTACGATCAAGGCATTGCCTGCAAACAAAAATGTCATACTGGCAAAAAGTGCTGTCATGGATCTAATGATTTTTTTTGGACTCATATCTTCTTATATACAGCATAAAAATAAAAACACATACTAGCAAGGATGAAATTCCACATATATAGGATAAAATATCTAATTTATCTTGACGATGTAAAAATAAAAATCCCGCAACTAAAACCCCATAGGCTATCAATTTAAATAAGGCAAAAAACAAAGTAAAAAAGCGTAACCTATCTTTAAAATTTAGAGATAAATCGTCTTTAATGGAAATAAATTTAACAATTCTAGGTAACTTTTCTATCTTTTTTATATAAAATAAACTCGGATAAATGAAATCTTTTTGATGGTTTTTTGCTTGAGCTAGGATAAATTTCTTATAATTAGAATAAGAAGTAAAAACGATCAATAAAATGCTAAAAAAAGCAAATTCATAGCTTAAAATTATATTTAAATTTATCCATTTAAAAATAACAAGAATGCAATAAAACAAGACGTGAATTAAGCACAAGATAATAAAAAAAGCTTTTTTATTTTCCATTATCTTGTTCTTTTTGGCGAATTTTCTCTTTTATAAACTCGTCTCTTTGTTGAAATTCTCCATAGCTTTTAACTTGTGATTTATAGGTTTTATAAACATTAAGTATTGCTGCTGCAACACCCCAAAATACACCCAGCCAAAAAAGCCAAGGGTAGGGTGTAAATTTTTTTAACAAATACCCCACGCCAATCCCGATTAAAATAGCAACGACCATGGAAATTCCAAGACTAAGCCCATCTGCGGCTTCTATAGTCTTGCGAATGATTTTTTGTCTTTTATTAGAATTCTCACTCATAGTTTCTTAAAGCTTTCATGTGTACTTTGTAGGGTTTTATCGATATGCTCTTTATTCATTTTAGCGCAGATAAATCCTGTTTCAAATTGAGAAGGAGCTAGATAAATTCCATTTTTAAGCATGTTTTGATGAAATTTAGAAAAGAGTTTAAGATCAGATTTTAAAGCATTTTTATAATTATATACTGGATCTTGCGTGAAAAAATATCCAAACATAGAACCCACATAGCAAGTTTGTAAAGCAATACCTCTTTCATTTGCAAGTTCTTTCATTCCCTTAGTAAGCCTTTTGGCTAATTTTCCAAGTTTAGTATAAAGATCTTTTTTCTTTTTGGCTTTAGATAAACTAGCAATTCCTGCAGCCATTGCCAAAGGATTTCCACTGAGTGTTCCTGCTTGATAAACTCCTCCTAATGGACTTAAAATATCCATGATTTCTGCTCTAGCTGCAAAAGCTGCTGCAGGTACGCCTCCACCTATAACCTTGCCAAAAGTAACGATATCTGCTTGTATGTGATTGATACCATAAGAGCCAAGATATGAAGCTCTGTATCCACTCATCACTTCATCAAAGATGAGCAAGGTATCGTTTTCTTTGCAAATTTTGACAAGCTCTTCTAAGAAATCTTGCTTGCCAGGAACTAATCCCATATTTCCTGCAATAGGTTCGATAATAACACAAGCAATGTCTTTATTTTTCTCAAAAAGCTCTTTTACGCTTTCTATATCGTTATAAGTTGCTACTAGAGTATGCTTTGCTACATCTGCTAAAACCCCTAAAGAGCTCGGTGAATTAAAAGTAGCAGCGCCACTTCCAGCACTTACAAGTAAAGAATCTGAATGCCCGTGATAGCAACCTTCAAATTTTAGAATTTTATCTTTTTTGGTAAAACCGCGAGCAAGGCGTATGGCACTCATGGTCGCTTCTGTACCACTGCTTACAAAGCGAATTTTATCTAAATGCGGAAAGTCTTCTAAAACAAGCTCGGCCAGTTGTGTTTCTAGCAAAGTCGGCGCACCAAAGCTTGAACCCTTTTTTAAAGCCTCATTGCAAGCTTTTAATATATCTTTATCGCAATGCCCAAAAAGCAAAGGTCCCCAACTTTGCACATAATCAATATAGCTATTGCCTTCTATATCAAAAATATGAGCTCCCTTTCCATGGGATATAAATCTAGGCTCACTTTGCACATTGGCAAAAGCACGAACAGGAGAATTTACACCTCCTGCAATAAGACTGCAAGCTATTTTAAAAGCTTTTTTGTTTGTCATTTTTGCTCCTTTTTAGATTGCTTGATGTAATTATATAAGGTTATAATTTCATCATTGGTTAATGAGTAATTTGGCATGATCGATTTTGCATCTTTGTCTTGATTAAGAGAATTTTGAAATTCTTCAAAACTAAGATTTTGAATACTTGGGACTTTATAGGCTGTTTTAACTCCATTTTTCATATAAAAACCTAGAGTTTGTTCGCTTCCATCGTTACCATGGCATTTTTTACAACTAATACCCCTTGGGTTTTCATAGAGCATTTTCGAATACTCTTTAAGTGTTATGAAATCAGAAGCAAAAAGATTTAAAATAGCTCCTAGAAATATTAAAACAGCTTTCAAAATTTCACCTTGTTAATGAAGTTTTAATATGATACAATTTTTACTTTAAAAAAGTGATAAATTTATAAAGGAAAAGAATGACTTTGCTTGATGGTAAAGCTTTAAGCGCCAAGATTAAACAAGAACTTAAAGAAAAAAACAAAATGTTAAAAGAAAATGGAGTAGAAACTTGCCTTGCGGTAATTTTAGTAGGTAATGATCCAGCAAGTCAAACTTATGTCAATTCTAAAGCTAAAGCTTGCGAAGAATGTGATATAAAATCTTTGGTTTATCGTTTGGATGAAAATACAACTCAAAATGAGCTTTTAGCTCTTATTAATACCTTAAATCACGATGATAGTGTCCACGGAATTTTAGTTCAGCTTCCTTTACCAAAACATATCAGCAAGGATTTAATTTTAGAAAGTATCATCAGTAGTAAGGATGTGGATGGCTTTCATCCTATTAATGTGGGTTATTTAAATTTAGGTTTGGAAAGTGGATTTTTACCTTGCACTCCACTTGGCGTTATGAAACTTTTAAAAGCTTATGATATCAATCTTGAAGGACTAGATAGCGTTGTAATCGGTGCTTCAAATATAGTAGGTCGTCCTATGGCTACCATGCTTTTAAATGCGGGTTGTACGGTAAGTATTTGTCATATAAAAACAAAAGATTTGAGCGCTTATACTCAAAAAGCAGATTTGATTATAGTAGCAGCAGGATGTGTTAATTTGCTTCGTGCAGATATGGTTAAAGAGGGTGCTATTATAATTGATGTAGGAATTAATCGCCTTGAAAATGGCAAAATAGTAGGCGATGTGGATTTTGAAGAGGTTTCAAAAAAAGCCAGTTTTATAACCCCTGTTCCAGGCGGTGTAGGCCCTATGACTATAGCGATGCTTTTGGAAAACACAGTAAAATCAGCTAAAAATAGTTTAAAATCAGGAATATAAATGAATTTTTTAAAAAAACTTTATAAATTTTCACAATCATGGACAGGAACGGTTACCATCGTTCTTTTAGTAATCTTTTTCTTTATACAAGCCTTTGTTATACCTTCAGGTTCGATGAAAAATACCTTGCTTGTAGGTGATTTTTTATTTGTTAAAAAATTCAGCTATGGAATTCCAACTCCACATATTCCGTGGCTTGAAATTCCAGTTTTACCGGATTTTGATAAAGATGGACATTTAATCAAAGGGCAAAGCCCCCAAAGAGGCGATATAGTGGTTTTTAGAAACCCTAAAAATGAAAAAGAGCATTTTGTAAAACGCTGTGTAGGAGTGGGCGGAGATAGAATCGTTTATGCCAATAAAACACTTTATGTAAGAATGCATGAGGGTGATGAATTTATGAAAGAACATTATCCTGATGATTTGGCAACCCTTGGAGGGCAAATTTATGTTAAAGAGCCTTATAGGCAAAAAGGGATTCATTATGATTTAAACAAAGATATAGAAAGTGATATTTTGCGTTTTCTTAGTGTGGGCAAATTTGCTATGTCGCCAACTTATTTTAAAGAACTTGGAAATAATATAGGCTTTAGTGGTGGTAATGCCTATGTTTTTGATGTGGCCGAAGAAGAATATTTTATGGTAGGGGACAATAGAGATTATTCTTATGACAGCCGTTTTTGGGGCTCTGTTCCTTATCGTTTGATAGTAGGAAAGCCTTGGTTTGTTTATTTTTCATGGGATCAAGATAAAAATGTTCGCTGGGAAAGGATAGGGCGTTTTGTTGATACTTTGGAAAATGAAGAAGAATACATTCATGATCATGATGATGAGGATAAATTGAGTTGATTTTGTTTTCTGTATAAGCAGTAAATAAAATCACTTTCTTAAATTTGGCTTATTTTATTTTTCACAATCACTACAAATGCCTTTTATAAGCACACTTTTAATCGTACCTTTTACTTTTGGCATTTGAACATCGCTAATTTTATGGCATTTATCACAAACAAAATGTGCCTTAGCGTGATCTGCTAATTCATAAAAACTTTTGCGGTTTAACTCACTTTTACTAACAATGCCCTTTTTTTCAAAAAGTTCCATATTACGATAAAAACTGGTTTTATTGGCTTTGATATCAAAATGATCGTAACTTAATGGAGTCTTTGCAAGGGATAAAATTTGTAGTAATTCTACGCGTAGGTCTGTTATAGCTATATCGTGTTTTTTTAATAATTCAAGAGCTTCCATAAGATTTACCTTTAAAATATAAATTATATTTTATTGTAGCATAAAAAAGCTTTATGTTTGCAACTTTATGTTTAAGTTGCAACTAAGTTGCATTTTGTATAATTTCAAAATATTTTATTATAAGGAAAATCTATGTTGAGAATTTTATTATTAAGTGTATTGTGTGTTTTTGCTTTTGGAAAGCCCATAATTAGTGTCAGCATTCCACCTCAAGCTTTTTTTGTGGAAAAAATAGCTAAAGATAGTGTTGAAATAAATATACTCATACCACCAAATTCAGATGAGCATACTATGGAGTTTAAGCCTCAAGCATTGAAAAAATTAGAGCAAAGTGAAATTTATTTCTTAGCAGATTTAGAGCTTGAAAAAATTTTGGAAAAAAAATTTAAAAGTGTATTAAAAAATGTAAAAATTGTTAATATTAATGAAGGTATTCATCTTCTTGAAGGAGGGCATGATCATGAGCATGAACACGATCATGATCACGATAGACATCACGCAGAAGAGCATGATGAGCATAATGACCCTCATGTTTGGCTTGATCCTATTTTGGTTAAAAAATTGGCACAAAATATTACCCAAGCTTTAGTGCAAAGTTTTCCAAACAATAAAGAATTTTATGAAGCAAATTTGGCTAACTTTTTAAAAGAGCTTGATCAAATGGATGCTCAAATCGCAGAGAAACTTAAAAATATTAAAAGAAATGAATTTATAGTTTATCATCCAAGTTGGGCTTATTTGGCTAAAAGATACAATCTTGTGCAAATTCCTGTAGAAATTGATGGTAAAGAGCCTAAAAGTAAAGATTTGCAAAATCTTATCAAGCTTGCAAAAGAAAAAGATATACGCGTTATCTTTGTTCAGCCTGGCTTTCCAGAAAATTCTGCAAAAGTGTTAGCTAAAGAATTAAATGCTCAAATTGTTTCTATTAATCATTTGGCTAGAAATTGGGATGAGGAGCTTCTAAAAAGTATCCAAGCTTTAAGTTCGGCCTTGCAATGAGAGCGATTTTTGTTTTAATATTTCTAGCTTTAAGCAACTTATATTCTTGCGCCTTGTGCGCAACTTACACCCCAAATGTAGATGTAAATTTAGATTTTAATATGAGCAATGAAAAAATCAAACAAGTAGATATAAGCTGGGAATTTTCAGAAGAATTTTTTAATGTTTTGCTTGAAAATTATGACTTTAATTATAATGATAAATTTGATCCTGATGAACTTGAAATTGTAAAATACACACTTTTAGACTACATAAAACCTAAGCATTTTTTAACTCAATTTAGCTTTAATGGCTTGGAAGAAAATATAAATATCAAGCAATTTAAAAATCCTAAATTGCAGATAAAGTCTCCTCGTTTGTTCTTTAGTTATCAAGTTGTTTTAGATATGCCCATTAAAGATTATAACACCTTTAGTATAAAAATTCACGATGATGGAGGATTTTTTAATTTTAATATAAAAAATCAAAATTCTATAAGCCTAAATTCGCAAAATTATATCATTTCTAGTATTGATTCAAGCACTGCATCTTTTGAAGTATATCAAGGGCAATTACCTCAAGATGTATATATAGATAATACTCCAAGTCCTTCTCCTTCAAAAAATTTTTTAGAAAAATTGATTGAATTTAATAATACACTTTTTGCCCATATTAAAGATATATTAAGAAAAGAATTTGATTTTAAATCCTTTTTGATTTTATTAGTGATTTCTTTTGCGTATGGTGTTTTTCATGCTAGTGCTCCAGGTCATGCTAAAATGCTGACAAGTTCGTATTTTTTAACCCATAAAAGTACACCCTTAAAGATATTGTACTTTGTATCTAGGATAGGAGTTATTCACATATTGAGTGCGTTTTTATTGGTAAGTGTTGGAGTGGTTTTACTTGAGCATTTATTAAAAGATGTCAATAATGAAGCTGGCTTTGTATTGACTAAGATTACGAGTTTGTTTATTATTTTTATTGCTTTATTTATGATTAGTAAAAAGATATTAAGCGATAAAAAGCAATGCTGCTGTGCTCATCATAAAAGCAATGAATGGGGTATTATACTTAGTGCTGCTTTAGTGCCTTGTCCTGGGGTTGTTTTACTTATAGTATTTGCCTATGAGTTTAGTTTTTGGTATGCGTTAAGCTCTGCTATTTTTATCACTTTGGGAATGTGTTTAGTATTGTTTGCTTTTGCATTAGGAGCAAATCAATTTTATAAAAGCATTTCACATACAAAAATAAGAATCTTTTTAGAATATTTTGGACTTATTGTTATGTTTTTATTTGGTTTGTTTTTGTTTATCAATATAAAAACAAATGCACTATAAAAGAAATTTCTAGATAAAATGGGTAAAATATTTTTTATCTAAATCTAGATTTTTCAAATCATACATAATTAACAAGCAAGCATGTAGTTTATAAACTATGAAAAAATGCTTAGTGTTTAAAATCAATTCATATAAAAATTATTTTATAATATGCTTATTTTAAACAAAGGAGCATTAAATGAAAATCACAATGATAATTCTAAGCTTATTTTCTTTAGTATTTTTAAGTACATGTGCTTTTAAAGAAAAAAAAGCAAGTGAAATAAAAACTC
>NZ_AINS01000015.1 GCF_000254135.1 Campylobacter coli LMG 9860
GTGCTCTACCCCTGAGCTATTCCCGCAATTTGAAGTCAAATTATAATAAATTTTAATAATTTTTGTCAATAAATTTCATATTTTATTGATAAAAATTTATAGATTTTCACTTTTTTCCAAAACTTCAAAATATTCGCTTTCTAATTTTTCTAATTCTTTTTGTGCTTGTTCTAGCTCTTCATAAAGAGTGTTTATGCCTATTTCTTGATATACGCTTGGGTTTGAAAGATCGCTATTGAGTTTAGAAATTTGTTTTTCAAGCATTTCGATTTTTTCGGGATGATTTTTTAAAATTTCATTTTCTTTATAGCTTAGTTTTTTGCTACTTTTTTCTTTTTGCATACGAGTTTGCTCTTGCAAATCAAGACTTGAAACATAATCATCAAATTCTTGCATTTCTTTTTCATTTTCAAGATATTCAGTATAAAGCGTATGCAAAATATTGATCTTAGCGCCGTTCTCAAAAGCATAAAGTTTGGTAGCAATTTTATCTACAAAATATCTATCATGAGATACTAGCAAAATGGCTCCTTCAAAGCTAAGCAAGTACTCTTCTAAAATATTAATAGTCGCTATATCAAGATCATTTGTAGGCTCATCTAGGATTAAAACATCATATTCTTCTGTAAAAAGTAAAGCCAAAGCAACGCGATTTTTTTCTCCGCCACTTAAAATGGAAACGCTTTTATCTAAAAATTCTTTAGGAAATAAGAAATTTTTTAAATACCCATAAACATGCATATTTTTTCCGCGTACTTCAACCCTGTCGCCTCCATTAGGGCAGAAAATTTCAAGCAAGGTTTTATCTGAATTTACAAGACTTCTAGCTTGATCAAAATACCCTATTTTAATCTCTCCACGCTTGATCTCTCCACTATCCTGCTTTAATTCTCCTAAAAGTATTTTTAAAAAAGTAGACTTTCCACAACCATTTTTGCCTACTATAGCAATGCGTTCACCTTGTAAAATACGACTTGAAAAATCTGCAAAAAGAGCTTTTTCTCCTAAATTTTTACTTACATTTTTAAGCTCAAAAAGCATTTTTTTGCGATTAGGAATTTTTTCTCCTGTAAAATTTAAAGCTGCCCTTGAAATTTCAAGCTTTAAACGCTTGATGGCACCAGGATTTTTTTTAGCTTCTTCACGCATTTTAAAAATACGCTCCTTGCGCCCTTCATTTCTTTTAAGTCTTGCTTTAACACCTCTTCTAAGCCATTCTTCCTCGCTTTTTAAATGCTTTAAAAGTGTTTCATGGCTTTTAGCTAAACTTTCTAAAATTTGAGTTTTTTTCTCTAGGTAATTCGTATAACCACCCTTAAACACACTAAGTTTACCTTGATCAACTTCTACACATTTATGCGCAATTGCATCGATGAAATATCTATCATGCGAGATAAAAATCACACACATTTTTGAATTTTTTAACAAATCCTCCAAAAAGCTTGTCATATAAACATCAAGGTGGTTTGTAGGCTCATCAAGCAATAAAATATCAGGATTTTTAAGTAAAAGTATACAAAGACCTACTCTGCGAATTTCACCACCGCTTAAAGTGCAAACCAAACGATCAGAGTAATCTAATAGGCTGAATTCTTTTAAAACACGCGTGATTTTAGCTTCGATATTCCAAGCATCTTTGCCATCGATTAAAGCAATTAAATCATCCATCTGTTTTAAATACTCTTTGTTTGTAGGCTCTTTTTCGAGTTTGCTTTGCGATGTTTCATATTCTTTTAAAGTATTATAAATTTCTTCAAGTTCGATTTTTATGGCTTCTTTAACGCTTAAATTTGCGTTAAAATCAACGGTTTGCGAAAGCATGGCTATACTTTTTCCATTTTGCCTTACCACTCTGCCGCTATCTAGAGCTAGAGTGCCTAAAAATGCTTTTAAAAGACTTGATTTTCCTTCTCCATTTTTTCCTATGATGGCTATTTTTTCGCCTTCATTAGCGCTAAAATTTGCCTCATTTAAAACAATTTTTTCCCCAAATTTTTTTGAAGCGTCAATTAAATCAATAAGTGCCATTTTTTTCCTTAATGAAGTTTAAAACTGAATTTAGAACCCTGCGATACAGTACTAGAAATTTCTAAATAGCTTTTATGTATGCTTAAAATTTTTTTTACCAAAAAAAGCCCAAGTCCAAAAGAATTATTGCTCTTAGTGTCAATTTTATAAAATTTTTTCGTAATAAATTTTAATTGATTCTTTTCTATACCCTTGCCAAAATCCAAAACACTAATCTTTTGATCTTGCGCAATCAAAATAACCTCTTTTTGGCTGTATTTTAGAGCATTAGAAAGTAAGTTAATAATCACTTGCTCGATTAAAAACTCATCCGCTTTTACTCTAGTGCTTTTTCCGCGTAAAATCACTCTTTCAAAACCTGGGTTTTTAACAATTTTTTCACACAAAGTAAAAAGATCAAATTCTTGCATTTGCAAGGCTTCGTGGTTGAGATTAAAAACAAAATTAAGCTTATGTGTTAAAGCATTCAACTTTAGGCTTTGGCGTGAAATTTTTTCTAGTAATTCGTTTTTGAGTTTTTCATCTTTTAAATTCTCATCCTTAAGCATTTCTAAGCTAAGATCAATCACACTTAAAGGATTTTTAAGCTCATGAGAGATAGCAGAAATAACACTTGCTAATTGAGTATTTTTAAGAGAAATCTTATCACTTTGTTTTTTGTTTTTTTGAGTATTTTTTAAGATTTTTTCCTTTGTTTTTAAAAGTTTTTTGTTTAGTAAATTTAGCTCTTTAAAAATACTCTTTTCTAAAATAATGGGTTTTGAATCGTTGATAAAATTTAAAAATTCTAAAATTTTTTTAAAACTTTTTGCTAGTTTTCTTCCCATAAAAAATACTAAAATAAAAACAAGCATAAAATAAATCCCAAAACTTATGCTGATTTTTAGCCAAAAATTTTGCAAATTTAAAAATCTTGGATAAACAATGATCATATATTTATAGTCTTTATAGGTAAATTTTTTTACAAGAACTCTTTTTGAATTTAAATCATAAATTTTGTTTTCTTCTAAATTTAAAAATAAATCCGCATTTAAAACCGAAGAAATCTCAAAATCATCTTTCAAAATAATAAAATCCGCCCTTGTATCTTGTGCAAATTCTTTGATATTGTTAGAATTTAAATCTTCTAAAAGAGAAAATTTTAAAACATCATCAAGGCTTTTGATTTTTTGTTCGTATTGTTTTAAGAGTAAAAAATTCAAATAAGAATTTGTAAGCGTATAAAATATCACACCAAAACACAAAATCAACAAAACAAAAAAAGTTATAAAAATATTTTTAGTTTTCAACATATCTTATAACCAATGCCCCTAACGCTTATAATATGCTCTTTAAGCTTTGGAAATTTGTTTCTTAGTCTTGTTAATGCTATATTGATCGTCTTGTCACTTGTGGTATCATCTTTCCATACATTTTCACTTAAAAATTGTCGTGTCAATAAAGTATTGGGATTTTCAAAAAAACATTTTAAAAGCTCATATTCCAAATTTGAAACATCTAATTTCTCATTCTTGTAGAAAAATTCATAATTGATCAAATCCAAAGAAAAATCTTTAAAAACTAGCTTTTCTTCTTCTCTTTTGTGGCGTTTTAAAATAGCTTTAATACGAAGTAACAATTCATTAAAATCAAAAGGTTTGCACATATAATCATCGCAGCCACTCTCAAAACCTTCAAGTAAATCTTGATGCAAGGTTTTAGCGGTTAGAAAAATCACCGCTTCTTTATAACCTTGCTTTCTTAGCTCTTTAATCCTATCTAAAGAATCCCCGCTTGGAAGATTTCTATCAACTATCAAAAGATCGATTTGCTCACTATCTAGCAAATCTTCAACTCCTTTAAAATCTAACAAGGAAAAAATTTGATAATCGCAAGCCTTAAGTCTTAAACTAAGTAAATCATTTAAATCTATATCATCTTCTATGATAAGAATTTTAGATTTCGACATATTGTACAAATATACATGCCTCTAGTTGTCTTAATTCTTCTAAAACTTCTTTTTGCACTTTTTCATCGATCAATACCACTGCTAAAGCATATCCAAAACCATCTCTACCCAATCTAAAATCAGCGATATTGATATTTTTAGATGCTAAGACAGAGCTGATTTTAGCAATAACCCCTGGGATATCTTTATTTTTGAAAATAATCATTTTTCCTTTTGGCTTGAAATCAGTTTGAAATCCATTTAATCCAACTATGCGTTGTTCATTTTCATTAAATACAGTTCCTGAAACATTAATATTTGAATTCTCTGTGATGATTTTAACACTAAGTTTGTTGTTATAACCGCTATTTGGAAGGGTTTCGCAAGATAAATCTACACCTTTTTCTTTGGCAACAAATTCAGCATTAACATAATTTATTTTTTCACCTAAAATTCCACTTAAAGCTCCTACAGCAGCAAATGTAAGCATTGAAGTAGCATATTCGCCTATCACCCCTTCTGCTTCTAATTTAATACTTTTTATAGGATTTTTATCAATTTGAACTGCTAAAAATGCCATCTTAGAAACAAGCTCGATGTAAGGTGCTACAAAAGGTGGCAAATCCTCAGTTTTAATAGGTAAATTAAGAGCATTAGGATATGCCACACCTCTAGCCGCACTTAGGGCTTGTTCACAAGCTTCTCTTGCAATATTGTCTTGACTTTCTAGAGTATTAGCTCCAAGATGAGAGGTTACTGAAACATTTTCAAAATCTAAAAGAGGATGGTTGGTAGCAGGTTCTTTTTCGAAAACATCGATACCAAGCCAAGCTATTTTACCACTTTTTAAGCCTTCGCATAGAGCTTCTTCTGTATATAAGCCCCCGCGAGCACAATTAATAAGTCTTATACCATCTTTCATTTTTGCGATTTCATTAGCACCAATCATACCATCAGTTTCTTTAGTTTTTGGCGTATGGATGGTGATAAAATCGCTTTGAGTAAGAATTTCATCCAAACTTTTTGCTTGCTCCATATCTAAGTCTGTGATTTTAGAAGCTGAAATATATGGATCGTAGGCTAGAATTTTCATACCAAAAGCTTTGGCACGGATGGCTACACGCGAACCTATATTTCCAAAACCGATAACACCCAAGGTTTTACCCATGAGCTCTACGCCATACCACTTTTCTCTTTCCCATTTTCTTTCATTCTTTAAAAAATTATGTGCATTAACAAAACTTCTAGCAGAACTTAGAAGATGAGCCATAGTAAGCTCTACTGCAGCAATGGTATTAGCAGTTGGGACATTCATTACTATAACACCGCGTTTGGAACATTCAGGGATATCAACATTATCCACCCCTACTCCTGCGCGTATAAGAGCTTTGAGTTTTTTAGCATGATTTAAAAAATTGACATCTACATCAGTAGAACTTCTAGTAATAGCGACTTCTACATCTGCAAGCATATCCATTAACTCATTCTTTGGAACTTTAGCAGCTTCTATAAGCTCAATATCCTCAGCTTTTCTTAAAAGCTCTACACCCTTATCTAAAATTGCATCACAAACAATAATCTTTTTTTTCATAACCAAATCTCCTTCGCTTCTGTGTTAATTTTATATTTTTTAAGTTCTTTGATAATATCATCAATTAAATTTTTATTGCCCGTATCTAAAAAGATTTCAGGACTTTCGCCGGATTTTAATAAAAAATACTTCACGTTAAAAGAATTTAAAGTCTGTCTTAAACAAAACATGGAGTAAATATCATGCTTATTAACAACAAGTTGATAGTATTTGTTTTTTTCTTTAAGCTCACTAGTATCTGCATCAAAATGTAGAGTAAATTGCTCTACGGCTGGAGTAAAATCTTTACTAGGCCATTTGGCTAATTCTTCTCGCCAAGTGAGTTCTTGGGTTTGCCTTTCTTCAATCTGATGCGTATTTGTATCTTTAGCAAATTCGGGAATAAAGTTAGAATTTGCTTTAAATTTCCAAAGCAGTACAAAAACGACAATAAGCAAGATGAGTAATAAAATACTCAAAATGCTTATAGTTGCATATTTTTTCATCATTAAGCTAACTGATCTTTAATGATATCACCTAAAGTTACTTTATCGTCGCTATTGATTTCATTTAATACTTCTCGCTCTTTAATTCTAACCAAATTCTTAACACTTAGGCGAATTCTGTTTTTCTTTTCATCGATAAATGCAATTGCAGCTTCAATTTCATCACCAATTTTTAAATTCTCAAGAGTTGAAGCACTAATATCTTCTTTATGAATAAGCGCATCTACATTTTTATTGAGTTCTACAAATACTCCAAAATCTTTGATATCTCTAATTTTTCCTTTAACGATATCGCCTACTTTATGATTTTTAGCATATTCTTGAACAGGTGATTCGCTAAGTTCTTTAATGCTTAAAGAAATTTTTTGACCCTCTTCGTCGATTTTGATAATCTTAACTTTGATAATATCACCATTGTTAAATTTATCTTTACATTTTTCATTTCTGTCCCAAGATGCATCTTCATTATGCAAAAGACCCTCTACAGAACCAATTTTTACAAAAGCACCAAAAGAAGTCGTTGAAGTAACTTCTCCTTCTATCACATCACCAATTTTGTGATTTTTCATAAATTCGTCAAAAGGTTTAGAAAGTAAATTTCTTAAAGATACTCTTAAGCGTCTTTCATCTGAATTGATTTCAATAACTTCAACATCGATTTCTTGACCCTTGCTAATATAATCTTTTGGATTTTTTATATTTTTATCCCAAGAAATTTCGCTAATATGCAAAAATCCTTCTATATCGTTACCCAAATCAACAAAAGCACCATATGGCTCTATATTTGAAACAATAACCTTAATGGTATCACCCACTTCTAAGCTGTCTTTAATTTCTCCCCAAGGATCAGGTAAAGCCGCTTTGATAGAAAGGGATAAATGTTTGCGATCTTTGTCATATTTTACTACTTTGACAGGAACTTTATCTCCTTCTTTGTATAAAATACTAGGATTTACAGGTCCTTTATATGAAATTTCACTATAGTGAACAAGTCCATCAACACCACCCACATCAACAAACATACCATAAGTTGTAATTTTTTTTACAACACCTTCGATAAGCCCTTCTTGCTGAGCGATATTATTAATAAGTTCTTTGCGTTTTTTTCTTTCATCATCTAAAGTTTTCTTTCTAGATACAATAATGCTTTGCTCTTCTTTATCAACTTTGATGATTTTAACCTTAAAAGTTTTACCTATAAGATTGTTATTTTCTTTGAAGCCGTATTGTGATTTTGGTAAGAAAAATTCTACATCATCATCATTTACAACAACAAGTCCGCCTTTATTCTTTCCTACTACTTTTACTTCAAAAATATACTCATCATCTTCTTTATAATTTTGAATAAAATCGATAACTTTTTCTTTTCTTAAAGCTTTTTTGTGAGAAAGTAAAGATCTACCACCACGAGAGCCTACAACAGCAACTTTAATGCTATCACCTACTTTAAATAACAAATTAGCATTTTCATCTTGAATTTCATTTAATGCTAAAATACCTTCTGATTTTCTGCCTATATCTACATAGACTTCATCATTTTTAATCTCTACGATTACACCTTCAGTTATAGTTTCTTCTCTTGACTTGTCAAAAGCTTCTAAAAGCTGCCCAAAGTCTTCATCTTCAAGATAGTCCTCTAAATTGTTTTGAACTTTTTTGTTCACCTCGCTCATCATGGTCCTTTTGAAAAAAAATTAAAATTTGACTGATTTTACCTTATTTTTATTTAATTAGTGTTAAGAATTTTAATTTTTATTAATTTTTTTAAATTGTAGTTTTATTTACTTTTTGAAAAAATAAAATATCACAATTTTAGCACTTAAACGATTCTATTTTGGCTATAACTTTTTTAATAATCCAATCAGGCGTACTAGCTCCAGCGCTAATTCCGCAATGTGTTTTATTTAAAAACCATTCTTTTTGCAATTCTTCTTCGGTTTCGATCAAATAGCTATCTTCGCAGTTTGCCTTAGCTATTAAAAAAAGTTGTTTGGTATTGGCTGAATTTTTACCTCCGACAACTACCATCACATCACTTTTGACAGAAAGTTCTTTAATAGCATCTTGATTTTTAAAAGTTGCGTCACAAATTGTATTAAAAACTCTTACTTCTTTAACCCTAAGAATTAAAAAATTAACTATTTCCATAAAATGTTCAGGTTTTTTAGTCGTTTGACTTACAACTGCTATTTTATTAGGTAATTTAATATTTTCAAGATCTTTTTTATCTAAAACTACATAAGCTTTTGTGGCTACATAGCTTCTTACACCCTTAACTTCAGGATGATTTTCATCGCCAAAAATTACCACATCATAGCCTTCTGCACTCATTTGTTCACAAATTTGCTGTGGTTTGGTTACAAAAGGACAAGTTGCATCAAAAATTTCAATATCTTTCTTTTTAAGCTCTTCTAAATCTTGCTTAGTAATTCCATGTGTTCTTATAATGGCTTTTTTTTCATCACTTAAAGCTCTTATGTTCTCTAAGGTTTTAACATTGAATTTCTTTTGCAAGCGAGCAATTTCTTCATTATTATGGATAAGCGGCCCTATGGTTGCCGCATCTTTAATTTGTTCAGCTTTTTTAATTGCTCTTTTTACACCAAAACAAAAGCCATAATTTTTAGCTAATTCAATAATCAATCCTAGCTCCTATTTTTGTAAGAATATCCATAAAGTTAGGAAAAGAAGTTTTAATACACTCACTTTCATCAATCTCCATTCCGCAAAGTAAGCCTAAAATCGCAAAACTCATGGCAATACGGTGATCCCCATAGCTTTTTATTTTAGCTTTTTTGATTTGAGAGCCTTCGATTTCAAAACCATCTTCAAGTTCTTTAGCATTTACTCCACAAAGTTTTAAATTTTCAACCGTAGCAGCAATTCTATCGCTTTCTTTTACCCGAAGTTCTTTGGCATTGATGAGTTTAGATTTACCCTTTACTAAAGCAAATGCTATAGCTAAAGCGGGTGCTTCATCTATAAGCCAAGCTATATTTTCTTTAACTTCTACTGCTTTTAACTCGCTTGAGCTTGCATGAATTTCGCCTATGGTTTCAAAATCATTTTGTGTAATTTTTATTTCAAGTTTTGCACCCATTTTTTGCAAAATTTTGTAAGCCTCAATACGTGTAGGATTGAGTAAAATATTTTTTAAAACTACTTTAGAATTAGGTAAAATAATCGCAGCTAAAGCAAAATAAAAAGCCGAAGAAGGATCGTTAGGTATAAGAATATCTTGAGCTTTTAAAGCTTGATTTAAAGGAGAAATTTCAAGGCTTAAATAATCATCACTGATTTTTAAAGGTGCATTCATAGCTTTTAGCATGTTTTCACTATGATTTCTACTTAAAGATATCTCGCTAAATTTGGAAGTTTTATCCGCTCTAAAAGCAGATAAAATCATAGCTGTTTTAACTTGAGCTGAAGAAATTTCACTTTTATAATCAAAAGCTTTTAGTTTTTGTCCTTCTATACAAAGTGGAGCTAAATTTGCTTGTTCTCTGCCGTAAATTTTTGCACCAATTTCACTTAAAGGTTTACAAATTCTTTTCATGGGGCGATTGTTAAGATATTTATCGCCACTTAAAACAAAAAAGCCTGAAACACCCGCTAAAAATCCTATCATCAAGCGCATTGCAGTGCCTGAATTTCCGCATTCTAAAACACAATTAGGAGAAAGTATCTCACTAGGCGGCATAATACTTACACTAGAACCTTCTCGCTTTACTTTAGCTCCTAAATTTTCTATTATTTTCAGAGTATTTAAAGTATCTTCAGCTAAAAGATAATTTTTAGCCCTATTTTCACTTTGGGTTAAAAGTGAAAAAATAGCAAAACGATGAGATATGCTTTTATCTGCTGCTATATCAGAAATTTCAGTATTAAAAGATTCTAAGGCATTTATTTTCATCTTAATTCAAGCCCCATTTCTTTAAAGCTTTGTAAAATTTTATCCATATGTTCTGCAACTTGAGCCTCTTCTAAGGTTTTATTCATATCTCTAAAAACAAATTTAAGAGTTAAACTATAAGAATTTTCAAGGCTTGCGTCGCTATACAAATCAACCAAGCGGAAATTTTCTAAATTTTCTAAATCTAATTCTTCTATGCAATTTTTAATTTTTTCATATTCAAAACCCTTAGGTATAAGTATGCTAAGATCTCTGCTAATGCTTGGGAATTTAGAATAAGGTTTAGCCAATTTAAAATGATGTTTAATCAAATTTAAATCAAGTTCGCAAATATATGTTTTTAGCAAATCTCTTTCGTTTTCTATTTTTAAATGCAAGCGACCTGCAAAACCTATTTTTAAATCTTTTAAGTAAATATCAGCTTGCTCGTAAGGACTTAAAATATCATGCTTTGAAGCTTTTAATTTAAAATCTCCTATGATATTTTTAAGATCTAAAAGAAAATCATAAAAATTTACCAATTCAGGCTTTGCTTTATTCGAAATTTTAGGCTCTTCCTGATAGCCTGAATGTACAAAAGCTATATGATTGAGTTCTTCATTATTAGTTCCAAAAACTACTCCAAGTTCAAAAAGCTTAATAATCTTTTTAGAATTTTTCGCATTTAAACTTGCTGCGTTTAAAAGATGGTTTAAAAGCGTTGTTCTTAGAGTGTTTAACTCTGCAGTAATTGGATTGATAAGTTTTAATTTTATAGGATTAAAACCAAGAGATTTTAGCTCCTCTTCATTATCTAAAACATAATGCAAACTTTCAAAATATCCGTTAGCTACCGCTTTTTTTCTAAGTTCTACTAGCTCTTTATAATTTTTATAAGTGGAATTTAAACGATTTTTTTCTACAAATTCCAAACCTTTTGAAGCGATATTATCAATACCTATAATACGCACTACTTCTTCACAAATATCAGCTAGATTTTTTATATCAGGGCGATGCATAGGGGCTTTAACATTAACAAGTCCATCAGCGGAAATTATAAGTTCAAAACCTAGTTTTTTAAGAATTTTTAAAACTTCATCCTTATCGATTTCTTGACCTATAGTCTTATTAATGCTTTCAATACTGATTGCTATGTTAGACAATTCCTTATTTGTTATAATTTGTTGTGAGGAGCTATAAATAATCAAATTTGGATTTTTTTCTAAAACGCTCAATAAAAAATCCATACCTAAATTCAATTTAGGCTCACTTCCTCTAAAACTTCTATAAATAGTTTGCTCATCTTGCTTTTTATAAGCCATTTTTGCATCTGCAATAATCATTGGATCAGTATAATTTGCCTCGATGATGATTATCTTAGAATCTTCTTTGCATTTAAATTTTTCTTCTTGGTAAATTCCGCTTACACTAAGAAGTTCATCTTGGTAAGAAATTTTAGTCTCACCCCGTGTTTCTTTGACTAAGCTAAAAGTAAATTCTTCATTTTCCTTATAAAAAGAATTGAGATCATAAGCATTAAAGAGTACACCTGTAGAGTGTGTTGCGTAATTTAATAAATTTTCTATAGGGTTTTTTCCAAAATTTTCTATTTGTGCCAATCTTAAACTAATGAGTAGATTGGTTTGAATTTTTTCTTTTAATTCTATAGCTCTGTAATTATAAAGACTGTTTAATTCTTTTTCAGCACTCAAGCGTAAAATACGACCTATGCCTAAAATATTTTCCCCTTCTTTAAAAGGTGGTTTTTCTTTTAAGTTTAAATTCAAAGCCACTGCTAAATCGCGTGCTATACCATAAATACTAAGACAATCTCCCCTATTTGGAGTTAATTCAACTTCGATCAAACCATCATTAAAAATTTCATAGGAATTTAAAGCTTTTCCAAGCTCTAATTTGCCTATACTATCGTCTAAAAGCATAATGCCATCATTGATTTTTTCAAAGCCTAATTCTGTGCTAGAACAAAGCATACCGCAAGAATCTACTCCTCGTAATTTAGCCTCTTTGATCTCCATACCATTTGGCATTAAAGCACCTTTTAAGGCCACTGCGACAAATTGCCCTTGTGCGACATTTTGGGCTCCACAAACTATTTGCAAGATTTCATTTCCAACATCAACTTGACAAATGCTTAATTTGTCAGAATTTTCATGCTTTACTTTTTCTTTGACAAAACCCACTACGATTTTATCCGGCACTTTTAAGGTGCAAATTTTATCTACTTCTATACCTATAGAATTTAATGTATGCGCTATATCATCTAAACTTTTATCTTTAAAATCTAACCAATCACTTAACCAACTTTTAGTAATTATCATCTAAATTGCTCCAATAGTCTTAAATCACCTTCAAATAAAGATCTTAGATCAGGAATTTGATGTAAAAGCATTGCAAAGCGTTCTACACCAAGACCAAAAGCATAGCCACTTACATCTTTATAACCTACAAAATTAAATACATTAGGATCTACAACCCCGCATCCTAAAACCTCAAGCCAACCCGTTTGCTTACAAACCCTACATCCACAACCCTTGCAAAATACACACGAAATATCAACTTCTGCTGATGGTTCTGTAAATGGGAAAAAACTAGGACGAAAACGCACTTTTACATCTCCAAACATATAACGCAAAAAGTCCTCTAAAATACTTTTTAAATTTGCAAAACTTACTCTTTGCCCTTCTTCTACTACAAGCCCTTCTACTTGATGAAACATGGGAGTATGGGTGATATCAAAATCTCTTCTAAAAACTGCTCCTGGAGCTATCATTCTAATGGGTGGTTTTTGTGCAAGCATGGTTCGAATCTGCACAGGAGAAGTTTGAGTTCTTAAAAGTCTTTTATCGTCAAAATAAAAAGTATCTTGCATATCTCTTGCCGGATGAGATTTTGGTAAATTTAAAGCTTCAAAATTATGAAAATCATCTTCTATTAAAGGGCCTTTTTCTATGCTAAAATTTAAATTTACAAAATACTCTATAATTCTATCCATAGTACTCATAACAGGATGTAAAGCACCATTTGTAGGACTTTCATCAAAATAGTTAAAATCAAGAGCATCTTGCTTCATTTTTTCTTCTAAAGCAAGATTTTCCAAAATTTTAAATTTTGATAAATAAGCCTCATTAAAAGCATCTTTTTGAGAATTTAATTTAGCTGCAAATTCTTTCTTTTCTTCACCCGCTAAATCTTTTAGTTTTGCAAAACTCTCTGTTAAGATACCTTTTTTTCCAAGGACAGCAACTCGAAGAGCCTCTAAGTCATTTAAATTTTTACATTCTTGAATTTGTTCGATAAAATTTTGCAATTTTCTACCTTAATAAGTTATTTTTAGTTTTAATTTTATTAAAAACTATTTTAAATTCAGCATAAAAACTAAAGTTTAAAGATATAATTGTATAAAATTAACACTAAAGAAGGATAAATAATGAAAGAAAAAACTGTTTTTGAACTCATTGTTGAAGGAAAAATTCCTTGCAATAAAGTACTTGAAAATAATGATTTTTTAGCTTTTCATGATATAGCTCCTAAGGCGCCCATTCATATACTTATTATCCCGAAAAAACATTTTAAAGATTTTCAAGAATTTGATCCTAAGCTTATGGAAAAAATGACAAGTTTTATACAAGAATTGGCTGTACTTTTAGGAGTGGATAAAAGTGGATATCGCTTGGTAACAAATTGTGGCAAAAACAGCGGTCAAGAAGTTTTTCATCTACATTTTCATATGTTGGGTGGCTTTAGACTTCCTAAAGAAAAAGATGAGAATGAAAATCCTCAAGCTTTATTTTAATTTATGATAGTGTTTTTTACACTATCATAACAAAATGCTTATTTTGTTAAAGGAATAAGCAAACCTTCATATAATGAATTATAAATTTCATCACCGCATAGTTGCTTTGCAAGCTCTAATCCAAATAAAATAGCCGTTGCAGGACCTGCACTTGTAATAACATTTTTATTTACAACTACAGCTTTATTCACTCTATTTCCTTGAAGACCTGTTTCGCAACTTGGATAGCAAGTAAATTCACCCTCTAAAACTCCAGCAGCATTTAATACTATAGGAGAAGCACAAATTGCAGAAACAATCTTGCCTTCACTGTGTAGTTTTTTAATAATACTTAAAATTTCATTTGAATTTTTAAGATTATTCATACCATCAAAACCACCCGCCAAGGCTATTGCATCGAGATTTTTAGTGTCTACAGCTTCTAAAGAACAATCCGCTTTTATGCTGATCCCATTTGCACCTTTTACCAAAAGTTCATTATCCAAAGAAGCGATAATAACTTCCAAATTCCCACTTAATTCCGCAGCTCTTTTTAATACATCTGCTATACCTATAAACTCAGCTTCTTCAAATCCTTGAGCCAAAGGAATCAATACTTTTTTACTCATTTTTTCTCTCCTTATTTTTAAATTTTTCTTCTCGAATTTTAGCTTTTTCACTCATTTGACGGTTAAATCCTACTATTAAAAATATCATAAAAAGTACAAAAGCTACGACTAAAATAAAATCCAAAACTATCATATCATGAAGCCTTTTTTGAAAATTCTAACATATTATTGCAAATCTTTAAAGAAAAATCAAACGATAATTTTATAAAATTTAAGTCAAAAATTTTTGATAAAGGTTGTGTTTTGAATCAAAAAAATATAAGAATATTTGTATTTTTCGCCATCATTCTTTTTTGGGGATATTTTTCTTTTCCTATTGAAATTTTACAAATTAAAGAAGCGGATGGGGCTATAAATTACGGATACACTCCAAATGCGCAAGCTTACATAAAAAGTTATTTTATCACTCTTTTACTTACTGCTTGCTCGGCAATTATTGGTGTAGTTGTTGGTTTTAGTCTTGCCATTTTACACTTTTCAAAGATAAAAGTTTTAAATTTTATCATAGATGAATATATTGATATTATAAGAGGAACCCCTGTAATATTACAACTTATGATTTTTGCTTTTGTAATTTTTACTTTTATTGATAATCTTTATGCAGCAATATTTGCCCTAGGGCTTAATAGCTCTGCTTATATAGCAGAAATCGTAAGAAGCGGGATTAATAGTGTCGATAAAGGACAAATGGAAGCAGCGCGTGCTATGGGGCTTGATTATAAAACTTCAATGAAAGAAATTATATTACCACAAGCGACCAAAAACATTTTACCCGCTTTGGCTAATGAATTTATTTCTTTGTTTAAAGAAACTTCCGTGGTTGGATTTATAAGCGTTATTGATATTACTATGCAAAGCCAAAGCCTTCAAGCGGTATTATACAATCCAAAACCTCTTATTTTTACAGGACTTGTGTATTATGTAAGTGTAAAAATTTTTAGTTATTTTGCTAAAAAACTTGAGTTAAGGATGAGCAAAAATGATTGAGATTAAAAATTTAAATAAAAAATATGGAAATTTAGAAGTTATTAAAAATATCAGCACCAAAATTTCCAAAGGCGATATTATATCCATCATAGGTCCAAGTGGGGGTGGAAAAAGTACTTTTTTGCGTTGTATTAACCGCTTGGAACTTGCAGACAGTGGAGAAATTCTTATCAAAGGACGCAATATCTTAGATGAACAAACTGATATTAATAAAATTCGTCAAAAAGTCAGTATGGTATTTCAACATTTTAATCTTTTTGCCAATAAAAATGTATTGCAAAACTTATGCTTAGCCCCAGTAAAAACAGGAATCTTAAGCGAAGATGAAGCTATAAATAAAGCTGAAATTTTACTTAAAAAAGTAGGATTATCCGATAAAAAAGAGGTAATGCCGCACAAACTTTCAGGCGGACAAAAGCAACGCATTGCCATAGCAAGAAGTTTGATGATGAATCCTGATGTCATTTTATTTGATGAGCCTACTTCAGCACTTGATCCTGAAATGATAGGAGAAGTTTTAAGTATCATGAAGGATTTGGCCGCTGAAGGGCTTACTATGATAGTAGTTACTCATGAAATGGGTTTTGCCAGAAATGTCGCTAATCGCATTTTTTTCATGGATAAAGGAGAACTTGCAGTGGATGCAAGCCCTAAAGAAGTATTTGAAAATCCAAAAAATGAAAGATTGAAAGAATTTTTAAATAAGGTTTTAAATCACTAAAAAGCCTTAAAATTAAGGCTTTTTAATCAGTCCCAGCATTCAGCATTTTTAATACCTAGTTTTGAAGCGCTGAATTTTGGATTTATTTTAGAGTCTTGTTGGGTGTTGAAATCTTTCAATACTTTATTGACTATACCCCCTAAAAGAAGTAAAGAAACAATATTTGTAACTGCCATAAACGCCATAGTTAAATCCGCTAAACTCCAAGCAAGTTTTAAATTCATTTGAGAACCTATAAAAATCATTGCTACAGCAGTAATTCTAAACAAATTCATGACTAATTTGGAATTTGTAAGATATTTTACATTAGCTTGGGCATAATAGTAATTCCCTATCAAAGAAGTGATAGCAAATAAAACAATAGCTATAGTAATAAAATGGACTCCAAAACCGCCATAATATTCACGCATTGCTTCTTGTACTAAAGGCATTGCGGTTAAAAGAGGTTTTCCATCGGCTCCAACATTAAAATATGCCATAGAAAAAAGAACCAAAAACCCTGAACTTGTGCAAACAATAACATCAATCAAAACCGAAAACGCTTGTATAATACCTTGTTTTGCAGGGTGACTTGTAAGAGCAGCAGCGGCAGCATTTGGAGCAGAACCCATGCCCGCCTCATTTGAAAAGAGTCCTCTTTTAATTCCTATAACCAAAGCAGAACCAGCAAATCCACCCAAAATCGCTTTAAAATCAAAAGCACTTTCAAATATAAGCACTATTACAGAAGGAATTTTTTCAAAATTAATCAAAACAGCTATAAAGGCAAGTAAGATATAAGCTAATGCCATAAAAGGGACGATTAAAGAGCTTACTTTACCTATTTTTGTATGATGTGAAAAAAACATCCAAATTCCAAAAAGGGTTAAAATAATACCAATAATCATAGGCCAAGAACTTGAAGCAAAATCTGTTGTAGCATTAGGATTAAACATATCATAATAAACTTTAAAAGCCGAAGTCATAGTTTGACTTTGAAGTCCGTTAAATCCATAAGCATAAGTAATAATAAGAATAAAAGCAAAAAAAGCTCCAAAAAAATGAGAACCTAAAGCTTTTTTTATATAATAAGCAGGACCACCTTTAAATCCTCCTGTATTATCTTTAGACTTGTAAATTTGTGCTAAAGTGCTTTCTGCAAAAGCTGAAGCACCACCAAAAAACGCCATAAACCACATCCAAAATAAAGCACCCGCTCCTCCTGCAGCGATCGCGATAGAGATGCCTGCAATATTTCCTATACCTACCCTAGAAGCTGTTGATATCATCAAAGCTTGAAAAGGAGATATGTGCTCTTTGGTATGGTTTTCATTTCTTTCAGTTAGAATTTTAAAAACGGATTTTAACATGCGAAATTGTACAAATCTAGTTAAGAAACTATAGTAAATTCCGCAGATTATAAGTAGAACTACCATTATAGTATCAGTATATGGCAGAACATATTCGAGAATTTTTAATATCTTTTCATCGAATGGAACTGAGGGGTTTAAAGTTAAATTTTGCTCACCCATATTTCTCCTTTAAAAAAGTAAAATTCGCTACAACTTTAGCATATTTTTTATGAAAAAATATTGATAATTTACAAAATATTTAAAAAAATATAAAGTTAAGTAAGATTATAAACTAAAACGATCAAAATTTTGACGCAAGGCTTCATAAGAAACAATGCCGACACTTGTGGCCAAATTTAAACTTCTACCACAAGCTTTCATAGGGATTGTAATGGCATTATCCCAGTTAAGCTGCATTAATTCCATCGGTAAACCATAGCTCTCGCTACCAAAAAATAAAAAATCATTTTCTTGAAATTTGGCTTGAAAATAAAATTTATTACTTTTTGTTGTCGCAAAGAAAAAACGATCTTTGTAAATGAGATTGTGTTCAAGAAAGATATCTAAACTTTCCCAAATTACAGGCTCAAGCTTTTCCCAATAATCAAGCCCTGCTCTACGCACTGCTTTTTGAGAAATATCAAAAACTATGGGTTTGACAATATGCAATTTAAAACCCGCATTAAAACACATTCTACCTATACTGCCAGTATTTTGAGGAATTCTAGGATGAACTAAAACAATATTAAACATATTTACACCAATACTCTTGGGATATCAGGATGGAGTTTTACTAAAATTTCATAATTGATAGTATTGAAAAAATCTGCCCAAACATCTGCATTATCAAACACACATATTTCCTTTCCAAAATCTTGACAAGAAAAACTATCCATTGAAATTTTACCTAAAATTTTTTGTTTATTGGCTAGCAATAAATCTCCCTTGCCATCATAACGAAACAAACCATCTGCATAACCCAAATCATAGGTAGCTATTTTGATTTTTTCTGTCGCACTAAAAGCTCCACCATAACCTACACTTTGACCTATTTGTAATTCTCTATGACTTAATCTATGAGCATATAAACTTAAAACTTTTTTTAGACTTTCATCACCATAACCAAATTGCGCTAAGCCTGTTCTACAAAGCTCATCTTCGGGTATTTTTACAGCTCTAAATAAAGCCGGGGAATTATGCGAGTGAAATATCAAATTTTTATAAATTTGTTTAGCAATATCTTTAGCTTTAGAAAATTTTTCCCTTTGAATAAAAAAACTTGCATCCATTTCATCTGCACCTGCAAAATGTGTAAATATACCCTCTAGCTTCAATGCAGAACATTTGATTTTCAACAAAGCTTCATTTAAATCCTCAACGCAAACTCCATTGCGATGCATTCCTGTGTCTATTTTAAGATGTATTCTTGTATCGTTTTGATAAGCATTGATTTTATCTATATCATTTAGAGCATAAATAAATTTAGAATTTTCTTTGCCATGTGGATGGTGAGAAAGAATTAAAATATTATCAAAAAAATCTTCGAGCTCATAAGCTTCTTTTTCATTTTTAACTGCTATAAAATTAACGCCCAAAGTACTAGCAATCGGAGCTAAAATTTTTGCTCCATGCCCATAAGCATTATCTTTAAAAACACAAATCAATCTTGAAAAGCTACCTATTTTTTCAGCTATAATTTTTAAATTGCTTTCATAAGCTTTTTGATTGATTTTAATTAAAGACATTATTGTTCTGCTAAGATTTTCATTTTTCCCTTGCTATCAATTTTAACATATAAGATTTTATCCCCTTTAAATTGATAGTTTTTAGTATAATAATCCTCATAAAATGAAATTCTATACATAGTCTCATTTTCTACATTCGGATAAGGGCTGATATTTATATCCGAAAATTTAATCTTTTTGTCTTCTTTTCTAGAAAAAATAGACTTTTTCATAGAAGCAAATTGTTCAAATTTCATTTTATCAAAACGCTTAAATTGTTTCTCATCGTAGAAATTTAAATAAGTATTTATATCGCTATCTGTCCAAGCTAGCTTCCAAGCAAAAAGATCTGCAAGTAAAGCAGCTATATCTTCTTTTTTGGCTCTTACTTTTTCTTTTTCCTCTGTCATAGCAAATACTTTTTTATCTTGTACTACTTTTGCAAATTCTTCAAGATTTTCATTAAATAAGGCTATGCAACCACGCGTTTTAAATTCATCCAATCTTGTTCCATCTAAAGGATAGCCATGTATCCAAATCCCTCCGCCTGTTTTGCCTTGAACTTTATCAAGTAAATTAGGATAAGTTGTTGCAAACGCAAAAGGACCATAATAAGGATCCCCTGGATTAAATTTGCGTCCAAGCTCATAAAAGCCTACTGGAGTTTTTAAATCCCCCTCAACTTGTTTATCCCCCATAAGTCCTGTAATGATAGCTTTTTGTTCAAAGTCTTGTTTAATCTTCCCATCACTATAAGAATAAACACGGAGAATTTTATCTGTCTTATTTGTAAGCACAATAGCAACATCATCATCGTAATATCCTAAAGAGATATTTCTATCGCCTATTTCATCTAACCAAAAATCTTTATTTGTTAATTCTTTTTCAATTGCTACACCTACAGCATCTAAACCCTGATTTAAATAAATTTTTACCAAATCAGAAGCCCCAAGAGCTGAAATGCATATAAAGTAAAATGCTAAAATCTTTTTAAGCAATGCTTTTCCTTAAAACTGTATTTATAATATTTTTTGACAAAAATGTCTGTGATTATATTATTTTTTTTCTTAAAAAATATTAATTATATTAAATTTTATTATGCTATAATTGATTGTAGAATATCCCAAATCACGAAAAAATCAATTTTAAAGGCATTGTTTTATTATCATGAAAAATTTTTTATAGCAGCAATATTTCTGATTATATTTTCATTAACCTTTTATATTTTATATGATAAAAAAAGGATAATGTGTTTAAACTCAATACCTGCCTTCCATTAAAATGTGATTTAAATTCTCAAGATTGCACCTTTTTGTTTAAAGGAAAATAAATTTTGGTATCTGCTTATCCTAAACCTATAAAAATCTTTAAAAATACCGCCATTAAAGTAAGTAATTTTCCCTTTGATCCAAATTTAAAAATTAAAATTTATAGTTTAAACTCATATATAGGAAACATTATCCCACAATTTACAAACACAAAGGATTCAATTATTATAAATTTTACAGGAAAAAGTGTTACAGATGATTCTCGCTTTAGGGTTGAGTTTTTAAACAATGGCTTTTTCTTTGATTTTGATGTTACTTTGCAAAAAATATACAATAGTGCAATCTTGCCTCAAAATTAAATTTAATAAAAAATTTCATTTTTTAAAAAAATAATTGATTATTTTCTTTTGTTTTGATATAATTAATAATTATTTAATACTAAAATAATAAGGATAAAATATGAAAAAAATTATCACTTTAAGCGCTTTGCTTGCATTAAGTCTTTATGCTAAAGATATAGAAATCAAAGATGCATTTATTAAACAAACTCCACCTAATGCTGTTAATAGTGCTATATTTCTTACCATTGTTAACAATACCGATAAGGACATCTCTTTAATAGATGCAAAAACTGATATCAATCAAGTGAGCGAATTACACACTCATGAACATAAACATGGTATGAAAGCTATGATACAAATTCCTGAGATACCTGTTAAAGCACATTCTAGTACCGAGTTAAAACCTGGAAGTTATCATATTATGCTTTTTAAGCTTAATCAAGCTATTGATGAAAATACTAAAGCGAATTTGACTTTAACTTTTGACAATAATCAAAGTTTAGAAGTTCGTGACATAGGATCAAAAAAGTTATAGATAATGAAAAAAATATTTTTTATTTTGGCCTCAGGCCTATCTCTTTTAATTCTTTATATCATATTTGATTTTTATGTTTTAAAAGATAGAACGACTTTAAGTCAAACTGAGGTTTTATCACCTCTAAGCTGTGATTTAAATATCGAAAATTGCACTTATAGTTTTAAGGATAGAGAGGTTTTGATTTCTATGGATCCAAAACCTCTCCAATCCTTAGAAATCACCAATTTAAAAATTAAAAATTTAGGAAATTATAAAAATTTAAAAATTAAAATTTATGGCTTAAATATGTTTATGGGAGATATAATGCCTAGAGTTACTAAAATAAATGAAACAGATTATGAGTCAAGATTGGTTTTGGCTGCATGTGTTCTTGAAGTTATGCGTTTTAGAGCTGAAGTTTTTGAAGATGATAAACCTATAGGTTTTCATTTTGATTTTGATCTAAAAAGATGAAAAAGGTTTTTTTATTTGCAGTCGCCTTTGTTGCGATGGGTATACTAGCTTTTTGTTTGATAAATAAAAACCAATACGACTTTAATCTAAGATCTGCCTTTAAAGAGCAAACTACTTTAGAGGATTTTAAGGGCAAGAAACTTATAGTTTATTTTGGTTATACTTTTTGTCCTGATATTTGCCCCTCTACTCTCTCTTTAATCGGTAAAAATTTAAAAGCCCTTAAAGATCCAAAAGCTCATGTTCTTTTTATTTCTTTAGATATTTCTAGAGATGGTAATTTAACTTCAACTAACGAATGGTTAAGATATTTTTATCCTAATGCGGACGCTCTTATTGCAAAAAATGATAGCGTTTTAAAGAAAGTGGCTAAAAATTATGGAGTTCAATATCAAAAAATAGATATCAATGATTCTGTGATGAAATATTCCGTTGCGCATAGTAGCGAAATTTTTCTCATCGATGAAAACGGAAAGCTACAAAAGATCATTAGAGATTTGAATCCTGAAGAAGTTGTAAAAGAGCTTAAAAATTTTCTAAGCTCTAAATAAAATTTTTAAGCAAAAAGATCGGTTGAAAGATATCTTTCAGCTGTATCATTTAGCATAGTAAGAATTTTTTTATCTGGAAATTTTTTAGCCAAAACACTTGCTGCAAACACATTTGCACCACTTGAAATTCCTACCATAAGACCGTTTTTAGCGAGCTCTTTAGCTGTATTTATAGCATCTTCATTGCTAACTGTGATGATTTCATCTATAATATCTTTATTTAAGATAGCAGGGATAAAATTTGCACCTATACCTTGTATCTTATGACTTCCAGCTTCACCCTTACTAAGTAGCGGAGAGGCTAAAGGTTCTACAGCAACGACATGAATTTTTCCTAATTTTTCTTTTAAAATTTCACCAACTCCACTGATAGTTCCACCTGTTCCAAAACCCGCTACAAAAATATCAAGATCATTATCCAAATCTTTTAATATTTCTAAGGCAGTAGTTTTGCGGTGTGCATTTTTATTGGCCAAATTGTCAAACTGCGATGGCATAAAAGAATTTGGGGTATTTTTTAAAATTTCATTAGCTTTATCCACTGCACCTTTCATACCTAAACTTGCAGGAGTTAGTTCAAGTTGTGCTCCAAAAAGAGTTATCATTTTGCGTCTTTCTATACTCATAGATTCTGGCATAGTGGCAACAAATTGAAGTCCTAAATCTGCACAAATCATTGCTAATGCAATACCTGTATTTCCGCTTGTAGCTTCGACTATAACAGTCTTAGAATCGATTTTGCCCTCATTTAAAGCGCTTTGGATCATTGCAAAAGCTGCTCTGTCTTTAATTGAATGACTTGGATTTAAAAATTCGCATTTAGCAAAAAGATTTGCACCAAATTTCTCTAATTGTATTATAGGAGTATTGCCTATAAGTTCATTTACTTTTTTATAAACTCTCATAAAACCAACCTTTCAAAAATTTAGTTTCAAGTAAGTTTATAAAAATAAAGTAAATAAAGGATATAAATTGTCGGATTAATTTAAATTTTTTATTTAAGCAGGGCTAGAAAAATTTCTAGCCTTAATATTATTTTTTCTTTTTAGCTTTTGCAACAGCGTCTTTAAGGTTTTTACCCACTTTAAATTTAGCAACTCTTGTTGCAGGAACCTTAATGGTTTTACCAGTACTTGGCACTCTTGCTTCTCTTGCGGCTCTTTCGGCTGTTGAGAAAGTACCAAAACCTATAAAGCTAACGCTATCACCTTTAGCCAATACATCAGTGATAGTAGAAATAACTGCATCAGTAGCAGCAGTAGCATCTTTTTTTGTTAGCCCAGCAGTTTGAGCAACTTGCGAAATGAAATCTGCTTTAGTCATAAAAGCTCCTTTGTTTTATATTGAAACGCCTAATTCTAGCATATTTAGAAAACAATATCAAGTAAAAACATGTTTTTTAGGATTTTTTTTGCATTTTATAGCGCTCAAATTCCCCACTATTGTCAATTTCATTGCCTATTTTTTCATATAGATCATAGTAGAATTGAACAAATTCTTTGCATTCTGGATAAAGAGGCATAAAAATATCGTTTTCTAAAGCACAAAAACGATTTAAAAATTCTTTAGCATCAAGCTTTAAAGCATAATGTTTAGCTAAATCATGATAATTTTTTAAAGTTGCATCTTTAAAATTTTCATAATATTCCAGATTAAAATTAACATTTAATCTATTGTTTTCAAATTTCAAAACTCCACTTTGAAATAATAGTGATAAATGAATAAGTCCTTCTGTATAATAAGGCTTAACCTCTTCAACTCTTTGCCAAGCTATCAAAGATACAGCTCTTTTAATAAGTTCATGAAAAACAGGTAATTTCAAATCCTCTTGTTCATGATAAAAGAAATTAACAAGTCCGCCACTTGTTGCCTTATATTCTTCGATATTTTTAAAAAAACCACTTTGATTCATAAGTTTTTCACTGTCTTTAGCGATAAAAAATATATGACCAAATTCATGTCCTATAGTAGAAACCTCATAAACTCTTTTCCAAATTTTTTCTTTGAAAAATAAAATATCTCTTCCATAATCCAAAAAATCTTTATTAAAAATTTCACTAGCAATTCTCATAAAAGGTTTTGTTTTAGCATTTTCATAGACAAAATTTAAAAAAGCAAAGATTTTTTTGCCTGCAATAGAACTTACAAATTCATCATTAGGAACAACTTGCGCAGAAAACAAACCCTTAAGCTCAGCTCCATAATAAATCATCGGTGCGCAAACATAAAGCTGTGTTTTATCAATATTATGCAAAACTTCATTTTTAAGTTGCTCATCTTGAATTCCGATATTTTCATATACGCGCATAAAGCTTTGCTTGATATCTTTTGAAAATTTCAAGGCATCAAAATCACTCTCATCTTCTATTCTTATATCCCACTCTAAAGCTACAGCATGAGTGTAATTATCTTCATAGTATTCTAAAGGATGACCTACTTGTAATGGAGATTTGACTTTCATCCATGCAAATTCAGCCTCTTGCCACGCTCCTATAACCTTTTCTTCTTCCTTTTCACAAAAAGCTAGTTTTAGCTTTTGAAAATACTCTATATAAGCTAACTCATCTTCATTTTTAGCTATTTGTTTTAATTTATCAATCATATCATCAAAAGCAAATTCGAGTTTTAAAATTTCATCTTCAAAAAATCTTGCATAAGGAACAAATTTCCACATATTTCCTATTCTTACCAAAACACCATAGCTTCTTTCGCAAATATCACCCTTTGGAGTTGTTTGATAGAGTTGATTTTTTCGTAAAAATTCCATCGCATCGTTTAAATTTGGAAATTGAGTTGCTAAAATTTTATTGTTTTTTTCTATAATCTCTTTAGTCCAAGAAACTTCAAAAGCATTGATAACTAAGCCTATATTATGCACTCCTTGGATAAGAACTTGATAAAAATCATTTACGATTTTTCTTTCTTTGATCTCATAGATTAGCTCTTGATGCTCTTTTTCATAAAATTTTCTTATCTCTTCATAGAATTTATGCTTAAGCTTGGTAATTTTTTCTTCTTTGAAATTATTTTTTTTCCACTCCTGTATCAAATTTTCCTCTTTAAGATCTACTAAGCGTCTTAATATAGCCAAAAGAGTTGTTTTATCTCTTTTCAACTCACTAAGAGTTAAAAGTCTCTCAAAATACTCGCCCCATTGCTCAGAATCTAAAAGATCATAAAAAAGATTGATATTTTCTTTACGATTTTTTACAAGTTTTGCTAATTCTTTGAAATTATTCATACTTTTATTCTCCTTTTTTAACTTTATTGAATTATAATTCATTTTTTAAAATAAGGAGTAAAAAATGAGAGATATGGGAGAACCAAAATTAAAAATTGTTGCAATGCCAAGTGATACCAATCCCGCAGGTAATATTTTTGGTGGATGGATACTTTCACAAATTGATTTAGCAGGCGCAATAGCAGCTAGAGAACTTTCTCCTGAACGCGTCGTAACTATATCTATGGATAAGGTAGTTTTTAAAGAGCCTGTTTTTATAGGTGATATAATTTCTTGCTATTCTAAGATTGTTAGCGTAGGAAAGACTTCTATAGGTGTAGAAGTAGAAGTTAGTGCTCAAAGAGTGGATTCACAAGGCTGTACTTCTTGCATAAACGTAACCTCTGCCTTAGTTACTTATGTTAGCGTTACAAGAGAAGGAAAGAAAAAGCCTATTAGTGAAGAATTAAAGAAAATTCATGGATTTACAAATACTTAAAGCTTAATTTTTTGTATGATAAAAACTTTATCCTTGTTAAGCTTATCAGCATTTATTTAAACCGCCGCTGTTATATTTTTTATCTAAACATTCCTTGAAAAATTCTCCTCTAGTTTTTGGGGTTTTTTCAGGATGTTTGTGTTTCATGTGTTCTAAATACTTATCATAACTCGAAAGTCCCACTAAGGGATGAAAAAACCTTTCGGCTTTTTCATAGTAGTGTTTAAACTTTTTGAAATTCATCAAGTTTAATATATTTGGTTTCTTTTAGTGGAATTTTAATCTTACCTAGGCAAATTCCTATGCAAGAGAGTATGACAAGCAATGTGGCCAACATGAAAAACACACAAAGAATGGCATTGATTAAATTTCCGATCTTACTTTGAGTAGCTACGGAAATTTCTTTTTCAATTGCTGCAATTTCATTTTCATCTTTGGCATTGTTTAATTTCAATTCTAAATCTTGAATTTTTTGACTTTGTATAGTAACTGCTGCCACATGGCTTACAGCATTTCCTACTTTATTTCCTTCTTCGTAAGGCATAACTTTTTGTATTCCTCCATATAGGGTTGCTACCAAAACAAATGTAGCAGGAATTAAAGTTACCCAAGTGTATTTTGCCTTGCCCATTTTTACAAGTATGGCTGTAGCAAGAAGTAAAGCCATACCTGCAAGCATTTGATTGCTTACACCAAAGAGAGGCCAAAGGGTATAAATACCACCTTTAGGATCAATCGCACCTTGATAAAGAAAATATCCCCATCCTGCAACACTCAATGCGGTTGCTAAAAGTCCAGCTGGATAATTATGAATATTTCCCAAAGGTTTATAGACATTACCTAAGATATCTTGCACCATAAAACGGCAAGCTCTAGTTCCAGCATCCACAGCTGTTAAGATAAATAAAGCTTCAAACAATATAGCAAAATGATACCAAAAAGCCATTAGATCAATACCACCAAAAAGCTCATGTAAAATTAAAGCTACGCCTATAGCAAAAGTTGGAGCCCCACCTGTTCTAGAAAGTATAGTGTATTCTCCTATATTTGCAGTTAAAGTAGAAATTTCTTCAGGAGTGATACTAAATCCCCAACTTGAAATAGCTTGCGCCGCACTTGCAACATCAGATCCTATTAAAGCAGAACTCGAATTTATAGCAAAATAAAGTCCAGGATGTAAAATACAAGCACAAATTAAAGCCATAATTGCTACAGCACTTTCTGCAAGCATAGAGCCATATCCAACAGGCAAAGCATGAGTTTCATTTTCAAGCATTTTTGGAGTAGTTCCACTTGAAATAAGAGCATGAAAACCACTAATAGCACCACAAGCAATGGTTATAAACAAAAATGGAAAAATAGCACCCGCAAATACAGGACCTGTTCCATCAAAATACTGAGCATTGGTTTTTGGCATTTGCAAATCAGGTGCAACGATAATAATAGCTACAGCCATTACAACAATAACACCAATCTTTAAGAAAGTAGAAAGATAATCTCTTGGAGCCAATAAAAACCATACAGGTAAAACAGCTGCGATAAAGCCATAAGCCATCATAATAATTGCCAAAGTTGGAGCTTCTAATGTGAATATTTTCGCCCAATAAGGATCAGCAGCTATAACACTACCATAATGAATCGCTAGAATCAAAAGTATAAAACCTATAACTGAAGCCTCACCTACTCTACCTGGGCGAATAAAGCGCATATATACTCCCATAAAAATTGCTATAGGAATAGTCATTGCAATGGTAAATAATCCCCAAGGTGACTCTGCGAGAGCTTTTACAACTACCATAGCTAAAATAGCGATAATAATAAGCATGATACCAAAAATTGCTACCATTGCAACACCACCGGTAAATTTACCCATTTCATCTTTGATAATTTCGCCTAAACTTCTACCTCTTCTACGAGTGGATATAAAAAGCACAACAAAGTCATGAACCGCACCTGCTAAAACACCTCCCACTAAAATCCAAAGCATAGAAGGTAAATATCCCATCTGAGCAGCCAAAATAGGACCCACTAAAGGACCAGCACCTGCAATAGCAGCAAAATGATGTCCAAACAAAACTGTTCTATTTGTAGGAACAAAATCGCGTCCATCATTTTCTAAAACTGCAGGTGTAGCACGATTTTTGTCAAGTTCTAAAACCTTATACGCTACAAAGCGTCCATAAAATCTATATCCTATCATATAGATACACACAGCAGCAACTACTAGATAAATTGCTGATACACTCTCGCCATTTTGTAAAGCTAAATGAGCAAAACAAATAGCACCTAAAGCTGCGACAAACAACCATAAAATTTTAGTTCCAAAACGAGCCATAGTTCTCCTAAAATAATAAAAATATTTCAAAGGATACCAAATTTATAAATAAATTTAATAAAATGTTTGTTTAGTTTTTTTACATCGTATAAAAAAATATTCTTTTTGTTTCTTTAAGTGACATTTTCAAAAAAAATAAACATGCAATCTTATCTTATTTTTTATGACTATTTTTAAGACAAGTTTTATTAAAGTTAAAAATATTTATAGAATGTTGCTTTATTTTGTTAAAAGTTTGCTTTTATTTTTTAAGTCGTTATTATATTTAAAGATGCACTATCAAATATTTTTTGTCATTAGTAAAAGTAAAAAAATCATAGAACTATCAAAGAGATAGTTCTGATTTATTTTATATTAATATAAGATATTTAAAAAAATATAGAAAATTAAATAAAAAGAGAATTTACACTTTCATTGTGGTAAACGCGGCGTATTACTTCAGCAAATACAGGAGTTACGCTTAAAACTTTTATATTAGGCAATTGCTCTCTTAAAGGAATGGTATCAGTAACTACAAGCTCATCGAGCGCCCCTGAAGCAATTCTTTCATAAGCTTTACCACTTAAAACCGCGTGAGTACAACAAGCCATAACGGATTTTGCACCTTTGTTTTTTAAAGCTTCAGCAGCCTTTACAATAGTACCTGCAGTATCAATAATATCATCGACTAAAATCACCTCTTTATCTTTAACATCTCCGATAATATTCATAACTTCGCTCTCATTAGCTTTTTCGCGTCTTTTATCTACTATCACTATATCAAGTCCTAAATTTTTAGCCACACTTCTAGCTCTTGCTACACCTCCTATATCAGGACTTCCAACAATTGCATTTTTAAAATGCTTGGTTTTGATATAATCATTAAATACTATACTTCCATAAAGATTATCAACAGGTATATCAAAAAAACCTTGAATTTGCCCCGCGTGTAGATCGATAGTAGCCACACGATCAATCCCTGCTGCTTCGATTAAATTGGCAACAAGTTTAGCAGTAATAGGTACCCTTGGATTTGCTTTTCTATCTTGTCTTGCATAACCAAAATAAGGAATAATAGCTGTAATAGAATTTGCACTTGAGCGTCGCAAAGCATCTGTTAAGATTAAAAGCTCCATTAAATTATCATTGGTAGGTACACAGGTGCTTTGGATAATGAAAACATCTTTACCACGTACGCTTTCATCAATTTGAACGCTAATTTCTCCATCGCTAAAACGCTTTACTCCAGCATCACTTAAAGGCAAAGAAAGATATTTAGAAATCTGTTTTGCAAATTCTACATTAGCCGAACCTGAAAAAATTTTATAACCGCGCATAAAAGACCTTTTACTAAATAATATTAAAATAAGATTTTAATAAAATAAAATTTAAAAAATGCTGTAAATTTCATTCTCTTTTAATTAAAATACATATTTTCTAAGAAACATAAGCGGTTTTTTTAGCATAATATCTTACAAGCATGGATAATGAAAAGCATATAGCAAAATAAATCACAGCAACAAAACCTATAGTAGCTAAAATTTCATCAAAACTCGTAAGTCTAGCCAAAATATTTTTAGAATTATAAGTCAGTTCTGCTATTTGTAAACCCGCCAAATAGGCCGTATCTTTTACAGTGGTAACAATTTGAGAAAGCAAAGACGGAACAACCTTTCTAAAAGTTTGAGGTAAAATAATATAAAAAAGAGTAAAAAATTTACTAAATCCTTGAGAATAAGCTGCTTCAAATTGTCCTTTTGGAATAGAATTTAAACCACCACGTATAATCTCAGCCATAACTGAACTTGTGTATAGCGAAAATCCTATAGTTCCCCAAAAAGCTTGTGGCATTTGTGGAAAAAATGATGGCAAAACAAAACAAGCAGCAAGCATCCATAAAAGCAATGGAGTATTTCTAAATATATCAATGTAACAAGTTGCTAATAACCTGCTGAATCTATCTCCATAATTTTTAGTAATAGCTAAAAAAGTTCCAAAAATGATAGATATAATACAAGTCGCCAAGGCAATTTTAAGGGTAAGGACTAGACCTTGCATTAAAAATTCAATATTTTGAGCATTAAAAACATTTTCCATACCAAACCCCTTATCTTGTTAAATGAGCTTTCTTAAGCTTGTCTTCGTAAACTTTTGCAAAATATGCCAAAGGATAACAAATGATAAAATATAAAATCGCCGCAAAAATATATGCAGGTGCGTAATTTCCATAGTCAGCAGCATAACTATCTGCAGAATGCATAAGCTCTGCTCCACCTATAATCAATAATACAGAAGTATTTTTAATCAAATTTACCATTTGATTTGTCATAGGCGGCAGGATAATTTTTATAGTTTGTGGAACTATAATATAACGCATTTGCTGTACATAGGTAAAACCTTGAGAGGCTGAAGCTTCGAATTGTCCCCTAGGAACAGATAAAATTCCACTTCTAACTACCTCACTTACATAAGCACCATGATAAGCACCTATACCCAAAACACCGATGGTAAAAATATCAAGATGAATTCCTAAGCCAGGCAAAGCAAAATATAAAAAGAAAATTTGTATTACCAAGGGAATATTTTGAAAAAGCTCAACATACACTCGAGTGTAGGCTCTTAGGATTTTAATTTTACTTGTGGCCATCACACCACCTATAGTTCCAAAAACAATCGCTATAAGTAATGCAAGAATGCTCACTTCTAAAGTATAAATAAAACCGCTAATAAAAGCATCTCCATTGTCCAAAGCGTCTAGAAATTTCCAAATTGCAAAAGGATTTGTACTACTTTCATCATACAAACCCCAAGAACTAAGGAGTTGCCTTAATTTATCCACAAAGCCTACACTCTCATTCATTTTATAAACCCCATTTTTTAGCTAAAGCGTCGATTTCAGTTTTGTTTTGTTTTACAAAATCATTGACATAATTTGAAAAATTTACATCATCTTTTTTTGTAACTATGCCATAACTTTGAGGATCGAAACTATCAGGTAAAATTTCATTATTCTCATCTTTATAACCTAGTAAAATAGATTTATCAACTGAAAACGCATCAATTCTTTTTGCATCTAAAGCTGCTTTTATGCTAGGATAATCAGGAAATTCGCTGAATTTTACTTTAACACCTATTTTTTTAGCCGCAGTATTGATAACTTTTTTAGTAGTTGCTGCTTGAGCTACCCCTATAGTAGCACCATTCATATCTGCTAAAGATTTATAATTTTTCTCTTTTAAAACTAAAAGCCCTACAGCATCTTGATAATACGGCTCTGAAAAATTATACACTCTTTTTCTCTCTGGAGTGATAGTAAAAGTTGCTATAACCGCATCAACGCTACCATTATCAAGTAATGGACCTCTTGTTTTAGCATTTACTGCTATAAGTTTAACTTTATTTTCATCTCCTAAAATACTCTTAGCAAGCATTTTAGCAACATCAACTTCAAAGCCTTTAATTTCGCCTGTAGCTTGATCAAGTAAAGCATAGTGTGGTACATCATTTTTTACACCTATAACCAACTCTCCTTTAGCCTTGATAGCTTCAAGTTTTCCTTCAGCTGCATTTGCACTAGTAAAAGCCATACAAGCTCCTAAAGCAAGTGCTGCTAATTTTAATAAAGAATTTCTAAAAACCATTGTTCTCTCCTTTTAAAATTTGGTTTAATTTTTAAGAATTTTTCCTAAAAAGAGTCTTGCTCTTTCAGTTTTAGGATTGGAAAAAAACTCACTAGGAACATTTTCTTCCACAATAGCACCATCTTCCATGAAAATAATTCTATCGGCAACTTCTTTAGCAAAACCCATTTCATGAGTTACCACAACCATAGTTGTATTTCTTTGTGTAGAAATTTCTTTCATTACATCTAAAACTTCTTGTATAGTCTCAGGATCAAGTGCTGAAGTAGGTTCATCAAACAAGATATAAGGTTTTTTAGTACATAGCGCTCTTGCGATAGCAACACGTTGTTGCTGACCACCTGAAAGCGTGGCTGGATAAACATTTGCCTTGTCTACAAGTCCAACCACCTTAAGATATTGATAGGCTGTTTCTTCGGCTTCTTGGCGTAATTTTTTTTGAAGTTTCATAGGAGCTAAAGTTAAATTTTGCAAAACAGTCATATGAGGATAAAGATTGAAATGTTGAAAAACCATAGCACAATATTTCCTACAAATTTCAATCTTATTTTTATGATTTAAAACAAGATTATTTACAACAACTTCACCCGAACTCACCTCTTCAAGTCCATTCATGCAGCGAATAGTAGTACTTTTTCCACTTCCGCTAGGGCCTATGATAACAAGTTTTTCACCTTCTTTAACACAAAGGTTAATATTTTTAAGAACATGATGGGTTCCATAATATTTATTTACATTTCTTAACTCTATCAAAATCTTTCCTTTTTTGATTAAACTTAAAAATTAATAATAACAAGGGTTTATTATATTGACAATATCATAGCACCAAAATCAAAATTTAAGCTAAAAATAGTAACTTTATTTTAGCGAAGATATAAAAAAGTGTAACTTTTTGTAAAATTTAAGAAAATATAATCAAATTTTTTCATAGTACACACCTCGAGGTGAAAAAACTTTCTTAAAAAATGTGGTTTCAGGAATCAAATCGGCATTGCCCACATACAACCTACCGTTATCAGCTAAAATTTGATAAAAACGCTCCATTAATTTAATTCTAGAATCATAGTCAAAATAAATCATCATGTTCCTAGAGACAATAATATCAAATTTACCCAGTCTTAAAAATTTATCTTCAAAAACATTACATAATTCAAATCTACATGTACAAAGTTCGCTTTTATTAATGCTAAATGTTTGCTCTCCAATATCTGTGAAAAATCTTCTTTTTTCACTTTCGCTTAAACGCTGTAAAGTTCTACCTTGATATTTACCCACCTTTGCTTTTTCGATGACATTTGAATTTATATCAATTCCTAAGATCATCATATCCTTAAGGAAATTTTGAGCTCCCAAAATCGCCATAGAATACACCTCTTCGCCACTAGAACAAGGAGCACTTAAAATATTTACTGTTTTTTCAAGACTTTTAGCATAAAAAATAATTTCTTTTAATTGCGACAATTCTCTTAAAAAGTATGTTTCCCCTATAGTAACAAAATCTAAAGTGTCTTGTCTAAGCTGTCTATTTATTTGAAGTTTGCTTAAAAATTCAGCAAAGGTTTTTACACCCGTACTTGAAACAAATTTTGATAATTTTAAAACTAAAATATTTCTTTTTTCATTTAAATCTATACCGCTGATTTCATTAATAATCTTAATAAATTCATTAAGCTCTAATTCGCTAGGATTAATTTTTTCTTCCATAAATTTAAACCCTCATTCTTCATTTATAAAATTTAAAATTTCTTGTTTAATTTCTTTTAAACTCATAGGCCTTAGTTTTGGATTTATATCTTTTGCTTTTTTTGGCATACCATATACAATACTATCAGCCTCATTTTCACACAAACATTTAACTCCTACTTTATACAATTCAAACAATCCCTTAGCCCCATCATCTCCCATGCCTGTTAGTATTACAGCTAAAATTTTGTTTGTCTTTACCAAAGGTACAGCTGAGTGAAACAACAAATCTACATTTGGTTTAAAGCTTGTGACAACTTCTTTCCAGTTTGCCATAAGATTTAAATTTCCTGATAAAATAGTATTTTTTTGACAAATATAAATTTTATTTGCCAAAACCTCTTTGTCGTTTAAAAGACTTACTTCGCTTAAGGCTTCTTTATTAAACTGATTTACAAAAGAAGGTATAAAACTTGCACTCATATGTTGAGCTATAACTACGCAAGTATTTTTTATATCCACATCTTTTAATAAAAACTTCAGCTGATTAGGGCCTCCGGTAGATGATCCTATCAATAGGAGTTTCATTTAATTTTCCTTCTATTTGTTAAAATGGATTAAAATTTTTAAAATGTATATTGTAACATATATACAAAAAATAAAACTTAGTTTTAAATTTATTTTGAAAACAAAAAGCTTTTTTTATGATTTGTTATGTTAATATAGATGCTTTAATTTTTAAATTTTGGATTTTTTATGCTTAGAAAAAAAATTTATATTGCTAGCGATCATGCGGGTTTTATGCTTAAAGAAAAAATTTGTACCTTTCTTAAAGAAAAGCAAATTCCTTTTGATGATCTTGGGACAAATGATCCTACTAGTTGTGATTATCCAGATTATGCACATTTGTTAGCTTCTAAAATAGATGAACAAAGCTTTGGAATTTTAATTTGTGGTTCAGGGATAGGAATTTCCATCGCTGCTAATCGTCATAAAAACATTCGCTGTGCCTTATGTAATGAAAGCCTTAGTGCTAAACTTGCTAGAAAACACAATGATGCAAATGTTTTAGCTTTTGGAGGTAGATTAATAGGCATTGATGCAGCTATCGATATGATAGAAAATTTTATTCAAACCCCTTTTGATCAAGGTAGACATGTAAAAAGAATTCAAAAAATTGAGGTAGATTGTTAATGTTTGCAAATTGGTTTATTTTAACTGCACTTATTTGTGCTACTATTTATCTAGTTGTTATGTTGTTTTATTATAAAACCCTGCTTAATAAAGAAAAAACTTCAAAAGATTTTATAAAAAACAATCTTGATGATACTGAAATAGTCATTAGAAAACTACAAATTCAACTTCAACGCAGTCTTGGGAATATCGATATTTTAACCGAAGAGCTCAATAAAATAAAAGCGGATTTAACTTCTCTAAGAACAAGAAATTCTCAATACCGTTTAGAAAATGATAAACTAAGACAAAGAATTAAAGAGCTAGAAGCAAAAATCGAGGCATTATTATGACAAAACTTACACAAAACGAACAGCAATTTTTATCAGAAAGCATACGCGTTATTCCAAATTTTCCAAAAGAAGGTATTATCTTTCGAGATATTACAACTCTACTTAACAATCAAAAAGCCTTATCTTTTTTACTGGATCATTTAAGTAAGCGTTATCAAACTATGAATTTAGATTTTATAGCAGGAACTGAAAGCAGAGGTTTTATTTTTGCGGCAATGATTTGTGCTAAGCTAAATTTACCTTTTGTTCCTATACGCAAACCCAATAAACTTCCATCAAATACCTATTCTTGCGAGTATGAACTTGAGTATGGGACAGATAGAGTAGAAATTCATCAAGATGCATTTAGAAATATAAAAAATGCAAAAATTTTGCTTGTAGATGATCTTATAGCTACAGGTGGGACAGCACTTGCCTCTTTTGAACTTATTAAAAAAGCAGGAGGAGAATGTATCGAGGCTTGTTTTTTAATGAATTTGAAAAACTTAGGCGGTGAAGAAAAATTACAAAAGCATTGTTCTGTATATAGTGTTTTAGAATTTTAGGAGGGTGCGATGAGAAAATGGTTTAAATTTTTTATCTTTATCGTTTTAATTGCTCTAATAATTTATGTGATTCATGGTTTGGTTAAAAATGATTTCTCCTTGGAAGAATTTATTATAAGAATTTGGAATGAACATGTTGAAACTTGGGGCTACTTGATACTTTTTTGCTGGAGTATTTTAGAGGGTGAGCTTGGACTTATTTTTGCTGGACTTGCAGCCCATGATGGAAAAATGCATGTAGTATTAGCTATATTTATAGCTGGCTTGGGTGGCTTTGTTGGGGATCAAATTTATTTTTATATAGGAAGATATAACAAACGCTATATTCAAAAGAAACTCCGTTCGCAAAGGCGTAAATTCGCCGTAGCGCACTTACTTTTACAGCGTTTTGGTTGGCCTATTATTTTTATACAACGCTATATGTATGGTTTTAGAACTGTAATCCCTATGAGCATAGGTATTACGCGTTATAGTGCTAAAAAATTTGCCATTATCAATCTTCTTAGCGCTTGGGTTTGGGCTGCTATTACCATACTTTTAGCTTGGCATTTTGGTAATTTAATCCAGAATTTTTTAACCTGGGCTAAAAATCATTGGTATTTAGCTGCTATTATGATAATATGTTTTTTATCTTTACTTGTTTTCACCTTTAAACAAATTGAAAAAGCTATACTTAAAGAAAAAAGGAAAAAAAATGATATTTGAATTAAGTGATAAAAAAATTCATGGTATAAAAGCAGATTTTGAACTTGTTTTTATACAAGATAAAAATCTAAAACCATTCACAAATGAAAAAGATTTTTTTAAATTAAATAACTATACAGGCGAGGGAATTTTACTCGATTTAAACAATAAAAGATTATTTATAGAACTTAAAAGTTTAAATTATGAGGATATAAGATTAGCACTTTACACTGCTTATAAAAATTTAGAAAAATTAAACATTAAAAGCGTAAAACTTCCTAGCATATTAGGTGATTGCGTTGTGAGAAGTTTTACTTCTTTGGTTGAGGGTGTGCTTTTTGGAGCTTATAAATTTGATAAATACAAAAGCGAAAAAAAAGAAAGCACTTTAGAAAAATTTATAATTTCTGCCGAAGAACTAAATGCTAAAAAAATTAATCTCGATGAAGCAAAAATAGGTCTTTTACGCGGTGAAATTCTAGCCAATGCGACAAATTTTGCCAAAGATATAGTTAATGAAATTCCTGAAATTTATACTCCTTTAAAAATGGCGGAAGATGCTCAAAATTTAGCTAAAAAAAATAAAAATATCACATGCAAAATTTGCGATGAAAAATTTCTTGCTAAAGAAAAAATGAATGCATTCTTAGCTGTCAATCGTGCTTCTGCTCATCCGCCGCGTCTGATCCACCTTAGCTATAAAGCTAAAAATGCTAAAAAGCGTATAGTATTTGTAGGCAAAGGCTTAACTTACGATAGTGGTGGCTTGAGCCTAAAACCTGCTGATTATATGCTTACTATGAAAGCGGATAAAAGCGGAGCTGCAGCTGCGATGGGAATTATTAAAGCGGTTGCCGAGCTCGCTTTAGAATTAGAAGTACATTGCATCTTAGGTGCAACTGAAAATATGATAGGTGGAAACGCTTATAAACCAGATGATGTTTTAATTTCGCGCGAAGGCGTGAGTATAGAAGTAAGAAATACCGATGCTGAAGGGCGTTTGGTTTTAGCTGATTGTTTATCTTATGCTCAGGATTTAAAACCTGATTTACTCATTGATATGGCGACTCTTACAGGAGCTTGCGTTGTGGGGCTTGGGGAATTTACAAGTGGTATTATGGGAAATAATGAAGAATTGCAAAATGAATTTTATTTAAGCTCTAAAAAAAGTGGAGAATATACAACCATACTACACTTTAACCCGCATTTAAAAGAACTTATAAAGTCAAATATTGCTGATGTTAGTAATTCTGCTTCTAGTCGTTATGGTGGTGCAATTACAGCTGGGTTATTTTTAGATAAATTCATACGCAAAGAATATAAAGATAAATGGCTCCACCTTGACATAGCAGGACCTGCTTACATAGAAAAATCTTGGGGCTATAATAGCTTTGGTGCGGGTGGAACAGGAGTTAGAATGTGTGTTAATTTTTTAATTCATCTTTTAAGGAAAAATAAATGAGTTTAAGCGTCGGTATAGTAGGTCTTCCAAATGTTGGAAAATCAACTACTTTTAATGCCTTAACCAAGGCACAAAATGCACAAAGTGCAAATTATCCCTTTTGTACCATAGAACCTAATAAGGCTATGGTTGAAGTTCCTGATCTAAGATTAAATGAACTTGCCAAAATTGTAAAACCTGAAAGAATTATGCATTCATTGATAGAATTTGTAGATATTGCAGGGCTTGTAAAAGGTGCGAGCAAGGGCGAGGGATTGGGAAATAAGTTTCTCTCCAATATACGTGAAACAGAAGTAATTTTACACATTGTGCGATGTTTTGATGAAGAAAACATCACCCATGTTGAAGGAGGTGTTGATCCTTTAAGGGATGTTGAGATCATTAATACAGAGCTTATTTTAGCAGATATAGAACAGCTTGGTAAAAAAATAGAAAAACTCAATAAAGAAGCTAGAGCAAATACCAAAGGTGCAAAAGAAAGTCTAGAAATGGCAAATTCTTTGCTTGAACATTTAAATAAAGGTCTTCCAGCTAGCACCTATTTGCAAAAAGAAGATGAGATTTTTCAAGCTTTAAATAAAGAGCTAAGACTTCTTTCTGCCAAAGAAGTGATTTATGGGGCAAATGTTGATGAAAATGGTATTAGCGAAGATAACGAGTATGTAAAAATTTTAAAAGACTATGCTAATAAGAACAATCACGAAGTTATCAAGCTTTGCGCTAAGATAGAAGAAGAATTAGTTGGCTTAAGTAATGAGGAAAGTGCTGAATTTCTAAGCTCTTTAGGTGTAAATGAAAGTGGGCTTGATCAAATCATACGCACTGCTTTTTCTAAACTTGGACTCATAAGCTATTTTACAGCAGGAGTTTTAGAAGTGCGTTCTTGGACTATTAAAAAAGGCTGGAAAGCTCCAAAAGCTGCTAGCGTGATTCATAATGATTTTGAAAAAGGTTTTATCAAAGCAGAAGTGATTTCTTATGAAGATTTTATCACCTACAAAGGAGAAAATGGCGCTAAAGAGGCGGGAAAATTGCGTCTTGAAGGAAAAGATTATATCGTCTTAGATGGCGATGTGATGCACTTTAGATTTAATGTTTAGGCAAAATTAGCCTAAACATTCAAGAAATTTTTCTAAAATTTGAATTTGTTTTTCTACACTAGCAACTGAGCTTGAACCTTCACTTTGTTTAGAATTTAAAGAATTTTCAAAATCAAGCAATTTCATCGCTTTTTCATCAAAGATAGGATCTATTTTTGAAAGATCTTCGATATCACTTATATCAATCCCTTGTTTTTCAGCTTGTGCGACCACATTACCGACTATAAAATGCGCTTTTCTAAAAGGAATATTTTTTTCTCGCACTAAATAATCTGCCAAATCTGTAGCCAACAAATGCCCTTTTTTGCAAGATTTTAACATATTTTCTTCATTGATTTTTACTTCTTTTAACATAGCATTTAAAATAATCAAACTATCTTTTGCTGTTTTAACACTATCAAAAAGTCCTTCTTTATCTTCTTGCATGTCTTTATTGTAAGCTAAAGGAAGTGCCTTCATAATCGTTAAAAGAGAAATCAAATTTCCATAAACACGCCCTGTTTTTCCGCGTATAAGTTCGCAAACATCGGGATTTTTTTTCTGTGGCATGATAGAACTTCCTGTTGAAAAACTATCGCTTATGGTTAAAAATCCAAATTCTGAAGCAGAAAATAAAATCATCTCTTCGCAAAGTCTTGAAGTGTGTGTAAAAATCACTGCTATATCATAAAGTAAATCAAGCGCAAAATCCCTATCACTCACTCCATCCATGGCATTTGGCATAATGTCTTTAAAGCCTAAAATTTGAGCGCTAAGATTGCGATTTGTTGCATAGCTAGTTCCCGCACAAGCACAAGAACCTAGCGGGGAAAAATCCGCAAGCTCTAAACTATTTTGCAAACGCTTGATATCACGCATAAACATAAAAGCATAGCTTAAGATATAAAAAGAAAAACTTATAGGTTGTGCATGTTGCAAATGCGTAAAGCTTGGCATAATAGTTCTTTTATGCGCTCTAGCATGAGAAAGTAGAGTTTGGATAAGTTCTTTTAAAAGCATTATAAGTTCTAAATGGGACTTTTTGGTAAATAATTTAAAATCAGTTGCAACCTGATCATTGCGACTGCGAGCTGTGTGAAGTCTTCCGCCTATTTCACTTCCTATAAGCTCACTTAAACGCTTTTCTATAGCCATATGAATGTCTTCGTCTTCTATATTGAAAACAAAGCGATTTTGATCTATCTCGACTCTAACCTGCTCTAAACCTTTTACAATAGCCTCTAGCTCATCTTTTTTTAAGATTCCGCAATTTTCAAGCATAGTAGCATGAGCAATAGAACCCTGTATGTCTTCCACATACAAAGCTCTATCTATATTTAAACTTGCATTAAATTCTTTTAAGAGTTCGTTGCTTGCTTCGCTAAAGCGTCCTGACCACATCTCATTTTTCATCAATGCGCCTTAAATTTTAGGTCCAAACTGACTGTATTCTACACCCTCTTTGACATCTTCATAGCGTTTGAAATTATCGCTGAACATTTTTGCTAATTTATTTCTAGTGGCGATAAATTCATCCTTATCTTTCCAAGTATTGATAGGATTTAAAAGAGAGCTTTCCACACCAGCTAAAGTTTTAGGAATAGCTAAATTAAATACATCAAAATTTTCAAATTCACACTGTGTAATACTTCCATCTAAAATAGCATTAATGCAAGCTCTAGTAGCCTTTATACTCATTCTTTTGCCCACGCCATAGCTTCCACCGCTCCAGCCTGTATTAACAAGATAAACATTTACTTCATGTTTGTCAATTTTTTCTCCAAGCAATCTTGCATAAACTGTTGGATGCAAAGGCATAAAAGGCTCGCCAAAGCAAGCTGAAAAAGTAGCTTGAGGCTCTGTAATCCCTCTTTCTGTTCCAGCTACTTTTGCTGTATAACCACTTAAAAAATAATACATAGCCTGCTCTTTGCTAAGTTTGCTTACAGGAGGTAAAATTCCAAAAGCATCTGCACTTAGAAAAATAATATTTTTTGGATGACCTGCTTTTAAGCTTGGTTCATGATTTTCTATATGTTCTATAGGATAAGAAACTCTAGTATTTTCAGTCTTTGAAGCATCGCTATAATCTACGCTCTTATCACTTCTTAAAACCACATTTTCCAAAAGTGCATTTCTCTTAATCGCTCCATAAATTTCAGGTTCACTCTCAGGATCAAGATTGATAGTTTTTGCATAACATCCACCCTCGAAATTAAACACTCCTTCATCATCCCATCCATGCTCGTCATCGCCTATAAGCTTTCTTTTTGGATCGGTAGAAAGAGTTGTTTTTCCAGTGCCACTCAGGCCAAAGAAAAGTGCAACATCGCCTTTTTCACCAACATTTGCACTACAATGCATAGAAAGCTTATTTTCAAGAGGTAGCCAATAATTCATCATGGAAAAAATTCCTTTTTTCATCTCGCCGCCATACCAAGTTCCGCCAATAACTGCAATATTTTCTTCTATGTTAAAAATCACAAAAACTTCAGAATTTAAACCATTCTTTTCATAGTCTTTATTGACACATTTGCATGCATTATAAACGATAAAATCGGCTTTAAATTCATCAAGCTCTTTATCATTAGGACGAATGAACATATTTTTTACAAAATGTGCTTGCCATGCAATTTCAGTTACAAATCTTATAGCCTTACGACTTTTCAAAGAAGCGCCGCAAAAAACATCTTGCACATAAATTTCTTTATTGCTTAATTCTTTTCTAGCCTTCATTAAAAGCTCATCAAAAAGTTCTTTAGTGATTGCTTGATTGACTTTACCCCAAGCTATATACTTGCTAGAAGGGTCTTGTTTTACAAAATATTTATCCTTTGGACTTCTTCCTGTAAAAATTCCCGTATCTACAGTAAAAGTTCCATTATCCGTGCATTGCCCCTCTTCATTCTTTTTCTCATGTTCATAGAGTTCATCAAAACTTAAATTATGATAAACTTTTTTTATATTTTCCAAACCTAAATTTTCAAATTTCTTCATTTAAAACCTCAATTATTTTTATATATTGCGACTAAATTATTTTCGCTAACACTATCACCCGTCTTGACACAAATTTTTTCTATTATGCCATCTTTTGGTGCACTAACTTCTATCTCCATTTTCATAGCTTCTAAAATCATAACAACTTGACCCGATTTTACCTCTTCACCTTCATTAATATAAATTTTAAATACATTACCCGAAATTCCAGCTTGTATACCTTCGCTTGAATCCGCATCTTGCATTATATCTTCTTGAGTATCTGCTTTGTGAATACTTTTAATATTTACATCTTTATCAAAGCCTGCACTTATTTCTACATGATATTTGTTTCCATTAACTGAAACTGTAAATTTATTCTCATCAATACCAGTAGAATTTTGTTTTGGCGCAGACACATTCTTGCGCACATTAACTTTAGCTTCACCTTTTAAATACGCTATACCTTTTTCTTTACAAGCTGCTGCAATGAAAATATTTTCCTCGCTTACTGCTATGCCCTCTTTTTCAAGTAAACTCTTAACATAAGCTATACTTTTGGTTTCATCCTTATCCGCTATATCGATAGCAAGTTCTGTAGTGGGCTCTAAATTTAGCTGTTTAGCTGCAAGTTTTTTAACTTCAGCATCAGGCTCGACAGGAGTTTTACCAAAATATCCCAATACCATTTTTCCATAACCTTCAGCAATTTTTTCCCAAGATCCAAACATGACATTGTTAAAAGCTTGTTGAAAATAAAATTGAGAAACAGGAGTTACAGAAGTTCCAAAACCACCTTTTTCCACAACTTCACGCATAGCATGAATAACTTCTGGGAATTTATCGAGTATATTATTATCCCTCATCATTTGAGTATTGGCAGTTAAAGCTCCTCCTGGCATAGGAGAGAATGGGATTAAAGGACTTACCATTGTAGCTTCAGGCGGTAAAAAATACTCTTTTAAAGAATCTTTTAAAACTGCTTCATATTTTAAAATCTTTTCTTCTTCTAATCCACCCAAATCATAATTTTTACCTTTTAAAGCATGCATCATAGTTAAAATATCAGGCTGTGAAGTACCCCCACTCACAGGAGCTGCTGCTAAATCTATACCATCAACCCCAGCTTCCAATGCTGCTAAATAACAAGCTATACTCACTCCTGCAGTTTCATGCGTATGAAGTCTTATATGCACATCTTGTGGTAAATTTTTTCTAGCCATTTTAATGGTTTCATAAATTTTATTTGGATTTGAAGTTCCGCTAGCATCCTTAAAACAAATACTATCAAAAGGAATTTCAGCAGCTAAAATTTCTTTTAATATTCTTTCATAAAATGGTACATCGTGGGCACCTTGACAATTTGGTGGTAAATCCATTAAAGTAATTGTGATTTCATGTTTTAAGCCGTATTTTTTAATACATTCTCCACTGAATTTAAGATTATTTACATCGTTTAAAGCATCGAAATTTCTAATTGTTGTAGTGCCATGCTTAGCAAAAAGTTTGGCATGTAAATCAATAAGCTCTTTACTTCCTGTATCCAAAGTAACAGTATTTACACCTCTTGCTAAAGTTTGCAAATTCGCATCTTTTCCAACAATCGAACGGAATTTATCCATCATTTCAAAAGCATCTTCATTAAGGTAAAAATAAAGGCTTTGAAACCTTGCTCCACCTCCAAATTCAAAATGAGTTATCCCTGCTTCTTTAGCTGCTTCTACTGCTGGAAAAAAATCTTGCATTAAGACTCTAGCCCCGTAAACAGATTGAAAACCATCTCTAAAACTTGTATCCATAACATCTATAAATTTTTTAGCCATTTATTTTCCTTATATGAAATAATTAAGAAATTTTAACAAAAATTTGATAACACATTATGCAAATAATTGCTATAGGTGATATAAAACGAATAAAAAATAGCCAAATTGTAAATATTTGACGATTTACAAATTTGGAAAATATTTTATAAATTCGCTTTTTATCCACAAAAAAACCTACAAATATAGAACTTACAATCGCCCCTAGGGGAAGTAATATATTAGAAGTCACCTTATCTAAAAGAGTAAAAAAATCTTTTCCAAAAATACTAAATAAACTAGAAAAATGAGTATTTAAAGATAAAATACAACAAATTCCCAATACAAAAACGATAAAACCTATAAATGATAAAGCTTTAATACGAGAAATTTTATAATTATTAACCACATAGAAAGTCAGAGGCTCTATCATTGAAACCGCAGAAGTAATACCTGCGAAAAAAAGTGCCAAGAAAAAACAAAAGGCTAAAACATAACCTAAAATTCCAAGCTCATTAAATAAACTCATCAAAGATACAAATACTATTCCTGGACCTTGTATATTTGGATTTGCCTCAAATTCAAATATAAAAGTAAAAACTATAAGCCCCATGATAAATGAGATAAGAAGATTAATCGAAACTATAAAAATAGAACTTTTGATAAAATTTATTTTTTTGCTTAAAGCCGCAGAATAAGTCACTATACAGCCTATTCCTAAACATAATGTAAAAAAAGCAAGCCCTAAAGCTTCAGCAATAGAACTTAATTTAAAATTTGAAAAATCAGGATAAAAAAGATAAGAAAAAGCTTGCTTAAAACCATTTTGAAAACTCATACAATAAAGTAGCATAAAAATAAGCATGATAAAAAGACTTGGCATTATAACCACATTCAGTCTTTCAATGCCTTTTATTAAACCCTTAGACACAATCAATAAAGTAAGAAAAAAAGATAAAGAAAAAAATAAAATAGAATTGCTTAAATCAGCACTGATTAAAGTAGAAAAATCACTTCCTGCTTGCTCTAAATTTTTAGGTAAATAATAAAGACTAGTCAAGGCATATTTTAAAACCCAACCCATAATTACCAAATAAAAAGAAAGAACAAAAATTCCACCTAAGGTGAAAATTCCACCATAACGCCATCTTCTGGCATGACTTTTTGCAAGAGTATAGTAAGCATTTGCTAAATCACTTCTACTTAAACGCCCCATTGATACTTCAGCTAAAAAGATACTAAACCCTATACTAAGAGTAAAAAATAAATACAAAAGAACAAAAACAAAACCGCCATTTTCAGCGCTTAGGGTTGGAAATTTCCAAGCATTTCCCAAACCTACAGCCCCGCCTGCAACAGCTAAAATGAAACCTATTTTTGAAAAATATGTTCTCATTTTTAATCCGATTTTACTTTAAAAAAGCACTAATCATAACAACAATAACCGCCAAAGGCGAAATAAATCTTA
>NZ_AINS01000014.1 GCF_000254135.1 Campylobacter coli LMG 9860
TTAAACCGCAATGCTTTTTTACCTGTTAAACCCATTGCCAAAAGAGAAAAGCCATCTTTTGTAAGTTGATAGTATGGGTATTTTTTTCCTCTACCTCTAAAACCCTCTATTTTTCGGTATTGAAATGATTCCGTAAAATTGCGGATACATTGCAAATCCCCTATTTCTCGTAAGTCGTTTAAAATATTTCTAATAGCTTTTAAAACATCATCATGTCTTTTCCCAAAAACCTTAG
>NZ_AINS01000013.1 GCF_000254135.1 Campylobacter coli LMG 9860
TTATATATAAAATATTAATATTCAATATCAAAAATAAACCACTAAGAAAGTAACAATAACAATGAAATTTTATACTATTTTAAACATTCTATTTATAAGCTTTATGTTGAGCGCTTGTGCTGTTTTACAAAAACCATCTCCACTTCAAGAAAATAAAGATTTTTATATACTTGATACTCATACTCAAAAAAAGATTTCTTTTGAAGATATGATTTTAGAATTATTAAAAGCAGATGTGATACTGCTTGGTGAAAAACACGATGAAACAAAACACAAGATAAGTCAAGTTATGATTTTTAATGCTTTAGAAGGAAATTTAAGTTCTCAAAATATAAGCTTTGATGTGGCTTTAGAAATGTTAGCAAGCACAGAGCAAAATCACTTAGATAAAGCTTTTAAAAATAAAAAAACCATTAAAACCAATGAACTTACTAATGCGTTAAATTGGGATAAGGGCTGGAAATGGAAAGATTATGATCAATTTGTCAATGCAGTTTTTTATTCAAGAGCAAAAATATTAGGCGCAAATCTTTCACGCTCAGAAATTACAAGTATTTATAATGGAGTTCAGCCTTTAAAGGGCTATGTTTCAACCACAAATGAAGTAAAAAAACAAATTTTTGACATTATATCCTTAAGTCATAAATTAAATCCTCAAGAAAATAAAGAATTACTAGATAAATTAGTAGAAATTCAACAATTTAAAGACAGGCGAATGGCTGATGTATTGGTTCATCATACAAACAAGGTTTTATTGTTAGCTGGGAGCTATCATACAAGCAAGAAAATAGGAATTCCTTTACATATACAAGATTTTAAAAGTGATAAAAAAATAGTCGTGGTGAATTTAAACTATGGAGAAAGAGATTTAAAAGACAGTGATTATACTTTTATTTATTATTAAAGGAGAATAATGAAAAAATTAAGTTTATTTTGTGTTATGGGTTTATGTTTTGCTAATTTTGCTTTTTCTGAAGAATTGGAATTTGATAGTCTTGAAATTTCAGGCTCAAAAATCAAAAACGATGAAAAACCCTTTGTAACTCCCGGAGCAACAAGCACAAGAGATAATTTAAATTCAAACACTCAAAGTATAGATTCTATAGTGCGTAGTGTTCCTGGTGCTTATACTCAAGTAGATCAAGCACAAGGGGGAGTTTCAGTAAATATTCGCGGTATGACAGGACTTGGAAGAGTAAATACACAAATTGATGGTGTAACTCAAACTTTTTTTGGTTCTGCAAGTGATGATAGCTTTCATGGGCAAATTGGAACTTCAAGTTTTACAGCCCCAATAGATAAAAATTTTTTAGTCGCCTTAGATGTTAATCGTGGAACTTTTAGCGGGGCAAATGGGGTTAATGCTTTAATGGGTTCGGCTAATTTTAGAACTATAGGTGTAGATGATATAGTACAAGAAAGAAGAGTTTTTGGTTTTTTGGGAAAATACTCTTATGGTAGCAATGCTATAGGACCTAATTTTATGGGTGCTATAGCAGGAAAAACTATGTTAGAAAATAATGCTAATTTAGGCATTTTATTTGCTTATAGTGGGCAAAATGTTTCTCAAAATTATAAAATTGGAGGTGGAGGCTATATAGGCGATCAAAAACCCCCATTTGACACTGATGATGATGGCATTCCAGATGATAATTTAGCAGCACCTATAAATCCAAACAATCTTTATAATCAGCCTAGAAGTCAGCTCTTTAAAGTAGAATACAAATCTGATATCAGTGAGGCGATTTTAAACTATAGAGCTTATAATAACAATCTTGCGGGTAGAAAGATTACAAATGATACTTATCAAATTGACTATCGTTTAAATCCTGATTCTAATCTTTTGGATTTAAAATTTTTATTTGCTTATAATGACGGAAAGCAAAAGTATAATCAAGACAAGACTTGGGGTTATCACGATATGAGTAGAATTAAGACTAAAAATCGAGCGGTAACTTTTGATCTTAGCAATACCATGAATAAAGAATTTTCACAAGATTCAAATTTGTATTTTACTTATGGGGTTAATATTTTAAATAATCATTATAGTAATGATTTTCCACAAGATAGAGTGCTTTTGCCTTATATTTTGACTAGTTTTTATCCTAAAGGAAAACAAGATATTAAAACCTTTTATTTGGATACGAGTTTTACAAAGGGAATTTTCACCCTAAATTCTAATGTCAATTGGATCAATGCACAATTAAGTGGATATAAGGGAGTTTGTAGTATGGCTAATCCTTATTGTCAGCCAAAAAATGCGACAAATTTAGAAAAGGATTACAATAATTTTAATTATTCTTTAATGCTTTCAGCAGATATCCATCCACTTTTTAATCCTTTTATTTCTTATTCTAAAAGCCATAGAATCCCAAATGTCCAAGAGTATTTTTTTACCCATGATGCAAGTGGGGAGCATAATATGAACACATTTTTAAGGGCTGAAAGTGCAAATACTTATCAAATAGGTTTTAATTCTTTTGCACATGAAATTTTAAACAATAATGATACTTTAGGTTTTAAAGTGCTTTATTATGATACTAAGGTAAAAAATTATATTTATAATAGAAGATATTGGCAAAAAGCTGACAATGCTATTTTTATTATGCAATTAAATGATGATGAAAAAGCTAAATTCCACGGAGTTGAGCTTGAATTCAAATATGATACAGGATTTTTTTATTCTATACTATCTTATACTTATCAAAAATCCAAGCATAAATTTTCAGATACAGAATCTTTAGAAACAGGTGGAGCGCAATCAGGCCAAAGCCAATTTGCCCAACTTCCAGAGCATTATGCTAATCTTGATATGGGTGTAAGATTATTTGAAGAAAAACTGACTCTAGGAGCTCTTGCCAAATACACAGGAAAAGCAAAGAGAGTAGCTCCTGTAGGCAGTTTGGAAGATGATCCAAGTAATCCTGATGCTATAGCTCCGCTTAAAACTACAGATGAATTACCAAAAATACCAACTATCGTTGATCTTTATGCAAATTATAAAATTTTGAAAAACTTTACAATCAAAGCAGAGATACAAAATTTATTTGACAAAAACTATATGGATGCGCTTTATACTTATAATACTGGTGATAGTCAAAATGCTGGAGGGTTATTTAATCCTATTTATATTTATAATAACTCTGCTCGCGGTCGTACTTTTATAGTAAGTTTTGAATATAAATATTAAGGAATATACAAATGTTAAAAAAAATGTTTTTATTTTGTTTTTTATTGTTAAATTTAAATGCAACAGATACAAATTTATCTTTTGATTCTTCTAAGATAGAAACCAAAGCACCTAAAATAGAGCTTTCTCTTTCTAGTCTTTATCAAAATGCTGATGAGGTGGTAAAAGGTGTTATTTATATATTGGTTTTATTTTCCATTTTAGCATGGGCAGTTTTTATTTCCAAGCTTATGCAATTTTATTTTATGAAAAAAAATTTAGACTCATCCATACAAAAGATAAAAGAATTAAAAAATCTCAATGAATTAGATCAGACAAAGGATTTTGCAGGTGTTTTATCTTTAGAAATTCAAGATGAGCTTGAAAAAAGTGAATATAAAAATGATCACATAAAAGAGCGTATAGAATTGCGTTTGCAAAATACCATCTCAAAGCAAATCACAGCAAGCAAAAATGGCTTGAGCTTGCTTGCGAGTATAGGTGCTAGCGCACCTTTTATAGGGCTTTTTGGAACAGTTTGGGGGATTATGAATGCATTTATAGGTATAGCAAATCTTGGCAATGCTTCTTTGGCAGTCGTTGCACCGGGTATAGCTGAAGCCTTGTTTGCTACAGCTTTTGGCTTGATAGCTGCTATCCCTGCGGTGCTTTTTTATAATTATCTTACAAGAAAAAATTTAAAACTTATGCACCATTTAGATGAGCTTGCAAATTTTGTCTATATACTTTTTCATAGGAGTTATTTTAATGATAAAAACTGAAATGGCTCACAAAGAAGAGGAGTTAAGTGAGATCAATATAACTCCTTTTATAGATATTATGCTTGTATTATTGATTGTTTTTATGGCTGTTACTCCTCTTATCACAAGTTCTATCAAAATAGAATTACCCAAGAGTTCGCAGCAAGCAGAGGATAAGCTTAAAAATCCCATCATACTTTATTTAAATACTGATAATACTTTGGCTATTAATGATGATAAATTAAGCCTAGAAAATCTTTCAAGTGCTTTAGATATAAAAACCAAAGGCAATAAAGAAGAAATTATTTATTTTCATATCGATAAAAGTGTAAAGTATGAAGATATTATGCAAGTAATGCAAAAATTAAAAGAGAATGGCTATGGAAAAATAGCTCTTTCAAGTAAGAAGGTGGATTAATTATGAAATCTGGTATGATTTTTGGGTTTGTGTTAAGTTTGATATTACATGCTTTAGTATTAATATTTTTCCTTTTTTCTTTTTATACTCAAGAAAAATCAAGTGGTGTTGATTTTAAACAAGGATTAGAATTTACTTCCATTATGATGGTATCAGAGCTTCCTATTGGAGAATTAAAAGAAGTTTCGATTGATCAAAAAAAGAGTAATTCTCAAGATAAAAACAAAAAACAAGATGAAAAAATGAGTCTTAACTCCCAAGATAAAAATGCTGTATTAAAAGCTCAAAAAAAGATAGAAAAACAAGATGAAAATCAAGCCCAAAAAGAAATAGCTAATGCAAGTGAAAATTCAAAATTTAAAAATGAATCACTCAGTGCTCCGCTACAAAGTAATGAAGATAAAACACAAACTATAATAAGTGGCAATGCTAAAGAACAAATTAAAAGCTATCAAGCCTTGCTTATGGCTCATTTGGCTAAATTTAAAAAATATCCTCAAGAAGCGATAATGCAAAAGCAAGAAGGTGTTGTAAGAATTCGTGTGAGTATCGATGAAAGTGGAAATGTCCTAAGTAAGGAGCTTAAAAAATCCTGCCCTTATGCAGTGCTTAATGATGAAGTTTTAAGTTTATTTAAAAGAGCTTCTCCATTGCCAAAACCACCTAAAGAAATGTTGAAAGATGGTGAAAAAATCAGTTTTGTTATGCCTATTGATTACAATATTAAAGACTATTTGGGCAAAAAATAAACTCTTGATTAAATAAAATTGATTAAAATTTTCGTTTTGAGATTAAGGCGGTGGTATGTTTTCTTCGTTTTTTGCAAGTAAAAAATGGGCTTTATGGGCTTATTTGGGGCTTTTTTTGCTTTTATTTTTCTTATATATGCAAACAAGCTTAAATGTTGCAATCAATTCATGGTATAGTGATTTTTATAATGTTTTACAAAAACCAAAAATAGAGCTTTTAGATTCTAATACAACGCAAAAGGCGGAAGAGAAATTTGAAAACAATGCAAGTTTAATCCAAGAGGCCAATCAAAAAGCACAAGAAAATTTCCAAAAAGCTAATATTATCAATAAAGGCGCACTTTATTATTATCAAAGTTTATTGGAATATTTTTTTAATTCTAGGGCTATGATTGAAAAAGAAAGCTATTCTGCGAGTGATTTTTATGCTTTGATTTTAGTATTTTTAGCTATTGCTATTCCTTATGTTTTAATTGCAACGATTAATATTTATTTTGCTAGTGTTTACGCCTTTAAGTGGCGTGAAGCTATGACTTTTTCTTATTTGAAATTTTGGAAAAATAAGGATGATAACATAGAAGGAAGTTCGCAAAGAATTCAAGAAGATACTTATAATTTTTCTAAAATTGTAGAAAGCTTAGGACTTAGTTTTATAAGAGCTTTAATGACTCTTGTAGCTTTTATACCGATTTTATGGACTTTAAGCGATGTTGTAAGCAAGGCTTTATTTGCAAATTTAAGTGAGAATTCTAGCTTTTATTTTTTAAAAAATATCGATGGCTTGCTTGTTTATGTTGCGCTTTTGATTTCTTTAGGGGGATTAATCGTATCTTGGTTTGTAGGGATTAAACTACCAGGACTTGAATACAACAATCAAAAAGCTGAAGCAGCTTTTAGAAAAGAACTTGTTTATGCTGAAGATAACCGCAAAGAATACGCCAAAAATGAAACCATGATAGAGCTTTTTACAGGACTTAAATTCAATTATAAAAGACTTTTTTTGCACTATGGATATTTTAATATTTGGTTGATTTTATTTGAGCAAATGATAGTTATCGTTCCATTTTTAATCATGGCCCCAGGACTTTTTGCAGGAGCTATAGGACTTGGTATTGTAATGCAGATTAACAATGCTTTTAATCAAGTAAGAAGTTCTTTTAGCGTTTTTATCACCAATTGGACAACCATCACTCAACTTAGAAGTATATATAAGCGTTTAAAAGAATTTGAAAAAAATATCGAATACGCGAAAAATAAAAATCATTTATAAAAATATCTGAATTTGCTAAAAATTATTAAGGCGATGAAAAGTAAAAAGGCTGTGAAGATACATAAAAATTCCCAGCCAAAACTTTCATAATAAAAACTTGGCAATACAGAACCCAAAGCACCCCCACTATAATAAAATGTCAAATAAATTCCATTAGCCAAGCCCTTTTTATCCGCGATCGAATTTAAAATCCCTGAAAATATACAATGACTTATAAACATTCCGCTACAAAATACAAACATAGCAAAAAAGGCAAAATAAAAATTCCCTACTATCATACAAAAACAACCCGCTATAAAAACCAAAAACCCAAATATAGCTGTGCGAATTTTTGAGCCTAAAATTTCTATGGTTTTACCTATAAGTAGTGAGCTTATTACTCCGGTTAAAAATCCCAAATAAACAAGTCCAATTTGTGTTTGAGTGATATCTTTTATACTTTCTTTAAGATGAAAAGGTAGAAAACTTACTATACTTTGAAAAGAGAAAAAGATAGTAAAAACACAAAATAATATCACCATAAATCTAAGCTCTTTAACAAAGGGTAAAAAATCCCTCAAGGAAGTTTGTGTGTTTAAGCTTATAGGATGTTCTTTAAAAAATAAAAACAAAAAACCACAAACCATCATCAAAATGCTAAAAAAATTCAAGGCAAAATGCCAAGAAAAGAGATCACTCAAAAAGCTCCCAAAAACCCTTCCAACAAAACCACCAAAAGTTGTAGCACCTACATAAATGGCTGTATTTTTTTGTATATTATCGCTTTCTAAGCGGCTAAGCAAGGTAAGAAGTGCTGTAAGTATGGCAGGTATACAAAGAGCTTGTAAAAATCTAAGAAATAGAAAAAAATAAAAATTATCGTTTAAGTTCCCAATAATACCAAAAATAGAACATAAAAACAATGAAACAACAAGAATTTTCTTTAAGGAAAAAATTTCAAGTAAATAACCATAAACCAAAGGCGCAACAGCCAGGGGAATAAGTGTAACACTGATTATCCAAGAAATTTGGTGCAAATTTACATGAAAATAATTAGATAATAAAGGTGCTATAGGTTGTGGAGCATAGACAATAGATAGGGTTAATGTAGCACAAAAAATAATCAGAATTTTAAGCATTTTCATGTCTTAAATTAAACTCCAATGCAAATTAATTTTAGCTTAAAAACCATTTTTAAGCTAAAATTTTACTTTTAATTGTGTATAATTAAATATTTTATTTATAAGGAGTTTTTATTGGACCCCAGTCAGGTTTTAGATTTAAACCAAACTTTACCTACAGCGTCTTTTGATGCAGGATATTCTATACTTATGGTTGTCATTGCACTAGCTTTAGTGCTTTTAAATGGCTTTTTCGTTTTGTCTGAATTTAGTATTGTTAAAGTGCGTCGTTCAAAACTTGAAGAAATGGTTAAGGAAAAAAAAGTAGGTGCTAAAAAAGCACTAGAAGTTACTTCAAGACTTGATACCTATCTTAGTGCTTGTCAGCTAGGAATTACTTTAAGTTCGCTAGCCCTTGGTTGGATAGGTGAGCCTGCTATAGCAAAAATGTTGGAAATTCCTCTTGCAAATCTTGGATTTAATGGAGTTATTATCCATACTATAGCTTTTATTATCGCCTTTAGTATCATCACTCTTTTGCATGTGGTTTTAGGCGAGCTTGTTCCAAAAAGCATTGCAATTGCTATTGCAGATAAAGCTGTACTTTGGGTGGCAAGGCCTCTTCATTGGTTTTGGATACTTTTCTTACCTTGTATTAAAATTTTTGATTTTCTTGCGGCTATAACCTTAAAACTTTTTGGCATCAAACCTGCCAAAGAAAGCGAATTAACCCATAGTGAAGAAGAGATTAAAATCATAGCAAGTGAAAGCCAAAAAGGCGGTGTTTTGGATGAATTTGAAACTGAAATTATCCGTAATGCGGTTGATTTTTCAGATACTGTTGCAAAAGAAATCATGACACCTCGCAAAGATATGATTTGTCTAAATAAACAAAAAACTTATGCTGAAAATATGCAAATCATTTGCGATCATAAGCATACGCGTTTTCCATATATAGATGGTTCTAAAGATACTATTTTAGGTATGATACATATACGAGATATAGTGCAAAATGAGCTTAGTGATAAGAGTGAAAATTTAGATACTTTTGTTAAGCCTTTGATTTTAGTTCCTGAAAATATTAGCATTTCAAAAGTTCTTGTGATGATGAATAAAGAGCGTTCTCACACTGCACTTGTGATTGATGAATACGGTGGAACAGCTGGAATTTTAACCATGGAAGATATCATGGAAGAAATTATCGGTGAGATTAAGAGTGAAAATGAAGAAGATAGCTATAAAAAACTTGCTGAAAATATCTATGAATTCCAAGGTCGTTGCGATATAGAAACCGTTGAAGAAATGCTTTTGATAAGCTACGATGAAGATTTAGAGCAAGTAACGATAGGGGGTTATGTGTTTAACCTTTTAGGACGCTTGCCTGTAGCGGGCGATCGCATTGAAGATGAGCTTTGTTACTATGAAGTTAAAAAAATGGATGGTAATTCTATAGAGCGTGTTAAGGTGGTTAAAAAAACCAACAAAGATGAAGAATAAGCCTTTTTGGCTTATTTCTTTCTATAAACTTTATTTTTAAGTTCTATACACTCAAAACCTTTTTTGTCTAAAGTTACTATACGCAAATGTCCCCCATCATCTACTTTACCTTCGCACAAAAATACTCTTTTTTCTATTTGCACAGGCAATTTTGTGCGGTTTCTATGTCCAAAGATTTGATAAACATTGTCTTTTGTAAATTCACAAAACTGACTTGCTACTTTTTGACTCTCTTCATAATTTCCTACGCCATAAATAAAATCATAACTTGGCATAAAGCTTATTTGATAAGCCTTAGAAGGTAAAAGATTTACCCCGCCATGCGAGCAAAAAACTTGTTTTTCATGAAATTTATAGTACAGACATTCTTTTAAGTAAGGATAAAACTTTCTAGCATCCCTAGGCGTGAGTTTTTCTTTTCTAAAATCTTTGAGTGTATTTTCGTTAAATTCTTTAGAGCTTGATAGTTCTCCATTGGCCCATTTTATCAAATGTCTTTCGTGATTTCCTTCAAGTAAATATACATTCTCTCTTTCGCAAATTTTAAGCAAGAATTTTAAGACCTTGCCATTTTCTATGCCTCTATCGATATAATCCCCTAAAAAGATATAGCATTCATCATCTTTGAGCTCTTGTAGATATTCTTTTAAGATGCTAAAGCAGCCTTGAATATCGCCTATGTGGTGAATTTTCCTATACTTACTAAGATTAGGCATTTGATAAAGGCATTTTTTCCAATCATTAGGATTTAAAATCGTATATTTTTTAGGAATTCTTTCAAGCAGGTGATGGGTTTTTTTTAAAAGTGATTGTGAGACTATATAGCCACGCTCTTTGGCTTTTTGCTCGTTTTTTCTAAGACATTCTTCTAAAGAGCTTTTAAAATCTATAATATAAATATCATAGCGATATTGCTTAGCTAGTTCTTTATAAACCTTAAGGGTTTCATTATAAGCGTTAATGATGCAAAATTCACCTTTTTGCATACGCATTTCTAAAAATTGGAGTAAAATTTTATATAATTCTTCATCATTTTTTAGATTTAAATTTTTATATTTACTTACGATTTTACTTACACTTCCTGAAAGCAAACGCAAAGAATTTAGATCAAGAGTGTAATCTTTTAAGCGATTTTCTTTGATAAATTCTTCTTGTCCTGCGTAGTAATTCCCCCTTAAAATAAGTAAAATACGCAAATTCTTTCCTAAATTTTCTTTAAAAATTCAGTCTTTAGTACAATAACGCCAAATTTATCTACTTTAGCTTCAATTTCATTTTCTTTAGAAGTAAGTTTGATATTTTTTATCGTTGTTCCGCGTTTTAAAGTAGTGCTAGCACCTTTAACCTTTAAATCCTTTATCACGCTTACACTATCTCCAGCATTTAATTCTGTTCCATTTGCATCTTTAGACATTTTTTTCCTTTTTAAATTTTTATATCATTGTATATTTTATCATCATTTTCTAAGATTTTTCTTGAGCTAAGCGCTTCTTTTTGATATAGATATTGATGGATTCTACACCCAAAGAAAAAGCCATAGCAAAATATACATAAGTTTTTGAAATATGAAAATCCAAACCTTCGGCAACTAAAGTTACACCAACTAAAATCAAAAATGCTAGAGCTAAAATCTTAATCGTTGGATTATCATCAACGAAATTTGAGATACTTTTGCTTGCAAGCATCATTACAAAAACAGCTACAACCACTGCAATCATCATAATTTCTATATTATTAACCATACCTACAGCAGTAATAACCGAGTCGAGTGAAAAAACAATATCTAAAACAGCAATTTGTATCAATATGCTAAAAAATCCTCTTTTAGCTCCCTCTTTTAAAACCTCTTCATCGCTTTTTTCTCCGGCATTATCGATATCATGATGAATTTCTAGTGTGGATTTTGCTATCAAAAATAATCCACCTAAGATCAAAATAATATCCCTTCCTGAAATTTCTTGTGAAAATACGCTAAAAAGCGGAGTTGTAAGTTTCATAATCCAAAATAAAGAAAGGAGCAATAACAAACGCGTAATCATCGCCAAACTTAAACCAAAAATTCTTGCTCTTTGTCTTTTTTCCTTAGGGAGTCTTCCTACCAAAATAGCGATAAAAATGATATTATCTATCCCTAAAACAATCTCTAAGCCAATCAAAGTCGCTAGAGCGATCCACATTTCAGCACTAAAAATCCACTCGAACATAAGCTTCCTTAAAATTTGAAATTTTTTAAAGTGTAATTTTATAACTTCAAAGCAAATATTAAATATTTTGATATAACATATAATTAAATTTTTACAAGGAAAAACAATGAAAACATTAGAAGATATTAAGGCTATGAGTTATGAGAGCAGCTCGCACTTGTGGAGCAAATAATAATGATTTTTCTATTTTAGATTATTTATTTGATGAGTATGGCTTAAGTCTAAAAGATCCTAAATATAATTTTCGCTTTGCAGATATGAAATATATCAAAGAAGCTAATGATAAATATATTGTAGTAAGATATATGGAAGATAATCCTAGCATTTACAAAGAAGCTTTAATCTATAGGTATATCCTAAAAGTTAGAAATCCAAACCCCCAAATTATCCAATACCTAGCAAATCATGGAGCTAAATTTGAAGTGTATCGCGAAGATACAGGCTGGTCTCCTATACATTTTTGGGCTAGTAATAATGATTATAAATTTCTAGAGCTTGCCATCAAAGGAGGGGCTAATGTGGATATGGAAGAATATGAGTTTGAATCAATCTATAAATATCAGGATACACCCTTATTTGAAGCAGTGAAAGAGTCAGGAAATTACAGAACCGTGCAACTTCTAATAGAGCTTGGAGCTAATGTTAATTTTGTTCCCTATTTAACGACACCTTTAGATCAAGCCGAAGGAGCTAGAAATAGAAAACTTTTAAAAGCTGCAGGTGCAATGACTTCCGATCAACTTGAAAAGAAATTTAATATCTTTTATAAGGATTATGAAGATCGTAATGAATATTGTGATTTATTAAATGAAGCTATAAGAAAGGATAAGAAAAAAGAAAACCTACAAAAAAATTAAAGGAGCAACAATGGAAAATAAAAAATTTATTAGATGAAGATATGCAACAAGTATTTGAATACTATCTTAAAAATGATAGTTATTTAAAAGGTGCCATAGATGGCTTAAAAAAACATGAAGCAAGAGCTTTTATAGGCAATGTTTTAAGCTATGAATATAAAAATCTAGTGGAAAATGGTAATTTAAAAGTTGATGAACAATATAAAGTTACCTTACCACCTAATCTAATCACTGTTTTAGAATACGATAAAAAAGATTTTGAAGGTGCAACTCTTAAAAATTTCATTGATGATGTAGAATGTGAGTTAAGTGATTGGGAAATTGAGCTTTATGATGATCCTCACTTTTATGGATATGATGAAGATGAGGAGGGATATGAAGATGATGAAGATGATGAAAAAATGAGTGTAGATGAATGGGTAACAGATCAAGTAAGCGATGTTAGAGATTTTTTATATGCTTTAAAAAATTTTAAAAGTAAATACCGATAAAACACTCAAGTAAATTTAATTTTCTAAAATTTAGCGATAAAATATCTTAACTTAATGACAATTTTCAAAAATTTCTACTACACTTAAGGGTAAAATTTCATGCTCTAGGCCATGAATTTTTGCTTCAAATTCTTCAAAGGTTAAATTTTGTTTTTCAAAAGCCTTTTGAGCGATGATTTTCCCTCCATCTAATTCTTCATTTACCCAATGCACACTCACTCCAGCTACTTTCATATCGCTTTCATAGCTTTCTTTGATAGCATGAGCTCCTTTAAAAAGGGGTAGTAAAGATGGATGAAGATTAATTGCTTTGATATTTTTTGTAAAAACAGGGCTTAAAATTCGCATAAATCCAGCCAAGATAGTAAGATCTGCTCCGCTTTCTTTGATTTTTTTTACCAAAATTTCGTCAAATTCTTCTCTGTTTTTATAATCTTTGTGTTCAATGATCACGCTTTCAAGGTCAAAGTTTTTAGCTCTTTGTATCCCATAAGCATCTTTTTTATTGCAAAGACAAAGCACGACTTCATAAGTGTTTTTACCTATAGTTTTTTTATGAAGTTTTTCTAAGATATTTTGTAAATTACTTCCATTTCCACTAAAAAGTACCGCTAATTTTACAAGCATTTTAATCCTTTTATAAGTTTTATTGCATCAAAGCTGTTTTTGTTAAATTTATATTTTTTAGCCACAAGAGCGTGTGCTAAACAAGCATTTTTAGCCGCTTCCAAAGCGCTGAATTTTACCCCTAAAAGCGTAGCTATCATACCGCTTAAAACATCGCCACTTCCACCTTTTGCTAAAGCTTCATTTCCCAGATTTACAACAAAGATTTTTTCTTTTTGTATGATGATAGGATTTGCACCCTTTAAAACAAGAACACAATCATAATTTTGTGCAAATTTTTTAGCATAAAAAAAGCGATTTCTTTGCAAATCTTCTATACTTAAATCCTCATCAAAACACATTTTATAAAGTCTTATAAATTCTTTTGGATGTGGGGTGATGACTACATCTTTTCTACTTAGATACCAAAGCACAGCTTCACTTAAAAAGCAATTTGCATCCAAAACCAAAGGAATATTTTGCAAAATCTCATCTTTTAAAATATCTAAATTTTCAAGTCCCATACCTAAGGCAATGGCACTTGCATTGTTTTCAATCTTTTCTTTTAGCATTAAAAGAGGTGAAAAACTTTTTTTTGCGACTAAGGATACAAGCCCACTGCCAAAATTTAAAGCTCCAAGTCCTGCTAGGGTTCCTGCACTTGCACTAGCTATTATATAGATATGACCGAAATTTCCTTTATTGGAGCTTGTATTTCTTTCTATGGTTTTTAAATCTTTTTCTTCAAGTAAAAAAGCTTTGGAATCAAGACTAAATTTTTTAGCATTAATACCTAGGTTTGCGAGTTTGATTTTGCCTACAAATTCTTTAGCAAAATCCTCAAGCAAAATTTCTTTTAAAGCTCCCATACACTGCGTGATATCAGCTTTAAAACAAGGAGTAAAACCCAAATTTGTAGGTATGTCACAAGCTATTTTTAAAGCTTTACTTTGATTTACCTTTTCTAAAATTTCTTTTGTTTTTTCATCTACTTCGCGGTTTGTTCCTGTGCCTAAGATACAATCAACAATAATATGAAATTTTTTAAATTTAGGCTCTTTTTTTGCAAATTTAAGACCAAAATTTTTTAAAATTTGCTCTTGTTTTTTAAAAATTTCATTTTCTTTAAAGCCTAGTTTATAAGCTTTTGCATGCTTTAAATTTCTTAAAGCTACTAGGCCATCAGCAGCGTTATTGCCTCCGCCCAATAAAAAAAGTATTTTTACTTTCTTTATCTTGTATTGTTTGCGAATTTTTTTTGCTTCTTTTTTAATAAGCTTAGCTAAATTTAATCCTGCGTTTTCCATTAAAATAAGCTCATCTAAGCCTTTATTTATAGCATTTTGTTCTAAAGTTTTAATATCATCAGTAATAGTTTTCATAATCTTTTTTCACCAGAAAATAAATATTTTTTTCTCGCTCTTCTTCAAATTTTTTCATTTTGGGTAAAAATTTCTGAATTAAAGCACGAAAATTTTTAAAGCCATAATTTTGCGGATTAAAATCAGAATATTTGCGGTTCATATTGGTGCGAATTTGCGCGTATTCGGCGCGTCCTTTTTCATCGATGAGTTGTTCTGTGATATTGATCAAAGCTCTTAAATAATCCTTGCTTAAAATATCTTCTTTTTTGTTTTCATCTTGATCAAGGTAAAAAAACTCACTAAAAGCGTTTACATAAGATTTTATAGACTTTTCAAGACCCATTCCTATAACTTGCTTTTTGTTTTCTCTTAGCTTTTGAATGAGCGAGGTATAGTCACTATCGCTAGAAACAATGACAAAAATATCAATATCTTTCTCATAAAATATACTCATAATTTCAGTGATTAAATACATATCACTTGAATTTTTATTTGCTGCGAAATTAAACTGCTGCATAGCGATTAAAGAATACTCAGCAATTTGCTCTTTCCAAGCTTGAATATTTTTTTGAGTCCAATCTCCATAAATACGCTTGATAATTATTTCACCATAATCCGAAGCGATATCAAAAATACTTTTTGCGTATTTTGCGGGTATATTTTCCGCATCGATAAAAATAGCTATGCTTTTATTTTCCAATTTAACTCCTCATCCTAAAACTCAAAGCTTCTAAAATATGATTTTTACTAAGAAGTTCTTTTTCTTCAAAATCTGCAATAGATCTTGAAACTTTTAAAATTTTATTTAAAGCTCTTTGTGAAAGATTATAACGCGAAATGGCTAAATCCAAAGTATCCTTGGCATCTTTTTCTAAAATACAAAATTTTTGCAATTCTGTATCGTTTAATTTGCCATTAAATTCTTTTTGGCCGCGTTTTTTGCCAAAGATAAAAGCCTTTAAAATTCTTTCACTCATTTCTTTTGAATTTATACTTGACTTATCATCTTTGCTGATCTCATCCATAGCTACATAAAGATCAATTCTATCCATAATAGGGGCTGAAATGTGATTTTTATATCTTTTAATCTCATTTTCACTGCAAACGCAAGACAGATTTTTAGAAAATAAATTTCCACAAGGACAAGGATTTTGAGCGGCAACAAAACTGAATTTGGTTTCATAAGTGGTTTTTGAATTGACTCTTGAAATATGAATTTTATGATCTTCTAGAGGTTCTCTTAGACTTTCGATAATCTGTTTGTTAAAATGAGGAAATTCATCAAAAAATAAAACTCCACCATTAGCTAGAGCGATTTCACCTATCTTCGCATTTTTTGCTCCACCACCAAAAATACTAGCTCTTGTAGAGGTATGATGAGGGTGTCTTAAGGCTCTTTTTTGCGTAAATTCGCAATCTTTAGAATTTAAAGACATATAAGCATTTTGCATTAAAACCTCATTTAAACTTTGTGGAGGCATGATTTCAACAAGGCGTTTTGCACACATACTTTTGCCACTTCCTGGACTTCCTTCAAAAAGTATATTGTGCATACCTAGTGCTGCTATCAAACAAGCTCTTTTAGCTTTTTCTTGTCCTTTGATATCTTTAAAATCAAGTTCAAAATGATGATTTTTAATAAAAATTTCATTTTCTATAATCAAAGGATTTGCAAATAAAGGATGGCTTTGGGTGAATTTGAATTTCTCATAGTTTTTTTCTTTAAAAAATTCAATCACTTCATTTAAATGCTCAAGTCCATAAATTTCTAGATTGGGTATCATAGAAGCTTTTAGAGCTATATTTTTTGGGACTACAACTTTTGCACTTTTTACCTTTGTGGATAAAAATAAAAGTAAAGAAAAAAGCTCATTGGTGCTTTTGATACTTCCATCAAGACCAAGCTCGCCTACCACAAAAAAATCATCAAAGTCTTCATTTTGCAACAATATAAGCGTAGCGATAACTAAATCAAAATGAGAACCTTTTTTTGGAATTCCTGAAGGGCTAAGATTGATGGTGATTTTTTTAGCAGGAAATGAAAAATTGCAAGTTAAAAGTGTGGCTTTGATACGCTCGATACTTTCTTTAATTGCAATATTTGCAAGTCCGACTATGCTTAAATTAGGTAAGCCTCTTGTAAATGTAGACTCTACATCGATGATATCTAAATTCTCATCAAAGCTTACACATTTTAATTTTTTCATTTAGATTTTTTTTGATTTTTAAGTTTCTTTTTAAATTCTTTATCAAATTTTTGTCTTTTTAAAAAAGAAATCTTTTCTATAAATAAATGACCATTAAGATGATCATTTTCATGCTGGATGGCCACAGCTAAAAATCCTTGAGCTTCTAATTCTTTAAAATTTCCAAAGCGATCTTGATATTTAAGCAAGATATGATTATAACGCTCCACTTCTTCAAAGAAGTCAGGCACGCTTAAACAACCCTCAGTGCAGGTGATTTTTTCTTCACCTAAAGGAATGATTTGCGGATTTATAATTTCTAGCAAGTCTTCTTTTTTCTGCTCTTCATTTTCATCTAAAATATTTACGATCAATGCACGAAGTGGGATATCTACTTGTATAGCAGCCAAACCCACTCCTTGACTAGCAATCATAGTATCATACATATCATCAAGCAGGGTATGAAGTTCTTGATCAAATTGCTTTACAGGTTCAGAATTTAAAAAAAGTCTAGAATTAGGATAAGTGATAATTTTTCTAACCATAAACAACCTTTATTTAAACGATTTTACTCATTTAAAACTTTTTTCTAAAACCTTATCGATCAAACCATACTCTTTAGCTTCTTGTGCTGACATGAAAAAATCTCTTTCTGTATCTTTTGCTATTTTTGCAACTTTTTGCTTAGTATTTTTTGCCAAAATATCATTAAGTATAGTTTTGAGTCTTAAAATTTCTTTGGCTTGAATTTCAATATCTGTGGCTTGACCTCTAGCTCCACCTAAAGGTTGATGAATCATAATACGTGAATTAGGCAAAGCAAAACGTTTTCCTTCTGCGCCACAACTAAGCAAAAATGCTCCCATAGAAGCAGCTTGTCCTATACAAATCGTACAAACATCAGGTTTGATATAGTTCATAGTATCATAAATACTAAAACCACTTGTAATTACACCACCTGGAGAATTGATATAAAGATAAATATCTTTTGTAGGATCTTCAGCTTCTAAAAAAAGAAGTTGTGCTACGATAGAAGCGGCAAGTTCATCATGAATTTCACCACTTAGCATAATAATTCTATCTTTTAAAAGGCGTGAATAAATGTCATAACTTCTTTCACCACGACTAGATTTTTCAATAACATAAGGAATAAACATTATTTATCTTCTTTCTCTTTTTTGCTCACTTTTTCCGATTTTTCTGTTTTTGGCATAAAAATATCATTAAAAAGTTTTTCTTCAATTAAAGCCATTTTCACAGCAGGCAAAGCTCCTTGTTTTTTATAGTTTTCTAAATGCTCTTTTGGATTCATACCATAGCGATATGCTTCAAAATAAATCGCTTGAATCAATTCTTGATCATTTACTTCAATCTTACGCAATTTTGCAAGTTCATCAATGATAAAAGTAAGTTTTACACTTTTTTGTGCTTCTTCTTTAAAAGAATCACGTTTTTCTTGATATTTTTCTTTACTTGCTTTAAGCTCTTCAATTTCTTTTTCGCTAAAAGTATTAAAAGCCGCACGCATCTGCATATCAGTTTCTTGTTCTACTATGCCTTTAGGTAAATCAAAATTATATTTTTCAATCAAAGCATCTGCAAATTTGCCTTTTAATTCATCATTTACAAGTTTGAAAAGTTTTTCATTTTTGATTTGCTCTTTTAATTTTTCATCTAAAACTTCAACACTAGCTTTTTCTTCTCCTGGTAAAAGTTTTTTAAGCATTTCATCATCAAGTTCAGGCAATTTCAATTCTTGAATTTCGTGTAATTTTACTTTAAATACCGCATCTTTTCCAGCTAAATGTGCTGCGCCGTATTCTTTAGGAAAAGTTACTTTTATATCTTTTTCTTCTCCGCTTTTCATTCCTACCATACCTTCTTCAAAGCCTGGTATAAATTGTTTAGAACCTATTTCTAAAACATAATTTTCAGCTTTACCCCCATCAAAAGCTTTCTCATCTACAAAACCTTCAAAATCAAATTTTGCAAAATCACCCTCTTTTAAAGCTCTTTTTGTTTTTATAGCTTCAGGAGTAGCAAAACGCTTTAAAAGTTCATCTTTTTTCTCATCAATTTCTTTTTTACTTACTTTTGGAGTTTGATATTCAGGGATGAGTTTTTCATAACCCTCAAGTTTGATTTCAGGTTTAAAAGAAAGTATTAATTCAGCAATAATTTCTCCATCCTTGCGATCAAATTTTTCAAAATATGGTTCACCCACAAGCTCTTTTACTTCTTTTTTTAATTCTTTTAAAGCACTATCAACAGCAGATTTAAAAAGATTTTGTTCTGCATCTTGAGTTAATTCTTTTTGGTATCTTTTAAGCACAGCAGCAACAGGAACTTTTCCTGGTCTAAAACCATCCATTTTTACATTTTTAGAAGCTTTTTTAGCCAAATTTTCCACTTCACTTTTAATCATCCCTGAAGGAATTTTTACACTAGCAGTCGCATTAACAGAGTCTAATTGCTTTGCTTTTACTTCCATAACATTTTTCCTTATAAAATAAAATTTGCTTTAATCATAGCAAATTTTTCCTTATTAGTTGCATAAAATTTTAAAGCATTTTATGTTAAAATGAGCCAAGAAAAAAATACGGAGAATAATTTGCAAGAAAAATTTGAAAATTGCATAAAAACTATGCTTGAAATTATGGGGGAAAATCCAACTAGAGAAGGACTTGTAAAAACACCTAATCGTGTTTTTAAAGCTTATGAGTTTTTAACAAGTGGATATAAAAAAAATGTCAAGGAAATACTAAATAATGCTTTATTTGAAAGCTCAAATAACGAAATGGTTCTAGTGCGTGATATAGAATTTTACAGTCTTTGCGAGCACCATCTTTTACCTTTTTTTGGCCGCGTGCATGTGGCTTATATCCCTGACCAAAAAGTGGTTGGGCTTAGCAAAATTCCACGTCTTGTAGAAGTATATGCGAGAAGACTTCAAATTCAAGAACAACTTACCGAACAAATTGCTGAAGCTTTGATGGAAAATGTTGGTGCAAAAGGTGTTGGTGTGGTTATAGAAGCAAGACATATGTGTGTAGAAATGCGTGGGGTGCAAAAAGCAAATTCTACCACTACCACTTCGGCTCTTCGTGGACTTTTTTTAAAAAATGAAAAAACACGCGAAGAATTTTTTTCACTCATTAATTCTCCTAAGCAAGTTCGTTTTTGATGAATTTAGAAAAACTTCGTTCTAAGCTTGGCAAAGAAAATTTAAGTGCTGTTTTTGGAGAGATCACTAAAATTTCTGCTACAAGTATAGAGGTTCGAGGACTTAAAACGGGTGTGGGTGATATCATTAAACTTGTTTCAAATGAAAATGAAAATTTAAACACCTTAGCTATGGTTGTTGAAATCAAAGAGCAATTTAGCTATCTAAGCCCTTTTTCTTTCATAGAAGGTTTTAAAATAGGCGACCGTGCTTTTATAAGTGATGCAGGAATGCAAATAGGCGTTAGTGATGAGCTTTTAGGAAGAGTGGTGGATCCTTTTATGCGCCCTAAAGATGGCAAGGGTGCCATAGAAGCAACTAAATATATGCCTATCATGCGTGCACCTATTGATGCGATGAAAAGAGGACTTATAGAAGAGGTTTTTCCTGTGGGAGTTAAAACCATAGACGCGCTTTTAACTTGTGGCGTGGGACAAAAATTAGGCATTTTTGCAGGAAGTGGCGTAGGAAAATCTACTCTTATGGGTATGATAGTTAAAAATTCAAAAGCTCCTATTAAAGTCGTCGCACTTATAGGCGAAAGGGGGCGCGAAATTCCTGAATTTATACAAAAAAATTTAGGTGGAAAGCTTGATGATACAGTGATTATCGTTGCAACGAGTGATGATAGTGCTTTAATGCGAAAATATGGGGCATTTTGTGCTATGAGTGTGGCTGAATACTTTAAAGAACAAGGTAAAGATGTACTTTTTATCATGGATAGTGTAACGCGTTTTGCTATGGCGCAAAGAGAGATAGGACTTGCTCTTGGTGAACCCCCTACTACAAAAGGCTATCCTCCAAGCGTTTTAAGTCTTTTGCCTCAACTTATGGAAAGAACAGGAAAAGAAGAAGGTAAAGGAACTATAACAGCATTTTTTACCGTTTTGGTTGATGGAGATGATATGAGTGATCCTATCGCCGATCAAAGCCGTTCTATCTTAGATGGGCATATTGTTTTAAGTCGTGAGCTTACGGATTTTGGAATTTATCCTCCTATTAATATACAAAATTCAGCCTCAAGGGTAATGGGCGATATCATAAGTCCTGAACACAAACTTTGGGCTAGAAAATTTAAACGCTTAAATTCGCTTTTGAAAGAAAATGAAGTATTACTTCGTATCGGTGCTTATCAAAAGGGTAGTGATAAGGAGCTTGATGAAGCTATAGCTAAAAAGGAATTTATGCAAAAATTTTTAGGACAAAATCCCGAAGAAAGCTTTGAATTTGAAGAAACTATAAGACTTTTAAGTCAAATTGATGCTAATGTCGCTCCTAATGCTATGCAATAAAATATCAACATGGGAAGTTCTAACGCAACACTGCCTAATCCAAACCTTAAATAATCTCATTTTGCATCAAAAAAATTTCAATCCATAAAAACAAATCAATACCTAACCAAACAAGGTATTGATAAGCATATCCATTCAAATCTTTTCTTTGAAAGTAAAATTGAATTTTTTGCTATAAAATACCAAAATTCTTTCTAATAAATTCTCTACGATTCTTTTATCAATAGATATAAAAAATTTAGAAATTCTATTTATAAACTTAATATTGTTATAATTTTTTAAAATTTCATTCTCTTTAGGATATAAAATAATGAAAAAAATATTCCTTCTTTTTATATTTTTAGGACTTTTTAATTCCTTTCTTTGCGCTAAAACCTTACAACCAAGTGAAAATCTAAATTTACCTTTAATCAGCGTAAGCATAGCCCCACAAGCTTTTTTTGTTAAAAAAATAGCAGGTGATACTCTAAATATAAACATCTTATCCACAAATACACACAAGCCAAAATCCAAATCAAACCCTATGAAAAAGCTTGAAAAAAGTGAGCTTTACTTTACCATAGGCTTAGAATTTGAAAAGAAATTAACAGATAAACTAGAACAAAAATTTCCAAAAGTTAAAATCATAGACATGCAAAAAGATACTCCTCTAGCTAAAACTAGTTCTAGCAACTCCAAAGAAATTTTAGATCCTTTTACTTGGCTTGATCCCATTTTAGTTCAAAACATAGCCTTAAATACCTATAATGCTCTAGTAGAAAAATACCCTCAAAACAAAAGCTTATACAAGCATAATTTAGATAAATTTTTAACAGAGTTAGATGTCTTAAATTTACAGATCTCTTCAAAATTACAAAAAGTAAAAAATAAAGAATTTATAACATATCATCCCGCTTGGTCATATTTTGCCAAGCGTTATGATCTTGTGCAAAATCATATAGAATTTTTAGGAAAAAAACTAAAAAGTAAAGATATAAAAAATTTGGGTGCGTTGATTAAAGAAAAAAATATTAAAGTTATTTTTGTACAGACTCGTTTTCCTGAAAAAACAGCAAAAACTTTAGAAAAAGAATACAATGTAAAAATTTACAAGATAGATTATTTATCTTATGATTGGGAAAATGAACTTTTAAAAACAGCAAATGCTTTTTATGAAAATTTATAGTTAGGTTTTTTAATGCTTTTTTTTGAAATATCAAATCTTAATTACGCTTACAATAACGAAACAATCTTAAAAAATATCAACTTAAGCTATGATAGTAAAGATTTTCTTTCTATCATCGGCCCTAATGGTGCGGGAAAATCTACGCTTGTAAAACTCATCCTAGGGCTTTTAAAGACTAAAAAAACTATCAGTTTTCATGGGATTAAAAAAAATGAAATCGGCTATGTCCCTCAACACACTCTAGCTAATCCTAACTTTTGCCCAAGGGTTATAGAAATCGTTTTAATGGGACTTGTCAATAAAAAAATTTTTGGTTTTTATAGTAAAAAAGATAAAAACAAAGCCTTAGAAGCTCTAGCAAGTGTAGGTATGCAGGATTTTTGGGATAGAAAAATCAATGAATTAAGCGGAGGTCAAAAACAACGCGTTTTTATTGCTAGAGCTTTAGTCGATGAATGTAAAATGCTGATCTTAGATGAGCCTACAGCAAGCGTTGATAGCAAATCCGCGATTCAAATTTTTGAACTCCTAAGTTCTTTGCATGAAAAGGGCATAGGAATTTTACTCATTTGCCACGATATCAATCTCGTGCTTGCTTATAGTGATAAAATCGCGTATTTAAACAAAGAACTCTTTTTGCATACCAATACCAAAGAAAAAGACAAAAGCGTATTTTTAAAACACCTTTATGAAAATCATTCGCATTTTTGCGATGTAGAAATGAGTTTAAATTCTTGCTTTTGCGATGAAGAAAATTGTGAGAAGAAAAAAATTTGTGAACAAGAATTTGCAAGAAGAAATTTAAAAAAATCAAATTTTAAAAAAGAAAATTTTTGTTTGAAATTTTCAAAGGAAAGCCATGTTTGAAATTTTAAATTTCACCTTTTTTCAAAATGCTTTATTGGCTGCGGTTTTAGTCAGCATTGCTTGTGGAGTCGTAGGTACGCTTGTGATGATAAATCGACTCTTTTCCATAGCAGGAGGCATCACGCATGGGGCTTTTGGGGGTATTGGTATAGCGTTTTATTTTTCTTTGCCTATATTGATCAGCACAGGTATTTTCACGCTCTTTTTAGCCTTTTTGGTAGCATTTTTATCGAAGCATTATGAGCACAGAAGCGATAGCATAGTCGCTGTGATTTGGGCTTTTGGGATGGCTTTTGGGATCATACTTATAGATTTAAGTCCAGGTTATAGCACGGATTTGATGGCTTATCTTTTTGGAAATATTTTAGCAGTAGGAATGCAAGATCTATGGCTGATGGCGATAGTAGATGGGGTGGTGATTGTTTTAATGCTTTTATTTTATAGACAATTTGAAGCTTTAAGCTTTGATGTCGAATTTGCAAAAGTGCGAGGGATAAATACAAGCTTTTTTCATTATCTTTTAATCGCACTTATGGCATTTTGCATAGTGATTTCTATACGCCTTGTGGGGATTATTTTGATCATGGCTTTACTTAGCATACCTAGCTTTATAGCTGAAAATTTTACAAAAAAACTAGGTTTAATAATGATTTTAGCAAGTGTATTGAGTATGATTTTTTGCATTTTAGGGCTTATAATAAGCTATTATTTTAATCTCTCAAGCGGTGCTTGTATCATAGCTGTAGCTTGCTTTGGCTTTTTGATACACTTGCTAGCAAAGTTTTTACTAAAAAGGTAAAGGTGCAAAAATCACTTGCACTTTTATATTTGTTTTCAAAGGGCTATTATCATTTAAAAATGCCAAATGCTCATTTGCATTGAATTCTAATTCTTTTATTGTATTTTGCAAACTCATCGTTCTTTCACATAAAGGATAGATCAATTTAATATCATGAATTTTAAATTTACAAGCATAAGCAAACATTTGATACAAATCACTTTGCGCTATGCCATGCTTTTTATCTTCATTGCTATCTGGAATTTTCCACTTGGTATCTAAAATCGTTTCATTTTCTATATACAAATCAGGCTTTAACATAAAGCATTTTTCACCCTTTTTTGAGATCAGGTATTTTCCGCTGCTTTGAGTTTTGATATTTTGAGTCGGATTTGCTTTTTTTAGCATATGAGCTACATAATCTTCAAAAAGTTTTTCCATAGGAAAAAGCAAGGCAAAAGCTTCATTTTTGCCCTTATAAGGTGCAAAAGTTTGATTTTGCAAAAAGATCTTACACCAAGAAAGTAGATTTTCATAATAATCAAAATGTCTTGAAATTTTATAAGTGAAATCTTTTTCATAATTTGTAGAAAATCCCACCTCATCAAACATTTCCAAAGCTTTGATGATTTTAAATTTATGGTGAGTGGTTTTGGATTTTAAAAGATTGAGAGTGGATTTTATAAGGCGATTGGGCGCAATATCGAGCATAAATTCATCACTTTGAGTGAAAAATCTTTCTTTATGAACTAAATTTTGTTTTAAATGTTGGCTAAATTGCAATTTTCCTTTAAGAAAATTTCTATTTTCTTCAATGCTTATATAATCCTTTTTCAAACCCTTTTTATAAACCCCGTCCAATTCGTCCAAAAACATTGCGATAAATACCTCTAGCAAAGGCATTTTAGAAATTTGCAAAGATGAAATTTGGGATTTTTTAAAAGGAGAATTTTTTAAGGTTTTTAGCATATTGATTAAAAGGGTTTTGGGATTGAAAGCAAAATCCTCTCCATAAAAATTCTCACTGGTTTTAGCTTGACTTATTTGATTTAAAATATAATTTTTTAGTAGTTTTTCTTTCGAGATAGTAGATAATTTGCACTCTTTATCTTTATAACCGTCCAAATTTGTACATTTTGGTAAAATTTCTAAAACTCCACTTTTGGTTTGGATAATGCCTACATAATTTTTAGCTGTTAGGGTGTTTTTGTTTTTAAAGCCTAGAAAATTTTCATTATTTTTAGCAAAGTCTTCTAGCTCTTGATAGAATTTTTTAGCCTTTTCTTTGAAAATTCCTTGCAAATCTTCTTTAGAAAAAGCTTGGTGCTCGATGATGGAAAAGGTGTTATTGTTTATCATTTTTTGATTGATTTTCCCCATCATTATAAATAGCTTGATAAGTTTTTATATCGTTCCAAATTTTATTATCAAATGAAGCAATATTATAAATAATCTTCTCGCTATCTACATTGTCCAAATTTTTTATTTTTTGTAGATATTTATCATCTTTTTCACATTTTTCAATCATACCATTATCATTTAAAACTGCGCTAATTAAAGCATAGTCATTGTAAAAATACTCTTGCAAAAGCGGGATGATTTTATTTTGAAAAATACTTTTTAATTTTGAGATACTTAAAACATACCAATCTTCTTCATATTCATCTGGTTTACACCAATTATCTTTATTAAATTTAACAGCTTCACTCATAAAAAATGCGTGTCCTATGGTTTTTTCCCTATCCAATAAAAACTCAATTCTTTTATTTATACTTATTAAAATATTTTGAAGTATCTCTGCAAAACCTTCTGTTTTAGCATCATCTCCTAAATAATCTTCATCTTTATTTGGATTTTCTACATCTTTGCAAATAAAAACATTCTTAAGCAAATCAGGATCAGGCATCATCTCTACAAATTCAAATCTTCTTCTTAAGGCTGTATCAAGAGAAGTGATACTTCTATCAGCTGTATTCATAGTGCCTAGGATATATACATTTTTAGGTACTCCAAATTTTTTACCGCTAAGGCAAAGTAACTTTTAATTCCTCGCTTTCACCTATCCTTTTACTAGGTTCTATTAAGGTGATAAGCTCACCAAAAATCTTACTTACATTACCACGATTGATTTCATCAATGATGATTATGTAAGAATTTAAAGAATTGCTACTAATTTTATTATCTTCGGTTTTTAATACTGCTTGTTTTTCATACTCTTTAAATTTATTTACCAAATTAAAATAATAAGTATGAGTTCTATCAGCATAATCTCTATCAAATACTTTTTTAAACATTTCAACAGCGCTATTAAATTCAATATTAGATTTTAATAATGTTATAAATGTAGACAAACTTAATTTAAAAATACCGTCAAACCTTTCTACATCTTCACTATAAATTTCAATTGTATTATTATTGAAGCTATTGATAAAAAAATTTCCACCTTTTGTTTTGCTAATAGGCTCATTTGTTTCTAAAAGTCGATTTAAAAATTTTTCAACTTTTTCCCGTAGCTTTATCTTTTCTCTCAACTCTTCTGTATTTAAATTGCTATTTTCATAATTTTCCAAAGCCCTATTACATATATCTTTAAAAATTCCATCTTTTATTTCATATTGTATTTCTTGTGAATTTGCTTCATTATTCATCATAGGTTTTATACCCTCGACAAATTCTTCATATCCATAGCTTTGATGAAAAGTTGTAAAGACTATTTGTCCATTTTTTACATACTCATCAAATTTAGCTTTTTTCTCATCTCTACTTTCTAAATTTTCACCCAAGATTTCCAAGGCCTTATCTATAGTATGGTAAGTTTTTCCTGTTCCTGGAGACCCATAAAGAATTTGATTTAAAGATAGATTTTGATTTTCGCTTAGTATCTTTTCATTTTCAAAATGCTGTTCTTTATAAATTTTTTCATTTTCGCTTAGCTTGATTATGCTAAGGTTTGAATTATTTAATATATCTTCAAACAATGGTTTAGCATAGCTTGAATCTTCTTCAATTTTACCTAAAACGCTATATCTTAAAAACCTTTCCAAAGAATATGTTCTAATAATATTATCAACACTGGCAATAACTTCTATTTTTTGATTTTTTATTTCTACCTTAAATTCTTTATCTCCGCCTCTTGTTTTTAAATACTTAACCATATCTTTTGAGGTATATTCTTTATAGGCATTGACATATTTTACAAATTCTAAATAATGGGAATTAATGCAAGCATGCGGACATCCATTACCACTTTTATTATTGTATTCTTGCAACAATCCTTTTTTTAATTCAAATAATAATTTTTTTAAAAGTTCTATAGAGTTTATTTGAAATGTATCAAAATCATCTCTATTAACGATATTTAGTCTTTTGCATTCTTCAATTATCCCTTTTGTAGCTTTGATATATTGATCAAAATTCTTTAGTCTTTTTTCTAAAAATGCTCTAAAGTTTTCTTCATTTGATTCTTTTATTTGGGTTTGTATTTTTTCTCCATTTGAAAAATTAAACTCGACAAATTTCATACCATTTCCTTTCAATCCACAATCGCAAAAAATTTACAATTTTTATAATATCTATGAAAATATTCTCCATCTTTGTGCATATTTTTCAAAGTAACCAAAAATAGGAATTTTCCATTTATAACCTCGACTTTTTGTATGAAATTCATCTATCAATCTACCCTCTTGATAAACATACACACTCATACCACCATTTTTCACAACTGCTTCTTTAAATTCATCCTCATCTTTTGGAAAATAATAATACACATTACCATTTTGATCTGCCTTACTTATTTTCCAATCGTATTTATCTTCTAGCATTGTATGCCTTTTGAATTTTTGTGTTTAATTTTAATTATATAAAAGATAGGTAAAAATTTAAAAATCTAAATTTTTACCATTGTATGAAGGTTCTGGCTTTTTTAATATCGCTAAATTTTAAAGTAGTTTTTTCTTGATTTTCTAAATTTTCTAAAGTGATATTTTCATCCTCTACGCTGATGATTTTTGCTTCGATTTTTTCTTTTTCACCTGTTGTGATTTTTACAAGCTCATTGATACTTTTTGCAAAATGCTCTATCTTGCTAAGTTTTCTCTCAAGTCCTGCTGAAGATACTTCTAAAAAATACTCCCCACTTACAGGTGGTTCCACATCGAAAATAGGTGATAAAATTTCACTAAGCCTTGCACAATCATCCAAATTCACACCCCTTCTTTCACCCTTTTCATCTAAGGGCTTCATCACATAAACGCGGTAAATTTTCTTGCCATTTTCGCTAGTTAATTCGCTATCATAAAGCTCTAAATTCACTTCTTTGCAAAGGGCTTCAAGATTCATTTTTATCCTTTTTTATTTTTTCAAAAAGTGCATCCATATGGTTTTGATACTCAAGCCTATCATCAAATTTAAAATGAAAATTCGGACACCTATACCAACCCTGCTCACTCATGCAGTAATTTTGCAAAGCTCTACTTGCCTTTTTTAAAGAAGATAAAATTTTTTCTTGCTCATGAACATTAAAAAACATCTTATCAAGATACACAAAAGCATCATATCTGCCTTTTTTACACTCTACATCCACTACACACAAATTTTTCAAATTTTCATCATCTAAATTTGCTAAAGCTTCAGGGATCAGCTCTTTTAAGATACTTTCAGTGCGTAGTTTTTTAATCTCACTTGGGTTCATAGACTTGCTTGTTCCTCTACTTCTTTATAGCTTTCTATATAATCACCCACTCTCATATCATCGCACCCTTCTATACCTACGCCACATTCATAGCCTTTTGCCACTTCTTTAGCATCATCTTTAAAGCGTTTAAGTGAGCTTACATTTCCCTCATAAACCACAACTCCATCACGGATAAGGCGAATTTTAGCCCCACGGTTAATCACCCCTTCGGTTACCATACAACCTGCAATTTGTCCGATTTTTGGTACATTGATCACTTGTCTAATCTCTGCTTGTCCAAGTTGTTCTTCAGAGATGATAGGGCTCATCATACCACCTAGCAAGGCTTTTACATCATCAAGTAGATTATAAATAACATTATAAGTTTTTATTTCCACGCCTTTATCTTTAGCACGCTCTTTGATCTCTCCGGTTGGGCGTATATTAAAGCCTAGTACGATGGAGTTTTCACTTGCACTTGCAAGCTCTATATCGCTTTGCGTGATCCCCCCTACTCCACTGTGTATGATATTGACTTTAATTTCATCATTTCTAAGCTTTTCTAAGCTTGCTTTTAAGGCTTCTAAAGATCCTTGTACATCAGCTTTTAAAATAACAGGCAAGGCTTTTAGATTACCTTCTTTGATCTTAGCTCCAAGCTCATCAATGCTAACTTTAGTGGATTTGCTAAGTTCTTTTTGGCGGTTGTATTCGTGGCGCTTGTTAGCATACTCTCTTGCTTCTTTATCACTCTTTACTGCGATTAAAATTTCACCCGCATCAGCCACTTCACTAAGCCCTACGATAACACCACATTCACCCGGTTTGATCTCTTTTAAAGCCTTGCCTTGATCATCGCTCATTGCGCGCACTTTTCCATAAGCCTCGCCTGCAACCACAGTACTTCCTACAGTAAGTGTTCCATTTTGCACGATAATAGTAGCTACCGCACCACGCCCTTTTTGCACAGAACTTTCTATAATGCTTGCTTTAGCAAAACTTTTTGGATTGGCTTTAAGTTCTAAAATATCAGCTTGTAAAAGCACGATCTCAAGTAAATCTTCAATCCCCATTCCTGTTTTAGCCGAAACTCCTACAAATTCATAAGATCCGCCCCATTCTACTGGCATAATTTCCATTTCTGCGAGTTGAGTTTTTACCATATCAGGATTTGCCGCTTCTTTATCCATTTTATTAATAGCAATAATAATAGGCACACCTGCTGCTTTAGCATGATTTATCGCTTCTTTGGTTTGTGGTTTTACCCCATCATCTGCGGCTACAACGATGATTACAATATCAGTGATACTTGCACCCCTTGCACGCATAGCAGTAAAAGCTTCGTGACCTGGAGTATCGATAAAAGTAATTTTACGCCCGTTTTTTTCTACCATATAAGCACCCACGTGTTGGGTAATACCCCCTGCTTCTCCACTTGCAACGCGTGATTTTCTGATATAATCTAACAAAGAAGTTTTACCATGATCAACATGCCCCATGATAGTAATCACCGGTGCTCTACTTACCAAATCTTTCTCATCAACTTCTTCTTCATAGTCTTTTACATAATCAAACTCATCTGCTTCGTTGATGATATTGATCTCTATACCAAATTCAGCAGCTAAAATTTCAATCGCATCTTCATCTAAAAAATCATTTTTAGTTGTCATCATACCCAGCATGAAAAGTTTTGAAATCACTTCACTCACGCTTTTGCCTATCTTATCTGCAAATTCATAAACACGAATTTCTTTTGAAATTTCTACGCTCGAAACCGCTTCATTTTCTTTTTTCTCAACTTTTTTAGGTGGTTTTTTACGACTTCTTCTTTGAATTCCACCCTCAAGCCCAAGATTTGCTGAATTTCCTACTGCTTGACGCAAAAAGTTAGGTGGTTTTTTCATAGTATTTTGTGGTTTTTCTTGTTCTTTTACACTAAAATCAGGTAAAACCACCACATCTTCATCTTCTAAAGAAATATCAGCAAAATCATGGCCTTCTAAAAAGTCCATTTTTTCAGCACTTTCTTTCTTAGTCGCTACAAAAGGCTTTTTCTCTTTTTTCTTTTTCTTTAAATTTTCATCCGCATTTGAAAACATGGTTTTTAAGCTAAGACGCTCATCATTTGAAGGAGTGCTAGCCTTTGGCTCTTCTTTTTTCGCAGCTTCTTCTTCATCTTTTTTCTTTTTGACAATCACAAGCCCTCTTCTTTTAGCTAGAGTCGCACTCGCTAAACTCTCTTGAATGTTTTCTTTAGGCTCTTCAGGAGTTTTTGGCTCAGGCTTTACTTCTTCTACGACTTTAGCTGGAGCTTTTGTTTCTACTTCTTTAGGTGATTTTTCTTCTTTTTTTTCTTCTTTGGGTGCAGCTTTGGCTTTTTTTACAGGATCTTGTTTTAAATTTTTCTTGAAAGCCTCGGGTATAATTTTAGTTTGTATATACTCATAAATTCCTGCTGCAACTTCGGGTTCTACAGCATTAGATGCGGTTTTGATATTCAATCCCAATTCATTTGCTTTCTCGATAATTTCTTTGCTATCATAGCCTAATTCTTTCGCAATTTCATGAATTCTAATTTTTGCCATTTAAAACTATCTCCTTTAAATTCTGCTGAGTGATTTTTGTATTTAAATTTTTGCAAGATTTAAAAAATGCTTTTTGCAAGACTTTGCCTTCACTCAAAATACAAGTCTCACACAAATAAACACTGCGTCCAAAAGCAAAGTCTTTATAAAGCTCACCTTGAAAATGTTTAAATCGATGCATATTTTTTTGTAAATATCGATTTTTACAGACTATACACATTCGAATGGGCTCATGTTTATCTTTTACAAAATTATATCTTTTTTTTTCTTCTTTTAGCAAATTTTAAAGCCTTTATTATCAAATTCTAAACAAAGAATTTTAAAATTTCTAAATTTTTGCTCCATTTTTTGAGCTAAATGCTTTGCATCATCCTTGTATGCTAAATTAAAAAAGCTTGAGCCTGAACCCGAAAGCGTACTCATTAAAGCCTTATTTTCAAGAGCAAATTTTTGCACCTCAAAAAGCTCGGGTAAATTTTGCATTCTACGCGTTTGGTGTAATAAATCTTTACTAGCAAGAGCGAGCAAATCATACTTTTTTTCTAAAAAACAAGCCGTAAGAAAAGAAGAATGACAAAGATTAAAAACACAATCTTTCAAACTTAAATTCGAAGGCAAGGCGTTGCGACTTTGTTCTGTACTCATCGCCACATTAGGTATAACCACAACAGCATTTAAATTTTCATCCAAATCTTTTTTTATACTGAAAACTTTTTCATTTTCTACCATGGATACTACAAAGCCCCCAAGTGCTGCAGGAGCTATATTGTCAGGATGATTCTCGTATTTTAACGCTTTATTTAAAATTTTCTCTTTTTCTGCTTTAAAACCTGCCATCTCATAAGCACTTGCAATAGCACCGATAATCACTGCTGAAGAGCTGCCAAGTCCGCGAGATAAAGGAATGGCATTATCAAAAATAAATCTAAAATGATCTTTTCTACCACTTAATCTTTGATAAATTTCATTAAAAATACTTACAAAAATATTATTTTTTTTAAGGCTTAAATTCTCGCTTCCTTCACCATTGACGCTGATACTAAAAAAATTTGACTTCTCGATAATAGTATGATTAAAAAGTGCTAAACTCAATCCCAAACAATCAAACCCAGGGCCTAAATTTGCACTTGTAGCAGGTACTAAAATTTTCAATTTTTTTCCTAAATTCTTTAAATTGCAGATAAAAAGTAAAAAGGTAGATTATCATCTTTTTTATTAAGCTTGCTTAAATTTGGAGGTAAAAAAAACTCTCCAGCTGTATTTTCCTCGAAGATGATCTCATCTTCTTTTTTTACAAAACACATATTTTTATGAGCGGCAATGGGTTGATTGTTGTTAAGCTCAAAGGCACTGATAGCAAAAAGAGGGATATTTTTCACTATACTCAAAGTCCTAAGACTTACATAAGAAATTTTAATCCCCATATAAGAGCCTGGACCATTGGCATAAATGAATTCATCAAAGCTAAATTCTTTTAGCAAAATCTTTAAAATTTTGGGTACAAACTCGCTTGCCTTTTCTTCACTCTCTATGCTTTTTACAAGTTTATCATCTTGATAAATCCCAATCATCAAAGGCTTAGATAAGGCATTAAGCAATAATGAATTTTTTATGCAAAAACCTTTTCATAAGCTTTTTCATTTGCTTTTTCAAGGGTCACTATCTCATAAGCATCTTTATCTTTTAAAACTTCTTTAGTAAGTAAATGATTTAAATGATGGCTTCCAGCATATGAAATATAATCTCCAAAAACACGGTACCCAAGCAAAGTCAAATCTCCAATCGCGTCTAAAATTTTATGTCTTACAAATTCATCTTTAAAGCGCAAACCTTCAGGATTTAAAATACGATTTTCATCTACCACTATAGTATTTTCTAAACTTCCACCCAATGCTAAATTCATATCTCTAAGGGCTTGAACATCTTTTAAAAAGCCAAAAGTCCTAGCTCTTGCTATATTTTCTATATAGTTTTTCTTACTGAATTCAAAATTATAGCTTTGTTCGCCTATAACAGCATTATCAAACTTGATAGTATAATTAATACGCGGTTCTTTGGTCGGAGTTAAACGCACATATTTATCACCGTCTCTTACCTCTATAGGCTTTTTAATCACCATAATTTTTTTAGGTGCATCAAGCTCTTTAACCCCTGCTTCATCAAGCATCATACAAAAGCTAATGCTTGATCCATCCATTACGGGTGCTTCATTAGCATTTAAAACGATGCGGACATTATCTATCCCATAAGCATTGATTGCACTCATTAAATGCTCTATAGTAGAAATAAATCCCCTTTCATCGCCCAAAACCGTTGCCATTTGAGTATTGATAACATTTTCAGGGCTTGCTTTATAAGTAGCATTTAAATCGCTTCTAAAAAAAACTATCCCACTATTTGCTTCTAAAGGCTCTAAAGTGATTTCTATAGGCTCACCTTTGTGAAGTCCTATACCTACGCCTTTGACAGTTTTTGCTAAAGTTAATTGTTTCATTAATTTTTTCCTAAAATTATTTTTTTACCTTCGTTTAAAACATTGTAAATATTATTTTCTATCCATTTTTTATCTTGCCATTGCTCAGGGCGTGTTTCAACACCTTGAACTAAAACACCAAAGTGCAAATGATCCCCCAAAGCCAATCCACTTACACCTGTTCTACCTATTACACTTTTTTTGCTTAAAATATCATCAAGTTCAACACTTTTAGAAGAACAATGCCCATAAAGACTATAAACTCCAAAACCATGATAGACGATTAAATTGAGTCCATAAATTCCATTTTCTTCTGCAAATACGACTTTGCCTGAATTATTACTTATAATAGGAGCTTCTGCCACGCTTGCTAAATCTATACCCATATGATAAGAATCGCTTACAAATTGTCCATTGTAAGAATAATACCTATGATCAGCAAAATCTGCTACCTTCATACCATTTCGAAGTGGTAAAAATAAATCGATTTTAAAATCATCGATTTTACTTTCAGGCACTTCTGAAGTGATTTTATGTATCAAAATTTCATTATTGCCTCTTAAGGTTTCATTTACAAATTTAAATTTCTCAAAACGCGTAAAATTGTTATCCTTTGGCGCATATTCTTGTGCTAAATCTTCTATTTTGCCATCTAAAAATCTATCTGTAAGATTGATATTTGAAACGCGGTATTTGCGATTGACAAAATAATACCTTATGCGCTCTTTGGTTATATTTCCTGCCTTATCTGTAGCAATGATATAAGCACGAAATTCTTCATCTCTTGCATCCCAAGCTATAAGAGCTGCGTAATAGCCTTCTTTTAAATAAGGAGTAGCTTGAAAAATTTTTCCTGTATTTGTTTCGATATAAACCTTATCTAAATTTGCATCACTAGCTGAAAACACAACACTAGCAGCACCTCCTTGCTCAATCTGATAAGAATTGCTCAATACATTTACCTTTGGAGCACTATCATCAATCATGATAAGGACTTGTTTGCTCGCTTCATTGCCACCGAAAAAATTCCAAAAACTCTTATCTTTGGCTTTAATTTCCATGATAAAAGATTTTACTTTTTCTTTATAGGCAAGTTTTGGTAGAGCAACTTGTAAGGTAATATCATTTGAATTTTGAATTTTTTCATCCGCTATAGGCATACCTGTTTCATTGCCTTCTTTTTGCAAGAAAATCTGAACACTTTCAATAGAACCTTCATCATCTTTTACATGAACTGAAATAGGTTTTTTAAGATCACTATAAATGATATCTGGCATAAGGATTTTAGGAGGTGTTGTTTCAAAAGCATTCGTTTTTGAAATAAAAAACGCCAAAACACCGATTAAAACCAAAACTAACAAATATAAATAAATTTTTCCTTTTTTTCTCGCCATATTTTTTCCTAAATATATTTTTATTTTAACAAAATTTATTTTTTCTTAAAAAACTTAAAAAAATTTTATTATAATTTCAGTAAATATCCAGCAAATTTCACAAAATTTCTCTTAAAGTATTGGCTTTTTGCATCCAAGACTTTAATTCTTCATTTTTATCCTCTTCAATCATCTTTTTGCAAAATTCTAATTCTTTTTGAAAAAATTCAATAGAACTTAAAACATTATCTTTGTTTTGTTCAAAAATACTCCCCCACATAATAGGAGATGATTTAGCAATCCTACTCATACCCTTAAAAGAACCACCCGCTAAATGAACGATATTTCTTTTATCTTCTTCTTTCATCACAAAATTTGCTAAAGAAAAACTAATCACATGCGGCAAATGCGAAATAATAGCGGCATGATGATCATGAGCTGTGCTATCCATAAAAACAATCCTCATACCCAAATGCGAAAAAATTTCTACTGCTCTTTTTTGGTGCAAATCATCAGCCACTTCACTATCACACAACACACAAACAGCATCCTTATAAAGCTCTTTAAAAGCCGCTTTTGGGCCGCTGTTTTCAGTTCCTGCCATAGGATGGGCAAAAAGAGTTTGTTTGGTAAGCTTTGCAGGCAATTTTTCTATGATTTTTCTTTTTGTACTTCCAAGCTCTATAATGGTTGTATTTGAAGGCAAATTTACTAATTTTTGTAAAATCTCTATGATAGCATTTACAGGCGTTGCGATAAAAATCATATCGCACAAATGCAAATTTTCAAATTCTATAAGCTCATGAACAAGTCCTAAATTTAAAGCATCTTGCTCATTTTCCTTGCTTGAATCTAAACCATACACACAAGAAATTAATTTATTTTCCTTTAAACAAAGTCCTAAAGAACCCCCTATCAATCCAAGCCCTATAATTACTACTTTCATAATATTATCTCAATCTCTTTGTTAAATTTTTTCTGCTATTATACAAATTTTTAATAAAGCTTTAGGTAAAAATAAATGAAAAAAATCATCAGCATTTGTGCCTTAGTTGCACTAAGCAATGCAGCAGTAATTAAAGAAATTAAATTTAACGGATTAAATCATCTTTCAAATGCAAGTGCTTTAAATCTTACAGGATTAAAAATCGGCGAAACAATAAATCTTGATAAAATCAATACCGCCATACTTAACCTTTATAAACAAAATTATTTCGAAAATATTGCCGTAGAGGAAAATAATGGTATTTTAAATATCATTGTCACAGAAAAACCAAGCATAGCTAAAATAAGCATTACAGGAATTGCATCTAATGATAGAAAACAAGTAGAGAGCATTTTGGGTATAAAAAGAGGAACTTTATTTGATGAAGCAAGCGCTAAAGAAGCAAGCGAACGCATCAAAGCTTATTATGAGGCTAAAAGCTATTTTGATACCATAGTAGAATACAGAAAAAAAACTCTAGAAAATACCGAAGGACTAGAGCTTGAATTTATAGTCAATCGCGGAGAAAATATCATCATTAATAATGTCAATTTAAGCGGGGCAGAGAAATTTTCGTATTCAGATATTGAACCTGCTATAGTCAATAAAGAAAAAGAATTTATGGGCTGGATGTGGGGAAGAAATGATGGAAAACTCAAAATTTTTGAATTAAGCAATGATAGCGCAAGAATCAGCGATGAGTACATGAAAAAAGGATATCTTGATGTACAAGTATCCTCGCCTTATCTTAAAACCTATACCGATACTTATCAGGCCAATCTGACTTATTTTATCAAAGAAGGCAAGCCTTATAAAATTGAGAATATAAGTATAGAAAATCCTTTATTTAGCGAGGAAGAAAATATACAAAATGTAAAAAACCTACGCTCAACCCAAGGCAAACTTATCAATATAGAAGACATTCGCAAAGATGTAAAAACCATAGAAACACAAAGTGCTGATTTAGGCTATGCTTTTGCAGAGGTTTATCCTGATATTCAAAAAAATGATCAAACCCAAGAAGCTAGCGTTGTATTTAAGGTCATTCCTCACGATAAAGTCTATATAAGAAATGTTATCATTTCTGGAAATTCTCGCACGGTCGATAGAGTAGTACGTCGCGAACTTTATATCACCGAAGGAAATTTATACAATCGCACCGATTTAAGTGAATCTACAAATGCTTTAAGAAGAACTTCTTATTTTGATGATGTAGAAATTAAAGAAGAAAAAGTAGATGATACACATATAGATTTAATCGTCAATGTTAAAGAAGCTTCTACGGGTGCTATTTCAGGAGGCATTGGTTATGGTTCAAGCGATGGTTTGTTACTCAATGCTTCATTATCAGATACCAATATTTTTGGTTCAGGTATTAAAAGTTCTGTGAGTGTAGATAAAAGTGATGATACCCTATCAGGGAGAATCAGTCTTATAAATCCACGCATTCTTGATAGTCAATACAGCTTGGGCGGAACGCTTTATTCTAATGATTATGAATGGGATAATTACTCTGAAAAAAATTACGGTTTTGATATCACCCTAGGTCGTCAATTTGCAAGATATTATAATGTAAGTTTAACTTACAATCTTGAGCAAAGTGATATCTATCATCTAAGCCCAACACTTTTAAGAACAGGTTATGAGCTTGGCAAAACTATAAAAAGCTCTATTACTCCTGCTATTACTTTTAACAACACTGATGATTATTATCTCCCAAGAAAAGGTATTATCGCTTCAACAAGCTTAGAATATGCAGGACTTGGAGGAGATCAAGAATTCCTTTCATCGAGTTCAAAATTTAACTTTTATCAAGGTTTGCAAGATTATATAGGTTATGATCTTATTTATCGTTATAAAGCAAGTTTTTATAAAGTTTGGGATGAAGGCTATCTTCCAATCAATCAAAGAATCTATTTAGGTGGTATTCGCTCTCTTCGCGGTTTTGAAAGTAGAACTGTAAGCCCTAAAAATGAATGGGGAGATGAAGTGGGTGGAACTATAGCTTTTGCAAATTCTGTAGAGCTTAGCTTTCCTTTAATCGATAGAATTAAACTTCGCGGTAGTGTATTTTTTGATTATGGGATGATAGGAAATAAAAATCTTGATGAAATTCAAAGAATGAGTACAGGTTTAGGTATAGAATGGATCACTCCTATTGGGCCATTGCAACTTGTATTTGCTAAACCACTCAACGATAAAAAAGGTGATGATACCAATACTTTTGAATTTAACCTAGGAACACGCTTTTAATGAAACAATTTCTAGATGCTTGCCTAAAAGCAAATTTGCAAATTAGCGAGTATCTTAACAATATTTGCGAAAGCGATCTTAGCTTTTGTCCCGAACTTGGCTTTGATAATAATCAAAGCTATAAGCTTGATCTAAAATGTGAAAAAATCTTTATAGAGCACCTTTGCAACCTAGGTCAAATTTTTTCCGAAGAAAGTGGCTTGATCGGAGAAAATAGTCCTTATAAAATCATTCTTGATCCCTTAGATGGAAGTTCAAATTTTGTTTCTAAAATACCCTTTTATGGAACATCTGCAGCACTTTTTAAAGATGAAGAAGCTCAAAGTGCTTTTATTTGCAATCTAGCAAATCATGAAATTTTAATTTTTGATGATAATAAAAATTTAAAATCAAATCTTTTCAATCCTAACTATTCTCCTTTTTTGCCTAATCATTTTTCTCAAATTGGAATCGTAGAAAAAATAACGCTTTGCCCAAGTCTTATCAACCACCTTGCACAAAATAAGCTTAAATTTCGCTCTTTGGGCGCTACAGCTTTAAGCATTGCTTATGCTCCATATTTTAGCTTTGTTTTAGTTTTAGGAAAAACTCGAATCTTTGATACTGCAGGAGCTTTGATGTTGTGTAAAAATTTATATATAGAAAACAATGAAAATTTCCTTCTCATAAGTAAAGATAAGAAAATTTTTGATATAATCTTGGAATTTTTAAAATAATTAGGTGAATTATTATGAATTTTGCAGATATTTTTTCAAAAATCAGAAGACAACAACCCAGCACCAAAGAGGCTCCAAATCATTGGGTAAAATGCCAGAGTTGCCATGCTTTAATGTATTATAAAGAAATAGAATCTTGTTTTAATGTATGCCCTAAATGTTCTTATCATATGAGAATTTCTCCTATGGATAGGATAAAACTCCTAAGTGATGAAAATACCTTTGTTGAATATGATGCAAATTTAGAAGCCATAGATCCGCTCAAATTTGTTGACAGCAAGTCCTATAAAAAACGCTTAAGCGAGGGTGAAAGCAAAACCGGTAGAAAATCTGCGGTCATTAGTGGAGAATGCCTTATAGATGGCCTTAAAACTCAACTTGTGGTATTTGATTTTTCTTTCATGGGAGGATCTTTAGGCTCCGTAGAAGGCGAAAAAATCGTTAGAGCAATCCAAAGAGCCATCACAGATAAAACTCCTGTTGTTATTGTAAGTGCAAGCGGTGGAGCTAGAATGCAAGAAAGTACTTATTCTTTAATGCAAATGAGTAAAACAAGCGCTGCTTTAAAACTTTTAAGCAAAGAAAAACTCCCTTATATCAGTGTATTAACCGATCCTACTATGGGTGGCGTGAGCGCTTCTTTCGCTTGGCTTGGAGATTTAATCATCGCTGAACCAGGCGCTTTGGTGGGTTTTGCAGGAGCAAGAGTAATTAAACAAACCATAGGTGCAGATTTACCCGAAGGCTTCCAAAAAGCTGAATTTCTACTCGAACATGGACTCATAGATGCGATAGTAGAGCGTTCAGATATGAAAAAATACCTTAGCGATACTCTTAAATTCTTTTGTGGAAAATAACTTGCAAGTTAATATTTTTCACATACAAAAAAACGATGAATTTAAAATTTGGGGTGAGAAGTACGCAAAACTTATCTCCAAATTTGCAGATCTTAAAGAACACAATCTCTTTAATAAAAAAATAGCTGCGGCGCAGAATTTAAATGCACAAGCTGCTAAATTAAGCTATGAAGAGGCATTTGCTCCTTATACAAAAGGCTTTTGCATAGTTCTTGATGAAAGAGGCAAGGAGCTTACAAGCGTAGAATTTGCAAAACTCATAGCAGATAAAAATAATTTAAATTTTTTTATAGGTGGTGCTTATGGCCTAAGGGATGAATTCAGCCAGAGTTTAGATTTTAGACTTTCATTAAGCAAACTCACCTTAGCACATCAATTTGTAAAAATTTTACTTTTAGAACAAATTTATCGTGCTTTTTGTATCAACTCAAATCATCCTTATCACAAATAAAAGGTTAAACAATGAAAAAGAATGAAATACAAGTTTTTAAAACTATCTTAGAAAATAGAAAAAAAACTATATTGGAAAATTTGCAAAGCAATTCTAAAGAAATTGAAGCCTTACATAATAGCGTCCCAAGTGATAGTGTGGATTTTTCTGTTATTGAAACAGGATCGCAAATTGATTTTGCTATCAGTGCTAATTTAAAACAAGAATTAGAAGAAATAGAAGATTCTTTAGAAAAAATCAAAGATGGCACTTATGGAATATGCGAATCTTGCGATGAAGAAATCGCCATAGAAAGACTTAAAATCAAACCTCATGCAAAATACTGCATCGTATGCCGCGAAAATTTAGAAAAAGGAGAGTTATGAAAATTAGATTATTTTTTATAGCAAGCTTTATTTATATAGCTCTTATATTTGCTCTTGCTTGGTATTTAGAATTAGGAAATTATACTTTAAATTTCAATACATATAGCTTCGAGCTACCTATAATGATATGGCTTATTTTACCTTTGATACCTTTAGTGTTTTTTGCCATCATTCATATGGGTTTTTATTATTTTTTACTCACTTTAAAATTTAAGCATTTTTTCAAAGATTCTACCAAATTTGAAAATTTTACCCGGGACCTTCTTTTGGAAAAAGAATCAAATATCAGCTTTCAAACAAAGGAATTTAGACAAGTAGCACAGCTAGCTAAAACCCTAAAAACACATGAAAAAATCCCTAATGCAAATAAAATCAATGAAATTTTAGATCTTATAGACGGTATTAAAAAAGAAGAATACTTCAATCTTAACAAATTTAAACTCGAAAATAATAATATCTTATTTCTAGAAAATGAAAAAAATCATATCAAAAATGATATAAATTATGCTTATTCCAAAATCAAAAACCTTAGTCAAACTCAAGACGAATTCCAAGATCTGGCTTTTGAAAGTTTGATAAAAAAAGGAACTTATGAGCAAATTAAAAATATCAAAATCACAAAAAAACCTTGTCATATCCTTACACTCATCAAGCGTTTTAAAGAAGGAAATTTAGAGCTTAATGCTGCTGAATATGAAGTTTTACTTTCTCACAATATCCTTAGTGAAAAAGACTATCTTGATATAGCAAAACTAAGTACTAAGCTTTTAAATCCTGACGCAGTTATAGGAATTTTTAACAAAATCAAAAATGAAAAAAGTGAAGCTTTAAGAGCGTATTTATATCTTTTAGCTGAATTTGGACTTTTAGATGAACTCAGAGAACAAATTCATAATGATGACAAAAAATTCAATGATTTTAAAGCCTTTTTAATCCTGCGTGAAAAAAATATCAAAATCGATTTAAATCAGCTTATACAATGATAGATTTTAGCAAAAAGCCTTTATTTTTAGCTCCTATGGCGGGTTTTTCAGACCTGCCTTTTCGCAATGTGGTAAAAAAATTTGGTGCAGATATCACAATAAGTGAAATGATAAGTTCCAATGCTTTAGTTTATGAAAGCTCTAAAACCTTACATATGCTAGAAAGAGCTGAACTTGAAAACCCTTATATAGTCCAAATTGCAGGGGGTGATAAAGAAGTGCTTAAAAAAGCAGTTCAAATGCTTAATGAAATGGATTTTGTAGATGGCATTGACTTTAATTGTGGTTGTCCTGTAAATAAAGTCGTCAAACAATGTGCAGGAAGTGCTCTGCTAGAAAATTTAGAGCTTTTTAAAAGCCTTGTGGGAGTGATTAAAGAAAACAATAAAAAAAGCCTTACAAGTGTTAAATTTCGCTTAGGCTTTAATGAAAAATATCCCGAAAAAATGGCTAAAATTTGCGAAAGCTTGGGGGTGGATTTTGTAAGTATTCATGGACGCACAAAAAAACAGCTTTATAGTGGAAAAGCCGATTATGACTCTATTGCTAGTGCTAAAGCAAGCGTGAAAATTCCTGTGATCGCAAATGGTGATATCAATGCTCAAAATGCTAAAGAGGTTTATGAGATCACAAAATGTGATGGACTTATGATAGGGCGTGCAAGTGTGGGAAATCCTTGGATATTTTATGAAATCAAAAGTGGTAAAAATGTAGATGAAAAACTCAAAAAAGAAATCATACTCACTCATTTTGACGAAATGATAAAACACTATAAAGATCAAGGTGTGAGTATATTTCGTAAACATTTACACGAGTATTCCAAAGGCCATAAAGATGCTTCAGCCTTTAGAGATAGTGTTAATCGCATCGACAATGTCGAAGAAATGCGAAAAAAAATAGAAGAATTTTTTTAGTTTAACTTGATTTTTATAATTTAAAAAATCTTAAGCCTTAATATCTATAATTTTTGCCGAAGTGTTTTGAGAAAGAAATTTATTAAATTCTCCTATATCATCATCGCTAAATTTCATACCAA
>NZ_AINS01000012.1 GCF_000254135.1 Campylobacter coli LMG 9860
AATCCTAAAAATCTTAAATTTATAGAGCTAAAAGCCGCACAACTTCCAAGAGCTTTAAATGATGTAGATTTAGCAGTCATTACGACAAATTATGCCCTTGGCGCAGGACTTAATCCTCTAAAAGATGGAATTTTTATAGAGGATAAAGACAGCTTATATGCTATAGTTCTGGCAGTAAGACAAGGTGATGAAAAAAACGAAAAAAGTCTAATTCTTAAAGAAATTCTAACCAGTGATAAAATAAAAAATTTCATCAATGAGCAATACAAAGGCTCTGTTATACCTACTTTTTAATCCAAGCAAAGCCTTTAAAGGCTTTGTAAATTTGTATTGGGTAAAATATAAAAGATTAATACCATATTAGGCTGGCAATGAGAATTATATCTTTTATTTTTTTTGTTTTTATTGGTTTAAGCCATGGTGCAAATTTAGAAGAGATTAAAACTGCACTTGTCAAAGAATTTAAAAACAATTTTCCAAGTTTAATCATCAAAAATATCGATTTAAAAATCACTACTTTACCTAAAGATTTCGAACAATATCAATTTATAAGAATAGCCAATGCTCGTTTTAACCAAGCGCAAGGATTTATAAGGGCTGAATTTAAAACCCCACAAAATATACAAAAAAATGTATTTTTTCGTTATTTTATGCAAGCAAGTTTAGAAGTATTAAAAAGTGAGCGCTCTATACAAAGAGGAGATAAACTTGGCGCTTTTGACTATAAAAGCGTACTTATGGACTTTGATAAAGTTCCCTCTAACGCTCTCGCTCTTGAAGACACTCACAATCTCATAGCAAAAAGCAATATCAGTAAAAATACTATTTTAAAAGAAAATATGTTTAAAACCATGGCTCTTATTCGCCGCAATGACCCTATAATAGGTGTTTTAAGTGATGGAAATGTTGATGTATTAATAGAACTCACAGCCTTACACAGTGCCGATATGGGAGAAAGAATTCGAGCAAAAAACAAAGAGGGTAAAGTCATGCAAGGTATAGTTACAGGAAAAAATAGGATGATTATACAATGAAAATTTTATTAGGAATTTCAGGATCTAGTAGTACGCATTTAGGACTTAAACTTTTAAAAAATTTGGAAAATAAATGCGAGCTTTATTGTATTATTACTGAAGGTGCAAAGATAAGTTTTGAAGCTGAAAATAAGAAAAACTTGGAAAAAATTTGTCAAGAACAATTTCAAAATATCTGTTTTTTAAATGATAATAACCTAAGCGCAAGTGTTGCAAGCGGATCTTTTAGTATAGAAAAAACCATCATTGCACCCTGCTCTATCTCGAGCCTTGCTAAAATTCACGCAGGATTAGCCGACACACTTTTGATGCGAGCTGCTGCCGTGGCTCTAAAAGAAAGAAAAAGTTTGATTTTAGGAGTAAGAGAAATGCCCTTTTCAACTTTAATTTTAGAACATATGCACAAGCTTAGTCAACTAGGTGTTATCATCGCACCTCCTATTATAGCGAGCTATTCTCATGCTAGTAATTTAGAACAAATGGAAAATTTTATCATAGGAAAATGGCTAGATCTTTTAGGAATTTCTCATAATTTATACGAAAGATGGCAGAATTTTTAGCTTAAATTTGTTATATTTTTAAAAATTTTTGGAGTAAAAATGACTTGTTTATATCCAGGGACTTTTGACCCTATTACAAATGGACATTTAGATGTGATTAAAAGAGCGCTTAAAATCTTTGATAAAGTGATTGTAGCTATAGCAAATAGCGAGCATAAAAAGCCTTGTTTTAGCTTAGAACAAAGAAAGGAGCTTGCAAAGCTTGCTACTTCACATTTAAACAATGTAGAAATTATCACTTTTGATAATCTCCTTGTAGATTTAGCCAAAGAGCTCAAAGTAAATACCATAGTAAGAGGACTTAGAGCAGTAAGTGATTTTGAATACGAACTACAAATTGGCTATGCTAATCACGCCCTTTGGGAAGAGATTGAAACCATTTATCTAATGCCAAATTTAAAAAATGCGTTTATCTCAAGTTCTATAGTTAGATCTATTGCTTCCCATGGAGGAGATATCAGCACTTTAGTCCCTAAAGAAATTTTACCCTTTTTAAAGGATTTGCCTTGTATGTAGTTTTTGAAGGGGTGGATTGTGTTGGTAAAAGTACGCAAATTTCACTTTTAAAAGAATGTTTTAAAGAAGCCGTTTTTACTGCAGAGCCTGGGGGAACCAAACTAGGCAATCACCTAAGAGAGCTTTTACTTTATAAACCCTATCAACTTGACAAAAAAACCGAGCTTTTGCTTTTTTTAGCTGATCGTGCGCAGCACTGTGAGGAAATTTTAAAAGCAAATCAAGATAAACTCATTATTAGCGATAGAAGTTTTATTTCAGGCATGGCTTATGCAAAAGATTTTGAAAACGAAGAGCTTTTTAGACTTAATGCCTTTGCTTTAGAAAATTTCTTCCCGCAAAAAGTTATTTTTTTAAAAGGCGATGAAAATTTAATCAAAGAACGTCTTAGCCAAAAAGAGCAAGATGCTATAGAAAAACGCGGAATTGATTATTTCTTAAGTGTCCAAGATAAACTTGAAAATACTCTTTATTTTTTAAAAGAAAAAATAAATCTTCAAGTTTTAACCCTAAATGCAAATGATACAAAAGAAAATTTACACCAAAAAATAAAGGATTTTTTACAATGATTAATGCTCTAAAAGGTATGAAAGATTTAAGCGATAAAGATGCGCTATATTATGAAAAAATTATCAAAACTTGCGAAGAAGTTGCAAAAAACTACGGGTTTAATTTCATCAATACTCCACATTTAGAGCAAAGCATACTTTTTAAAAGAAGTGTAGGAGAAAGTTCTGACATCGTTGGCAAAGAAATGTATGAATTTACAGACAAAGGGGGCAATGAAGTCTGTATGCGCCCTGAAGGCACAGCAGGAGTCGTGCGTGCCTATATAGAAAAAAAATTAGATAAAAACATCAGCGTAAAGCGTTGGTTTTATCATGGCTCTATGTTTCGTTATGAAAGACCTCAAAAGGGTCGCTTAAGAGAATTTCATCAATTTGGAGTTGAAAGCTTTGGTATGCCTAGCGTTTATGAAGATGCGAGTATTATTTTAATGCTAGTAGAAATTTTCTCACGCCTTGGTATTGATTTCAAACTTCAACTTAATTCTTTAGGCTGCTCACAATGCTTGCCAAAATACCGCGATGAGCTCGTTGAATTCTTAGATTCTAAAGAAGGTTTTTGCGAAGATTGTTTGCGTAGAAAAAATTTAAATCCTATTCGCGTTTTGGATTGTAAAAATGAATATTGTCAAAATTTGCTTGAAAATGCTCCACTTTTAATCAATAATTTATGTACCTCTTGCCAAAAAGACTTTGAAACACTACAACAAATTTTAAAGGATAATGGAGTTAAATTTGAGTTAGATTCAAAACTTGTGAGGGGCTTGGATTATTATTCTAAAACGGCTTTTGAATTTATAAGCGATGAAATAGGAGCAAAAGCCGCCATTGCAGGTGGAGGACGCTACGATAGACTTATAGAGTATTTAGGTGGAAAAAGTGGCTATGGTATAGGTTTTGCCATGGGTATAGAAAGAATTATAGCCATTTTAGAACAAAAAGAAGAGTTAGAAAAAAGAGAGGGAATTTATCTTTGTGCTATGGATGAAATTTATATCCCAAAACTTTTGCAAATTGCTACCAAGCTTAGAAAAAAACACAAAGTAATCTTAAGCTATGAAGCTAGAAAACTTGCCAAGCACTTAGAAAATGGAGATAAGATAAATTCAAAACATTTTCTTTGCATGGGGGAAAATGAAGCAAAAAGCGAAAGTTTGTTTTATAAAAATTTAGAAAACAAAGATGAAAAAGTGATTAAAATTTCAGATTTGGAGAATGCTTTATGATGAATTATGGAATTGATATCTGGGGAAATGATAATTTTATCATCAAAAATGGTAAAGTTTGTATCAATCACGAAAAAAAACCTGCCATTATCGATATAGTAAAAGAGCTAAGAGATGATGGATATAAAGGCCCTTTGCTCTTAAGATTTCCTCATTTGATTCAAAAGCAAATTGAAAGTATTTATGGAAGTTTTAATAAAGCAAGAAAGGAATTTAATTATAAAGGAAAATTCAATGCCGTTTATCCTTTAAAAGTCAATCAATATCCTGGTTTTGTAAAAAATCTCGTTCGTTTAGGTAAGGATTATAATTACGGTCTTGAAGCAGGTTCTAAGGCTGAGCTTTTACTTGCCATGGCTTACAATAACGAAGATGCGCCTATTACCGTAAATGGATTTAAAGATAGAGAGCTTATAAATATAGGTTTTATAGCCGCTGAAATGGGACACAATATCACCTTAACCATAGAAGGACTAAACGAGCTTGAAGCCATTGTTGATATAGCTAAGGAGCGCTTTAAGCCTAAACCCAATATAGGCTTGCGTGTGCGTTTGCACTCTGCAGGTGTAGGAATTTGGGCAAAAAGCGGGGGGATTAATTCTAAATTTGGACTTACCTCTACTGAACTTATAGAAGCTGTAAATTTACTCAAAGAAAACAAGCTTTTAGAGCAATTTACCATGATACATTTTCATCTTGGTTCGCAAATCACTGAAATTCATCCTCTTAAAAAAGCCTTAAATGAAGCAGGTAACATCTATACCGAGCTTAGAAAAATGGGGGCTAAAAATTTAAAAGCTATCAATCTAGGTGGCGGTTTAGCAGTGGAATACTCGCAATTTAAAAATGAAAAAAGTAGAAATTATACCTTAAGAGAATACGCTAACGATGTGGTATTTATATTGAAAAATATAGCCGAGCAAAAAAAAGATCTTGAGCCTGATATTTTTATAGAGAGCGGGCGTTTTGTCGCGGCCAATCACGCCGTTTTAGTCGCTCCTGTTTTAGAGCTTTTCTCTCAAGAATACACAGAAAGCAAGCTTATACTAAAAAAGCAAAATCCAAAACTTATCGATGAACTTTACGATCTTTACAAAAGCATAAAGCCTTCCAATGCTTTAGAATATTTGCACGATAGTATCGATCATTTAGAAAGCATCTTAACACTTTTTGACTTAGGTTATGTGGATTTGCAAGATCGTTCTAATGCTGAAATTTTAACACATTTAATCACAAAAAAAGCCATTTTGCTTTTAGGTGATAAGCAAAATCCTGCGGATTTACTTGCTATACAAGATGAAGTGCAAGAAAGGTATTTGGTAAATTTTTCACTCTTTCAAAGCATACCTGATTTTTGGGGCTTGGAGCAAAATTTCCCTATCATGCCACTTGATAGACTTGACGAAGAACCAACAAGAAGCGCAAGCATATGGGATATAACCTGCGATAGCGATGGCGAAATTTCGTATTCTAAAAACAATCCTTTATTTTTGCATGATGTAGATGTAGAAAAAGAAAATTATTTTCTAGGTTTTTTCCTTGTAGGAGCTTATCAAGAAGTGCTTGGAATGAAGCACAATCTTTTTACCCATCCTACCGAAGCAACGATAAGTGTCAATGAAAAAGGCTATGAAATCGAAGGGATTATAGAAGCTCAATCCATACTTGATGCTTTAGAAGATCTAGACTATGATATACATACGATTATGGATATACTTAATGAACGCATTAGCAATTCTAAGCTTGTCAATGAAAAGCAGAAAAAACACATTTTAGGCGAACTTTATCTTTTCTTAAATGATAATGGCTATTTAAAAAGCATAGGAGTATAAATGGGATTTTTCGGCATTATAAAAGAAGATTTTTCCCAACCAAAAGTACAAGATCCAGCGTATAATTCTTGTGTAGAACTTTTTTTTAATTACCCGGGTGTATGGGCGGTAGTAAATTACCGCTTTGCGCATTTTTTTTATACAAAAAATTTCAAGCGCACCGCTAGGATAATCAGCGGAATTTCACAATTTTTAACAGGCGTAGATCTACATCCGGGTGCAACTTTAGGCAGACGCATTTTTATAGATCATGCTAATGGAGTGGTGATAGGACAAACCGCGGTCATAGAAGATGATGTTTTAATCTATCAAGGCGTAACCCTAGGCGGAACCAGTCTTGAAAAGGGTATTAAACGCCATCCTACCATCAAAAAAGGAGTGATTATAGGCTCGGGTGCAAAAGTACTCGGTAATATCACTATAGGAGAAAATGCCAAAATAGGCTCCAATGCCGTTGTTGTTAAAGATGTAGGAGCAAATTTAACCGCAGTAGGAATTCCTGCTTATATAGTAGAAGAGCGTCGTAAAAACAAGGAAAACACAAGGGCTGTTGATGCAAACTGCGAAGACAAGCTCGAAAAGCTAGAGAGAAAAATTGCAGAACTTGAAAAAGCTTTATCAGATATAAAATAATATATAAAAATCTTATATATTATTTTATATTTTTTAACCTTTAACGAATTTGCACATTAGTTCATTTTTACATTATTAATTTTTAATTAAATTCACTGCATAAGTGTGTTTTTTTGCTAAAATTAGACAAAAAATTCAAAAGGACAACAGATGTTAACCCAAAGATCACAAGTTTTAGAAGAATCCATCACTCTAGCAATCACTGCGCTTGCTAACGAGTTAAAAGCTAAGGGTGAAGATGTGATCAGCTTCTCCGCAGGTGAGCCTGATTTTGACACCCCGCAAACCATCAAAAATGCAGCTATTGCTGCCATAGAAAAGGGTTGTGGTAAATACACTGCTGTTGCAGGAATTGCTGATGTATTAAAAGCTATTCAAAACAAACTCAAAAAAGACAATAATCTTAGCTATGAAACAAGTGAAATTATTACAAATGTAGGGGCAAAGCATTCTCTTTTTGAATGTATAGAATGTCTAGTTGAAGAAGGCGATGAAGTCATCATTCCTAGTCCTTATTGGGTGAGCTATCCTGAAATGGTTAAATTTGCAGGTGGAAAGCCTGTATTTATCGAGGGTTTAGAAGAAAATGGCTTTAAAATCAACGCAGAGCAGCTTAAAAAAGCCATCACTCCTAAAACTAAAATTTTAATGCTTAATTCTCCTTCAAATCCTGTAGGCTCTATCTACAACAAAGAAGAGCTTTTAAGTATTGCTAAGGTTTTAGAGGGTACAAAGATTATCGTATTAAGTGATGAAATGTATGAAAAACTTCGCTACGATGGCTTTGAATTTGTAGCTTTTGCAAGTGTAAGCGAAGATGCTTTAAATCGCACTGTGACCATCAATGGACTTAGTAAATGCGGTGCTATGCCTGGATGGCGTTTTGGCTATATGGCAAGTAAAAACAAAGCCTTGATTTCAGCTGTTAAAAGACTTCAAGGCCAAAGCACTTCAAATATCTGCTCTATCACTCAGCACGCTGCCATACCTGCCTTAAATGGAGAATGTGATGAGGATATAGAAAAAATGCGTCAAGCTTTTGAAAAGCGTCGCGATTTAGCCTTAAATATGCTTCATCAAATTCCAAATATTAGCGTCTATAAGCCTGAAGGAGCTTTTTATCTTTTTGTAAATACTCAAAAAATTGAAAAAGATTCTATGAAATTTTGCCAAAAATTACTAGAACAAGAAAAAGTTGCTGTAGTTCCAGGTATCGGTTTTGGCATGGATGGATATTTTAGACTTTCTTATGCTACAAGCGATGAACTTATCAAAAAAGGCATAGAAAGAATAGCAAATTTTATTAAAAATTATAAATAATTCTAGGTTTAAAACCTAGAATTGCTAACTTTGTTAGGCAATCAAATAAAATTCAAATGACCCAAATTTAAACTTTCTCAAACCCAAATTTCAAAATAAAACCAAAAAATCAAGGTTTTTTAAGCACTGCATTTACTCTTTGGACTTTATCTAGTTTATTTAAACTAAGTCTTATCACAGAATCTTCTAATCCTCCTAAAGAATGAGGCACATTTGCTTCTAAGCTTATCATATCTAAAGTATTGAATTCAAATTTCTCATTTTCTACTTCAAACCAAATTTTACCACTTAAAACTTGCACGCGGATAGCAAAGGGTGCTTTATGCTCTTTCATCACGCTATCTTTAGCAAGTAAAATTTGAATTTCCTTGCTGTGCTCATCATCGATTAAAACATTGATTTTTACTTCTTTGGGGCTAAAATCCGCTTTATTCCATTGAGTGATTTTCATAAAATCTCCTTTTTAATTTTATAAGATTGTAACAAAAATCAAAACACAGACTATAAACTTGTGTTAATTTTATCCTTCTTTCCACCAAAAATCTTGCTCAAACTCACTTCCCACCTCATAAGCTTCGCCCATTTTTGGTGTAATCAAAGGCAAATTTGAATTCTCATAAAGATATTCTACCACTCCATTCCACGCATGAGTTCCTGCTAAAAACCTTCCCCAATGTATAGGCATTAAAGCTTTTGCATTCAAATCTTTTGCTTCTTTTAAAATTTGATCAGGAAAAGAATGCGAAAAAGGCCAAGCGGCATTAAATTGACCGCTTTCAAGACAAACTAAATCAAAACCACCAAAATAAGCCCCGATTTTTTTAAAATGTGTAAAATATCCTCCATCGCCACTAAAAAACACCCTTTTGTCCGCGCTTAAAAATTCCATCACAAAAGAAGCCCAAAGAGTTTTATTTAACCCATCGCCCCTGCTTGAACTATGCTGCGCAGGCGTTGCAACAATCCTTAAATCATCAAATTCCACCCCACTCCACCAATCAAGCTCTATGATTTTTTTCTCACTCACTCCATAACTTTTTAGATAATTTCCTACTTTTAAAGGCGCGATAAAAAATTTAGCCCTATCTTTTAAAGTTTTCACGCTTTTTTCATCTAAATGATCAAAATGAGAATGAGTGATAATCACGGCAAAAATTTCATCAAAATCATTGGCATTATAAACAGGTGCATTTTTAAAAGCTTTATTAATAAAAGAAAAAGGTGAAGCGTGAGTGTTAAAGATAGGATCGATTAAAATTTTATAGTTTTTATAACTCACAAAAAGCGATGAATGTCCAAGCCAAGTGATGTGCGGAGTACGAAAATACTTTAAATTTGGCTTAAAAAAAGGAAGTTTAAAAGTCGCCTTAGCATTTTTAGGGTAAAGATAATAATACCTCAAAACTTCCCTAAAAGACACTTTAAAAGCATTATGTGTTTGGGGATTTTCATTAAGAAAAATTTCATATTTTTTACCCTGCACTTTTTTAGCTTTTTGGCGTTCTTTACTCGAAAGTTCAAAGGTTTTAAATGATAAATTCAATTTTTTCCTTTTTTATGTTTATTAAAATTATATCCAAGAAATTTTTAGATTAATTTTATTTTACACAAGTTTTTGGTTTACTTGTGTTAAAATGTCCAAATCAAATATTGGATAAAATGATGCAAAAATAAAATTTATATAAACTAGACAAAATACTTCAAGAAATTGATTTTATATTTAAACAAACCAAAGGCGAGCTTATGCAAGCTTTAAAAAATGAAATCAAACAAAAAGCTATTTTCATGTCACTAATCAACATTAAAGAAACGATAAAAAATATCCAAGATAGTGCAGATGCTGAAGTTATGGTAATTTTTTGCGAAGAAGATATGAAAAGACTCTCAAAAAGTAGAAATATTGCAGCACATAATAGTCAAGCCATGGATTTAAATATCGTAACAAATCTTATTCGTTACGATCTAGCAAGACTTAAACAAAGTATTGTTAATTTTAAAAATAATCCAAACAATTTACATTTTATTCCAAAAGAAGAAAATGTCAAAAAAAAGAATACTAAAACCACTAGAAGTATTAATTATTTTTTTATTTGTATGCATTTTATCTTGTATTATATTTATTACCTTTTTTTACTTAACAAGCCCTCCAAAAGCATAAGACAAGGAAATTTTTCATACAACTTTCATACAAGTTATTTTTATTCATTAGATCCTTTTATTCTTAACTTACCACAAGCTGGCAGACAAAAATATATACACTGCACCATTGATTTAGAATTAATAAAAGAAATTTCTTTAGAAGATTTTACAAAAATTTCACCCGTTATTAGAGATACTATTATTCAAACCATTCTAGCAAAAGAAATACAAGAAATTGAATTCTCTAATTTCAAACTAGAACTTCAAAGAGAATTAGTTAAAAAAATTAATGAAAAATTAGGCAATAAGCTGATTAAAGAATTATATTTTAGAGATTTTATCATCTCTTGAAAATTTTTATAAAATTTTCAAGCCTTTTAAAAAGGCTTGAATAGAGATTTTAAGATTACTCAACTTCAGCGTCGATTACATCGTCATCTTTTTTCTTTTTATCATTTGCTGTGTTTGGCTCATCTTTTTTATACATATTTTCAGCTAGTTTGTGAGAAACTTCACTTAAAGCTTTCATTTTAGCTTCGATTTCTTCTTTACTTGCATTTTGATTTTTCAAAGTCTCACGCAAATCATCAAGAGCTTTTTGGATATTTTCTTTATCGCTATCAGCTACTTTTTCTCCAAGCTCATTTAGAGATTTTTCCACTTGGTGCGCCAAGCTATCTGCTGCATTTCTCACATCTACGGCTTCTTTGCGTTTTTTATCTTCTTCTTTGTGAAGTTCGGCATCTTTTACCATATTGTTAATCTCTTCTTCACTAAGTCCGCTTGAACCTGTGATTTTGATCTCTTGTGCTTTACCTGTTGCTTTATCTTTTGCAGAAACAGTTAAAATACCATTTGCATCGATGTCAAAAGTTACTTCGATTTGTGGCATACCGCGTGGTGCTGGTGGAATTCCTTCAAGGTTGAAATTTCCTAAAGATTTATTATCACGACTAAATTCTCTTTCCCCTTGTAAAACATTGATAGTTACAGCACTTTGATTGTCTTCTGCAGTTGAGAAAACTTGCTCTTTTTTGGTTGGTATAGTTGTACCTTTTTCGATGATTTTAGTCATCACACCGCCTAAAGTTTCGATACCTAAAGAAAGTGGAGTTACATCAAGTAAAAGTACATCTTTTACATCACCTTTTATAACCGCACCTTGAATCGCCGCACCGATAGCCACAACTTCATCAGGATTTACAGATTTGTTAAGTTCTTTTCCAAAAGCTTTTTTAACCTCTTCTTGCACTAAAGGAACACGAGTAGAACCCCCTACCATAACGATTTCTTTAATTTCATTTTTATCAAGCCCTGCATCTTTTACCACTTCATTGATCTTAGTGATAGTTTCAGCCACTAAAGAATCAATCATACCTTCAAATTTAGCTCTAGTAAGTTTTTTAACCAAATGTTTTGGCCCACTTGCATCTGCTGTGATAAATGGTAAATTAATTTCAGTTTCATTAGCTGAGCTTAATTCTTTTTTAGCATTTTCTGCTGCTTCTTTCAAGCGTTGCAAAGCCATAACATCATTTTTAAGATCTATGCCTGTTTCATCTTTAAATTCATTAGCTAGAAAATCTATAAGTTTATTATCAAAATCATCACCACCTAAGAAAGCATTACCACCTGTTGCTAAAACTTCTACTACATTATCCCCTGTTTCAAGTACGGTAACATCAAAGGTTCCCCCACCTAGATCATAAACCACAATTTTTTCACTATCTTTTTTATCAAGTCCGTAAGCTAGAGCTGCTGAAGTAGGCTCGTTGATAATTCTTAATACATTAAGTCCTGCTATCGTTCCCGCTTCTTTTGTCGCTTTTCTTTGTGCATCGTTAAAATAAGCAGGCACAGTAATCACCGCATCAGTAACACTTTCACCCAAAAAAGCTTCTGCATCTTCTTTTAATTTCATCAAAACTTTTGCTGAAATTTCTTGTGGGGTGTAAATTTTACCTGCGATTTCTATTGCGCACGCACCATTTCTTTCAGTGATGTGGTAAGGAAGTCTATTTTTAGCTTCTTTAGCTGCATCTTCATTGATCATTAAACCCATAATTCTTTTGATAGAATAAATGGTTTTTTCAGGGTTGGTTACCGCTTGGCGTTTTGCACTATCGCCTACTAAAACTTCGCCTTTATCTGTAAAAGCTACCACTGAAGGAGTTGTGTTTTTTCCTTCTTTGTTTGGGATTACTTTACTCTCACCGCGTTCATACACAGCAACACAAGAATTGGTTGTTCCTAAATCTATACCTATAACTTTACTCATTTTTTATCCTTCTATTAAAATTTATTTTGCTACACTAACTTTGGTTGGGCGGATCACGCGATCGGCTATTTTATAACCTTTTTGAAGCACTTGAACCACTTCACCACTTTGATGGTTTTCACTATCTACATGAAACATTGCTTCATGTAAATTAGGATCAAACTCTTTTTCATCTTTGATAAGAGCCACTCCATGTTTTTCAAGTTTCTTAAGAAATAAATCTAAAGTATTTTGCACTCCTTCTTTGATTTTTAAGCTAATTTCATCTTGGCATTCGACATTAACAGCTGCTTCTAAAGCATCTAAAACATCAAGCAAATCCTTTGCAAAGCTTTCATTTGCATAAGCCATAGCACTTAGCTTTTCTTTTTCCATTCTTTTTTTAATATTTTCAAATTCAGCGTTTGCACGCATATATTTGTCTTTTAATTCATCATAGTCTTTTTGCAATTTGTTTTGCTCAACATCTTCGATATTTTGCAAATTCTCATCTTGCAAATGTTCAGAATTTTCTGCGTTTTCGTTTTCAAATTCTTGCTTTTGCTCGCTCACGCCGCCTCCTTTATGTATTGTAATATCTTTTTATAATCCGTATAAACACTACCTGCTAAGATAATATTTACATCTTCGCCCAAAAACTGCGCATCCACCTTAAGCCCCATAAAACCTTCTTTAAATAAAGGTTCAAATTCAAGACTTTCTTTAAAATGACGGTGAATTTGACAATCTAAGAGCTTAACAAATTCATCATTTTGATAAATTTGATAAGCTCTTTCTTCATTGCTTCTATAGCAAATCAAATTTTGTCTTAAGCTAGCTATTTTTTCTACAAGATCTATAAAATGAACTCTCAAAGCTATTTTTTCTATACTAGAAAGATCAAGTCCTATAAGACTTTGTAAAAAATTCCACGCTTCTTTTTCATATTTTAAAACGAGCTCTTCTTCTTTAAAATCAAGTACTATAAACTTAGCATTTAGATCAAGTACTTCTTTAAGTACTAAACTTCTACCTCCATAAACAAGACAATAAATTTCAAATTCTTTACTTAACTCTTTCAAAAAGCTTTCGTTTTTGATATGGATATTTTTATCTTGTTCTTTTTCCCAAAAACTTTGCCAATAATTTTGCATCGTTAAAATAGTAGGAATTCTACCACTACTTATATGAAGCTGAGTGATCAAACCCTCATCGCTAAGTCTTTTAAGATAAACGCGTATAGTCGAAGCAGGTATGCAAAGGTTTGAATTTAATTCATTAGAACCAATAGGTGCATTATCCAAAAGATAAGTTTGGATAATAGACTCTAAAATCAAATCCTTTTTATCTCGACTTTTCATCATGTTTTCCTTTAAAGCTAGCACTCTATTTTTTGATTGCTAGATATATTATACAACATTGAGTGTTATTTTGTCAAGTATAAATATAAAAAAATATACTTAATTTTATTTAGTCTATATAACTAAAGTTTTATTAGTTACTTTTTTATAAGGATAGGATATATTTCAAGATTGGTAAACAGGGTGATAATTAGATAAGAAATTTTAAATAGATTCGATAATTTAACTTTTTTAAAAGCACAAGATGCTATAAACAAAAAACCAAAGAAGCCTTTACAAGCTCTTTGGCTTTTCTATCAAAGCTTAAAAACTACCATTAATGGAAATATATATTCTTCTTCCTTCTTCTATACGATTGTAAGTATTGACCCAAGTAGGAGCACCGCTATTTTGATAAGATTCCCAACCATTTGTAAAGCTTTTGTCAAAAAGATTATAAATAGCTGCATTGATACTCCATTGCTTATTGATATCATAACGCACACCCATAGAAGCTAAAAAGATATCCTTATAATACTCTCTATTGATGTTCGTATCACCCATATAGCGATCTATTTGCCATTCGCCTTTTATCCAAGGGGTAATTTTATTATAGAAGCTGTATTCAGTTTTTAACATGATATTGTGTTTTAAACTATCCTGTTCAGGTTTACCTATCACACTTTTATCTTGTGCTTCTTTAACCTCACTATCAAGATAAGTATAAGCAAAATTTACATTTAAATTATCAAGAGGGCTTATCCCTGCTCCAAGCTCTATGCCTTTATATTCGACCTTGCCATGGTTGATTGCCTTAAAACATCTATCAGCACCACAAGTACCAATTCCTGGAATCATATTGTCTTTATTATATCTTTGGGTTGAAATTTTATCTTTAAAATTTGTTAAAAAACCTGTCGCAGAAACATAAAACAAATCATTATTGTAAATAGCTGCTATTTCATAATTTAAAGATGTCTCTTCTTTTAAATCAGGATTTCCATATATAGGAAATCTACCTTGACCACTATAATTATAAGCTCCATTTATCAAACGATTTGCATAAGGAGTCCTAAAACCCGTAGATACACCGCCTTTTAAAGTAAGTTCATCAGTAGGATTATAAACTAGATAAGCTCTTGGCGAAATATTATTTCCAAAAATTTCATGATGATTGTATCTTGCTCCAAAAGTCAATCTTAAGTTATCTTTTATGCTGTACTCATCCTCTGCAAATATTGCCAATAAATACTGATCAAAATTGGTCGGATTAGCTATTTTATCTTGCATTTTTTCAAGCCTATATTCACCACCTGCGCTTAAAATATGACTTTGTCCCAAAGGAATGACAGACTTAGTATCTAAGATAATATCTTCTGCGACTATATCTCTATTTTCTCCCAAAAACGGCTGTGTAGCTTGCCCTACGACTTCACGGCCATCATTGCTTACCCTATTGTATTGCAAACCAGAAGTGATAGAAAAGTTTTCATAAACACCCTCATGGCTTAAATAAGTTACAAATTTATCAACTTCCATAATATCTGCATAACCACCCGTTAAGCTACCTGGTGTTCTACCTGGACTTGTAATAGTTCCTAATTGACCTTGTTTATTATCGTAATGATTTCTTGAAAAATCTATATCAAATATAAAGGTATTATAATTATTAGCCAAATAACTGACTCTTGTTCCTATATTAAAATTATTTGCTTTTGTGGGACTTTGAGCTTGATCTCCTTGAACTCTTTGTCCACTTCCATTTGTAAATTCAACATTAGATTGCTGTCTGTAAAATTCTCTAAATCGAAGTGTTAGACCCAATTTGTCATTCATCAAAGGACCACTAGAATAAATACTCGTTCCATAAGTATTACCCCAATCTTTATTTTCATTTAAAAGAGCATCCAAACTTACAGAAGTTTCCCATTTATCACTTACTTTTTTGGTAATGATATTTACCACCCCGCCTAAAGCTTCAGAGCCATATAAAGTACTCATAGGACCTTTTATAACTTCTATTCTTTCTATGCTAGAAATTGGAGGTAATAAAGAATTTGAAATTTCATTAAAGCCATTAGGACCAACTTCCCCGCCAATACCCTGACGGCGTCCATCAATCAAAACCAAAGTATATCCCGTAATACCTCTCATGGTAATATTATAAGAACCTGTTTTTCCCTTGCTAGCATATAAATCAACGCCTGGGATATCTGCGATAGCCTCTGCAACATCTCTATAAGGCTTACTTTGTAATTCTTTTTTACTGATAACATTGATAGTAGCAGGAGCTTCTTTAATATCTTGAGTAAAGCCAGAAGCACTAACGATTGAGCTATCTAGTTCTACATTTTGCGATATGGCATTGGAGCTTAAGAGACCAATGGCGCAAACTGATAGACATATTTTTTTCATTTTTCTCCTTTTGTTAAATATTGATTTAGAAATCAAAATATTATGATAATAATTATTAATTTAAGATAAATTTTGTATCAATTGTGATAATTAGTATTAATTAAAAATTTATTTTTTCTTGCTATAATTCTTAAAAATATAAGTTTTTTTAGAGAAGTAAATAGCAAAAATTAAATATCTTTTAGATACAAGCTTGATTATTTGATTGTTATTTTTCTCTGTGAAATTTGTTTCAAAATTTATCTTTTTAAACAATTTACCATAGAATGTGTTTAAGAAATAAAGATATTTAAATCAAAAAATAAAATCATAACGGAGTAAAAGATGAAAACATTTATAAGCAATCATAAAAACCAATCTTCTTTTATCACTTTATTTGTTTTTACACCTTTATTTTTTGTTTTTCTTTATTCTAAAGATTTTTTACACATACAACCCAATGAAACTATTAAAGAAAATAAATTTAATATGGCAATCAAACATTTTGTACAAAATTCCTCCGATATGAAACCGACACAACCCACACAAACTATACAAGAGCCTTCGAATGTGCAACCCAAAGAACCTGTGCAAGAAATAAAAAAAATAAAACCGAGAAAAGAAAAACCTATCGCTAAACCTAAAAAAATAATCCCTCCAGCAAATGCAAAGGCAATAAGTCAACCCAAAAAAGATACAAACATGCAGCAACCAATCATGCAGCAACAAACTCCACAAGCCAGCTCTTACCAAAGCGTATCTTTAACTAGCAATAGTGAATTTTTAAAAGAAATAAAATCAGCAATCGATGAAGCCCTAATCTACCCTAGACAAGCTAGAAAAATGCGTATGAGTGGGGAGGTTCTTGTAGAATTTACCTGGACAAAAGAAAAGAAATTAGAAAATTTAAAAATACTTAAACCTTCAAAATATGATTTTCTAAATAAAAGTGCTTTAGAAACTATACGCATAGCTTCTAAAAAATTTCCACAATATGAAAAAACTTTTCATATAAAAATACCATTGGTATATAAATTAAGCTAAATCTTTCACAATATACTCTATTTTTAATGCAAATCACTCCAGCTTTGCTAACGCTTAGAAGTAGAAGCTTCCTAGCTAAAGCTAACTAGTATTAGCTAATTCGAAAGGCTTTGAGTTTATAGTCCTCAAGGCTAATTCCTAACCCAAACGACTTTAATCCACGCTTTAAGATATTATTTGCAGCATTAATATCTCTATGTAAAGTGTTGCCACATTTTTCACAAAGATACACTCTATCTTTAAACATAAGATTTTTTTTGATATTTCCACATACACTACAAGTTTTGCTTGTATATTGTGGATTGACTTTTATAAAGAATTTGCCATTATGCTTTGCTTTATACTCTAGATATTGAGAGAATTGATAGAATGAAATATTAAGAATAGATACTTTTAGCTTTTATATTCTTTAATTTAGCTCTTTTAGACATATTCTTAATTTGCAAATCTTCAACTGCTAGCAAGTCAAATTCTTGTATGAGTTTTGAAGTTATCTTGTGATAACTATCCTTTTTGATATTTGAACTTTTTTCATAGATTTTATTTAATTTTAATTGTGTTTTTTTGAAATTATGGCTTAACTTTGTTTTCTCCTTTTTTGTTTTTAATATTCTCCTGCTTTGTTTTCTTTGCAATCTTTTAATATTCAGCTCTACTAAGTAGCTTTGAGTTAGTAGCTATTAACTCTCCACTGCTTAAGGTAATCTCATTGATATTTAAATCAATGTCAACTGCTTTTTTAATATCAAAATCTTTGCTAGATATTAAAGAAACATTTGATTCATCATAAATGATACTAAAAGCTAAATAGTATTTATTGTGATTTTTGATAATAGTGATTTGATTAAACTTATAAGTATTTGGTAAATCTCTGTGATAACGCATTTTAAAAAATGTATTCATAAGTCTAAATATCTTAAACTTAGTAGTATCACTATCTTTGATTTTGTAGGCTTGATTATTCCAATTAAAGCTTTGCTTTGCAAATTTAGAGTTTTTAAATTTGGGAAAGCCTTTGTTTTTATCTCTAATTGCTTGCTCTAAGGCACGAGAAGATTAATCCTTGCTTGTTGGGTTACAACACTTTTATAGCTTAATTCTCTTGCTTTTATAAGGCTAGTTTTATTGATTATCTATCTTACTTGCCTTTAAATAACTCCTATCTTTTTTATCTAAATTCTTATTTTTATCCCACTGCTCTTGCTGTAAATTTAAACAAATATTATAGGCTTGATATAGATGAAACATTGATGATTAATAAGCTTTTGTTGTTCTTTGTTTAGGTAGAATTCTATATTTAAAACCTTTGGTTATTTGCATTGCTTTGTTCCATTAGGGCTTTTTTTCTTTTTGGTTATATATTTTTTTAGGGTAATTATCTTCTATGCCTTGATTTTCTGCATATTTTTTAAGAGTTTCTAGCATTATTCCGCATAGGTATTCTATAAAAAATTACTGATTATGTCAAATACCTAACTAGAGCCGTACAACTAACACTGTAAGCAATTCATCTCCCACTTAAGAAGTGAGAGTTTTATTGAATAAAAAAAGATAAATTTAAAGCAAATAATCTTTTTTTAGACAACACTAAACCCTTGCATGTATTTACAGCAATATTTATTTCATCATAAACAACCCCCAACCCATAAACCTCAATAAACACTATAAAATAA
>NZ_AINS01000011.1 GCF_000254135.1 Campylobacter coli LMG 9860
ATCATCTTTGTAAGTTTCTTTGTTTTTACTTTCTGCTTGTATAGGTTTAAAAGGCTTTTCTTTGTCTTCTTCTGAAGTTTCTTTGTTATTTGTATTTTTTAAAGGATTGCTATAATCTACACCTTTTGCCTTTTCTGTTTCTTCTAGTGATTTTACAAACTCATCGTGCCTTTGTTTAAAATCAAGATATTTAGTTTTAAATTCTTCTAGGCTCATATTAGAATTAATAAGCTTATTGTATTCATCTCCTAAATTCTCAATAGTTTTTATTAGTTTATCATCTCCTAAATTTTTAGCTCTATTTATATAATTCCATATTGATAAACTATCTCCCATAGGATTGCCCCAGCCATCTTGCTCGTAGGAATATTTTAAGGGATTTTTATTCATAAAGGACAAAAATTCTTTTATTTCATTGTTGTCCGTATCGCTATTAAGTCCAGCTAATTTACCCAGTAAGGTTGTTTGTCCTTTAATTGTGCTAAGATTATTTATAAAAAACGCAATTAAAGCACCACCTTTAGATATTTTGTTATCATGTATTTGATATTTATTAGAACCCAAATCCGCTATATTTTTATCAGCAAGCTTCCAAATGAAAGCATTATCGCTTTGTAATTCTTGCCAATAATTTACCCCATCTTTTTGGGATAGATTTTTTAAATCCTGTTCTTGAAAGCTTTCTCCTAATCCCTTATCTTTAACAAAAGAAGAAAAAGAGTTATAAGCATCTCCTATTGTTTTGGCAATGTCTATTTGAGAGTAAAAAGGTTGTCTTTTAATAAAGTTATTTACAAAATTATTTAAACCATCTGCATAAATCTTATAATCTTTTGGCAAGCCTGCTGCTTTGTTAAAATCACTTGTAAAAAAGCCCTCTTTATCTACGCCATAGCCTAAAATTTTATCTACTGCTTGTGATTTATCACTTACAAGGTTATTATTTGCTATGACATTAGATGATTTTGTATTTGAGGTATTATTTGTGTAATTGTAGTTTGAATAAGAATTTATACCATTAATCATTTTTGCCTTCCTGTAAGTAAAGTTTTATTTATAAGATAAATCGGCAAAAATGATTTTTTCTTAAGTAAAAATTGTATTTAATGAGGAATTCCTGCTGTTAATCCACCATCAATCAAATAAAGTCCACCAGTTATAAAACTTGCCTTTGGACTTGCTAAAAAATAAATCAGCTCGGCTACTTCATTGGCTTGTCCTACTTTTTTTAAAGGATATTTTTCTGCTTCATTTTGCCAATAAAAATCTGTATTTCCACCATGTGTAATGTTGGCAAAGTCTTGAAATAATCTCTCTGCCATCGGTGTTTTGATAGTTCCTGCACATACAGCATTTACTCTAATTTTTGGTGCTAAATCTAAGCTTAAAGATTTTGTTATTTGTCTAAAGCACCTTTTGTAAGTCCGTATGCAAAGCTATTTGGCTTTCCTACAAAACATTGGTCAGAGGCATTGATTACAATACTTCCGCCTTCTTTTTTCATATGAGGAATGGCGATCCTCATGGTGTTTACATAGCCATAAATATTGGTTTGAATAATCAAATCAAGCTCCTCATCGCTAATATCAAGAATGGTATTGCAGCGATGAATTCCTGCATTTAAAGAAATTACATCAAAATTTCCAAATTTTTCTAATGCTCTAGCGACAGCATTTTTAATATCTTCTTTATTTTTTGTATCTCCTGCTATAAATAAGACATCTTTTAAATTATTCGCTATTTTTTGTCCTTCTTCTTGATTGATATCCATAAAGGCTACTTTATAGCCTTCATTATGAAATTTATGTACACAAGCATTGCCAATACCAGTAGAGCCTCCTGTAATAAATACAACTTTATCCATAGCATTATCTCCTTTTGTAAATTATAAAGAAATTATTAAAACATATCTAATTTTAAAATATCTTAAAATTAAAATTTAATGATTAATTTTTTTGAGAGCTTGTGTATTTAATATAATTTTTTGCACAAAGATAAAAATTTTTTAACTTTTATCTTGCTTGTTAAAATAATTTTTAATCTTTTGCACAAATTTTTCTTTAGGTTTGATTACACCACTTTCCTTGCCATTTGTGGCATGGTATACACTAACTCCATATTTGCTTGCATAAAATTGCATGAGTAGTTTTTGTAGTTTGTATTCGCTAGAATAATTAAACCAAGCATTATTACTTATGGCTATAATAATTTTTGAATTTTTATAATTTTGTTCTTTTGTAGCTTCGTAACAAATAGCATTGGTAATGATTTGATCATTGAGTTTGTATTTGCTTTGTAATGGTCCTTGATCAAATTCTGCTATATTGGGTAAGAAGTATTTTTGTATTGTTTTTTTGAAAAATGGAATTTCTTCCCCAAAAGGTACTAAAAAATGTTTATTGAGTATATAGCTATTGCCTCCTTTAAAAATATATGTACTATTGTAAGTTTTACCCTCTTGTATGTTAAATGCTCCAGCTATGATGATAATTTGGTATGATAGCTCTTTTAGCATTTTTTCGTATAAGGTGTTTTTGAGATTAAATGCAAAAGCGGTTTCTGGCAAGATGACGAGCTCTTTTTTTTCATTGATGGCTTGAATAATTTCTTTGATTAGATTGTCTGAATTTACAGATACATTTTCTTGAAGGAATTTTTGATCTTGAGATATATCTGTGGAGATAAGCTTATAGGATAGATTTAGCTCTTCTGATTTTTTTTCATCGTATTGAAAGCCTATAAAAAATATAATTAAGAGAATAGCAATTTTATAATATCTTGAAATATAATTTTCATGAATAATATATGCTAGTAAAAAAATACAAATAATACCACGATAACTTGGGTCAAAAAAACCATATACAGTATAAACTCCCCAATTAAGCCAATCAAAGCCTAAAGGATGAATAAAGCTTAAACAAAAAATTCCGCAAAGGCGTAAAAAATCGAATTTAAATAAATAACAAATTCTAAAGAGTATTCCATAAACTATACCTATAAGGATAATAACTATAGGTACTAAATAATTTAAGTCAAAATAAATCGAAGAAAGTCCTATCCACCAAAACCAAAGTATCCCTACAAAAAATCCTATCCAAAAATATTGCTTAGGACTTTTGCTTTTTAAAAGCAAGACTAAGCCCCAAATTGCAAGAAATGAACTGATCGCTTGGGTAAAAATATTTTCAAAAAAAGATAAATAAATACAATTTGAAAGCAAAAATGCTATAAAAAAGACTTTTATTATTTTAAAAATGGTAGAATTAGTGTTTAATTTTTTTGGAATAAAGGAAAAATATGGCAGAAAATTCAATTTTAACTTCATTGTTACCTCTTGTTGTGCTATTTGCAATTTTTTATTTTTTGGTTATAAGACCACAACAAAAACAAGCAAAAGCACATAAACAAATGCTTGAGTCTTTGCAAAAAGGAGATAAAATCATCACTAATGGCGGACTTATTTGTGAAGTCGTAAAACCAGAGGAGGATTTTATCAAAGTTAAGCTTAATGAAGACAATGTTACTGCAAAAATTTCAAGAGAATTTATAGCAAAGAAAATTGATGCGTAATTCTAAAATCACTTATCGATTGGTTGTTTTTATTGCGGTATTTATTTTTGGAGTTGTTTTTTCACTCCCTTCTTTTTTGCAATCCGAGCGAGGAGCGAAAATCAATTTAGGGCTTGATTTACAAGGCGGACTTTATATGCTTTTGGGTGTAGATAATCAAGAGGCTGTAAAATCTAAAATCAAATCCGTCGCTTCTTCTTTGAGTTATTCTTTTAACAAAGAGAATATTTTAAACGATGGCTTAAATACCCATGATGATATTTTAGAATTTACTTTGCTTGATAATGCAGATATTGCAAAAGTTGAAAATTTGCTTAAAGAAATAAAAGGAATTAATATACAAAGTGAAAATATGCACTATAAAATTTCTTTTACCTCAGAAGAAGTAAAAAATATAGAAAATTTTGCACTTTTGCAAGCAGTTGAAACCATAAGAAATAGGCTTGATCAATTTGGTTTAGCAGAGCCAACAGTTGCTAAACAAGGTGATGATAAGATTTTGGTTGAACTTGCAGGGATTAAAACCAAAGAAGATGAACTAAGAGCAAAAGAACGCATCACAAAAGCAGCACATTTGCAACTTATGGAAGTTGATGATTCTAAAATGGGTCAAGATTCTACAATGAGCGATGCTGAGGCTGCGAGTTATGGACTGATTTTAGTGCCTGATTCTAGAAATCCAAATTTAAAATATCCTTTAAAAAGCATTCCTATTTTAGATGGTTCTATGCTTACAGATGCTAGAGTAGGGCTTAGTGATACGAGTAATTATCCTGTTATTAATTTTACTTTAAATGCTGAAGGTTCTAAGAAATTTGCTGATTATACAGGAGCAAATGTTGGAAAGCGTTTGGCTATCGTGCTTGATAATAAAGTATATTCTGCTCCATCGATTAATGAACGCATAGGCGGTGGAAGTGGTCAAATCAGCGGGGCTTTTACCCAAGAAGAAGCACGCGATGTGGCGGTAGCTTTAAGAAGTGGGGCTTTACTGGCGCCAGTTAAACTTTTAGAGCAAAGAAGTATAGGTCCATCTTTGGGTGCTGATAGTATTAAAATGAGTATGATAGCTCTTATAGGTGCTTCGATTTTTATCGTGGTATTTATGGTGCTTTATTATGGTATGGCAGGAATTTTTGCAAATATTGCAATGCTCGTTAATGTTTTGGTTGTTGTGGCTGTAATGGCAATGTTTGGTGCAACTTTGACTTTACCAGGTATGGCAGGACTTGTTTTAACTGTAGGTATGGCTGTTGATGCCAATGTTATCATTAATGAGCGTATCAGAGAGCTTTTGCGCGAGGGTGCAAATATCAAAGCAAGTATAGAGCAAGGTTATAAAAATGCTATGAGCGCGATAATAGATTCTAATATCACCTCTCTTGTAACCTCTATAGCACTTTATGCTTATGGAACAGGTGCTGTTAAAGGATTTGCAGTGACTTTAGGAATTGGTATTGTTGTTTCTATGATTACTGCTATTTGGGGAACGCATGGAATGTTTGATTATTTTATGCGCCGTATTGAAAAAAGTAATAATACAAGATTTTGGTTTGGTTATAGGAGAAAATAATGCAGTTTTTTAGCGAAAAGAAAATTTATGATTTTATGAGAATGCGTTTTGCTGCAATTTCTCTTTCTATCGTTTTATTTTTTGGGTCTATTTATTTGCTTTGGGATAGGGGTTTGCAATTTGGTATTGACTTTAGTGGAGGTACTTTAATCCAGCTTAAATACGATACAGCAGCTCCCATTCCTCAAATTCGTGAAATCTTAGAAAAACAAGGCAGTTTTCAAAATTTATCCGTAACTGAATTTGGAAGCAAAGAAGAGATTACTATCCGTTTTTTAGGAAGCAATGATAGCTTAGGTAGTGATATAGGAGAGCATATTAGCACCCTTTTAAAAGATACGGGCAAATTTGAAGTGCGTCGCGCGGATGTTGTGGGTCCAAAAGTGGGCGATGAGCTTAGAAATAAAGGTATTATGGCTATCATTGTATCCTTAGTAGCGATTTTAATTTATATCGCAATACGCTTTGAATGGCGTTTTGCATTAGCGGCAATTATTAGCGAAATTCACGATGTTGTGATTACTTTAGGGGCGATTTCATTGTTTAAAATCGATGTAAATTTAGATACCTTGGCTGCGGTTTTAACAGTGCTTGGATATTCTTTAAATGATACAATCATCATTTTTGATAGAATTAGAGAGGGAATTAAGACGAGTAAAAAAAGCGAGCTTGCTCCTATTATTAACGAAAGTGTTTCAGCAACCCTATCTAGAACGGTATTAACTTCAGGTCTTACTTTGGCCACTGTTGTCATACTTTATTTTTTTGGCGGAGAGATGATACAAGGATTTTCTTTGGCTTTGATAGTGGGTATTGTTGTAGGAACTTTAAGTTCTATTTTTGTAGCTAGTCCGACTTTACTTTGGTTTAAATTCAGTGTTATTGATTTTAGAAATAAAGAGCTTGAAAAACTTAAAAGAAAGCAAGAAAAAGAACGCAATCGTGCAATGTATGAAAAAGGAACGGTTTAAAGGAATATTATGGCTTATGATGCAAATTTAATAGAAAAAAGATGGCAAGAAATTTGGGACAAAAATGAGTATTTTGAACCTAAAGATGATTTAACCCTACCTAAAAAATATATTTTATCTATGTTTCCTTATCCAAGTGGTCGTATACATATGGGACATGTGAGAAATTATAGTATAGGTGACGCTATTGCTAGATATTATCGCAAGATAGGTTATAATGTTTTACATCCTATCGGTTTTGATAGTTTTGGTATGCCCGCTGAAAATGCAGCTATTAAGCACAAAATTCATCCAAAATCTTGGACTTATGAGAATATAGCCTATATGAAAAATGAACTTTTTTCTTTAGGGTTTTCTTTTTCAAAAAAAAGAATGCTTGCAACCTCTGATCCGCTTTATACAAAATTTGAACAAGAATTTTTTATCAAAATGTATGAAAAAGGTTTGATTTATACCAAAGAAGCGAATGTAAATTGGTGCGAGCAAGATCAAACCGTTTTGGCAAATGAGCAAGTAGAAGATGGAAAGTGTTGGCGTTGTGGACATGAAGTGGTTCAAAAAAAGATGCCAGGGTATTATGTAAAAATTACAGCCTATGCAGAGGAACTTTTAAGCGAACTTGAAAATTTAAAAGATAAGTGGCCTTCTCAGGTTTTAACCATGCAAGAAAATTGGATAGGTAAAAGTGAAGGTTTGGAATTTTCTTTAAATTTAGACAAAGAAAGCTTGGAAAAAACAAAGACACAATCTTTTGAAGTTTTTACTACTCGCGCAGATACTATTTATGGTATTTCTTATGTAGCTTTAGCACCTGAACATAAAATTGTGCAAAATTTAATACAAGCAAATTGTTTAGATGATGAAAAAGTAGAACAAATTAAAAATATGCAAAAACAAAGCGCTAGGGAAAGACAAATAGCTGATAAAGAAGGGTGTTTTTTAGGAATTTACGCTATCCATCCTTTGACTCAAGAAAAACTCCCTGTTTGGGTGGCAAATTTTGTTTTAGCTGATTATGGTAGTGGGGCTGTAATGGCTGTTCCAGCTCACGATGAGAGAGATTTTGAATTTGCTAATAAATACAAACTTGAAATCAAGCAAGTGATTGAGTGTGAAGATGCACAGCTTCCTCATGTTCAAAAAACAGGAAAGCTTATCCAAAGTGGTGAATTTAATGGGTTTGATTGCAATGAAGTAAGAGCGAGAATTATTTCAAAATTTGAAGATGAAAAGTTAGGAAAAAGGGTTATTAATTTTAAAATTCGCGACTGGGGAGTTTCTCGCCAAAGATACTGGGGTGCTCCTATACCTATGGTAAAATGCAAAAATTGTGGGATTGTGCCTCAAAAAATTGAGAATTTACCTATTACCTTGCCTGAAGATATTCAAATCACAGGAGAGGGCAATCCGCTTGAAAAACATCCTATTTGGAAAAATTGTACTTGTCCAAAATGTGGACAAGAAGCACAAAAAGAAAGCGATACTTTGGATACTTTTTTTGAAAGTTCATGGTATTTTGCACGCTTTGCAAGTGATGAAAAAACATGGCAAGAAAAGGCTTTGGATAAAGAAAGTGTGAAGTATTGGATGAATGTTGATCAATATATAGGTGGCATAGAGCATGCCATTTTACATTTGCTTTATGCAAGATTTTTTCAAAAAGTTTTAAAAGATTTAGGCTATTTAGAGGATAATGAGCCTTTTGCTAGACTTTTAACTCAAGGTATGGTTTTAAAAGATGGTGCCAAAATGTCTAAATCCAAAGGAAATGTAGTCGATCCTGATGATATTATCAATAAATACGGAGCCGATACTGCAAGACTTTTTATCCTTTTTGCTGCACCTCCTGCTAAAGAACTTGAATGGAATGATGATGCGGTTGAGGGGGCTTATAGGTTTATTTGTAGGCTTTATGATAGGGCTCAAAATGTAAGAGCTGGGGAGCTTTTAGAATTTAAGCATGATGATTTAAATAAGGAAGAAAAATACGCTAGATTGAAAGTGTATGAAGCTTTGAAAAAATCTTTTGAAGTTTATACTCAAAGCTTTGCTTTTAATACCCTAATCGCTGCTTGTATGGAAGCGCTTAATGCTTTAGCTCCTTGTAAAAATGAAGCTTTAGAACAGGAAGCTTTTTATATTATCTTAAATATTTTAGAACCTATTATTCCTCATGTGTGCTTTGAATTAAGTGATAAGCTTTTTAAATGTGAGAATTTTAAGGTTTTAAATTTAAAAGAAGAAGTTTTTGTAAAAGATAGTTTAAATTTAGGCATCAGCGTAAATGGCAAAAAGCGTGGAGAAATTGAAGTTTCAAGCTCGGCAAGTCAAGATGAAATTTTAGAGCTAGCAAAGCAAAAAGTTTCAAAATGGCTAGAGGGTAAAAACATAGTTAAAGAGATTTATGTAGAGGGAAAACTGGTAAATTTGGTGATAAAATGAAAGGAATTTTATTTTTTATCGTAGCTTTGTTTTTAGGGGCGTGTGGTTATGTTCCAACTTCAAAAGTAGCGGATAATATTTTTGATGATAAAGTATATGTGAATGTGGAATTAAGCCTTCAAGATCCTAGAAACAGTATTTTCGTAGCCGATACGCTTAAAGAGATGGTTATTTCAAAATTGGGACGAAGATTGGCTTTAAAACATGAGGCAGATGATGTGATCAATGTTAGGATGAATAATCTTGAATTTATCCCTTTAATCTATGATCAAAATGGTTATGTTGTAAGCTACAAAGCCAAACTTAATCTAGAATTTAAAGTGGTATTTAAGGATGGTAGCGTCGAACATTTTAATACAAGTGGAAGCTATAATTTTGATATATCACCTAACAGTATTATCAGTGATACAGCGCGCTACGAAGCTATACGCTCAGCTTCTAGCGAAGCTTTTGATGAATTTATTTCAGTAATAGCTATCAAGGGACAAAAGCGTGCTGCCCAATATTAATGAAATAGCAAAAGAAACTTTAATCACACTTAAGGATAGAAAGCTTCGTCCTACCCCTGAAAATTATACAGAAATTTTTGAAGAGCTTTCTAAAAAATATGGTTTAATAAGCTCAAATAAAGCCAAGCTTGAAAAATATAAAGCTTTGCTTTTACCAAACTATCAACAAGAGTTAAATTCTAAATCCATCCGTACTTTAGAAGAATTAATAAGCTTTTTAATCTCCGCATTAAATAGACAAAATGGAAAGCAATTTAGTGAATTTTTCGATTTTTTGGCTACCTTATCTAAAAGTTTGCAAGTAAGTAAAGATAAAAAAATCAGAGACTTGGCTAAAATTACTTCTATTAGAATTTCAAAAACTATGGACAGCGAAAGTATTTATTTGCTTTCTAAAAAATGGAAAGAATTTGAAAAAAATTATAACGAAAATGATTTAGAAGGCGGATTAAGAAGATATGGCATCGCAAAATATGATGATTTTGATACCGTGGTTAAAAAACTTTTAAATAAGTTAGAAGAAAGAAGTTTAGAAGTTTTTGCTGAACTTTTGGCTTCTTGTTTGAATCCATCTTTGGTTGAGGATCTTAAAATTCATGGTTTTGCACAAAATTTACTTCAAAAACCCTTTCTTTTAAGTGAAAGCGGTTTTAAAAATGAACTTTTAGAATTTGTCAATCGTCGTGTGATGGTTGATAATATGTATGTGCAAAAAAATTTAAATTTTTTTAATGATAACTTGAAAAAGATTTATGAACTTTTTATGCTGTTAAACAAGTCCAATGAGCAAAATATGGATTTTATAAATACCTTAAAACCCGATAAACAAGGGGAAATAAAACTTAGTTTTGAACTTTTAAAACAAAAATTTATACAACTTAATGAGAGGATTAATTCTTTAAATGCACAAATTGAATTTACGCAAAATTTAGAAGAGCGTGAATCTTGGAGTGTTTTAAAAGAGCTTGAGAGATTGGATGAAAATTACAATAAATATAAAGTTAATTATTCTTTAGCATTATTTTCTATAAAAAATTATCGTTTTATTATGGAAAGGTATGGGGTAGGTAGCTTAAATGAAATTTTTGTGCGTTTTAAAAAAATTTTAAAAGATAATTGCTCTGAATTTGATGAGCTTTGGATGATAGATGAAAAGAGTTATCTTATTATTTCACCTGGAAGAAATAAAGAAAAAGTGGCACAGCTTGTCCGAGAAAATTTAAAGACTATTGAAAATTTTCGTTTTATTTATAAGCAAGATATTATTACTCCAAAAATTATCACAGCTTATTTGGATAAGCAAAGTAAGCCCCATACTAATATTTTAGAAGAATTAATGAATCAAATTTCAAATTTAGATGAAAGAAACAATGCAAAAGATCAGTAAGGTTGATGAATTTTTAGTACAAAAAAGTACAAATTATGACAAGATTGATCGTTTTGTTATGTTTAGAATGTATGAAAAATATAAAACAAATTTTTCGATTAAACCCATTGTGCATATTATAGGAACCAATGGAAAAGGAAGTACGGGTAGATTTTTAACCCAGCTTTTAGAAGGCTTGGGTTTTAAAGTGGGGCATTATACCAGTCCGCATATTTTTGAATTTCGTGAGCGCTTTTATAAAAATGGAGATATTATTAGCGAAAATGATTTAGAGCTCGCGCATGAAAATTTGTTAGATATTTTTAAGGATAATTTAAAAAAACTTAGCTATTTTGAATATGCTACTTTTTTAGCAGTCGAGCTTTTTAAAGATTGTGATTATGCGATTTTTGAAGCAGGAGTTGGGGGTGAATATGATGCAACTTCTGTTTTTGTTAAAAGCTTGAGTATTTTTACAAAGGTGGGATTTGATCATACTCAAATTTTAGGAGATAGTTTAGAAAAGATTGCTAGAACAAAATTTAAAGTTATGGCAAAACAAGCTTTGATTTCAAGCGAGCAAGATGAAAGAGTTTTGCAAATGGCTCAAAAAATAGCATTTTTAAAAAATACAAAATTATATTTTTCATGGCAGTTAAAGGATGAAAATTTAATGCAATTAAATGAGTATGTTCAAAAATACGATTTGCCTGAATTTTTAAGACACAATTTAATTTTAGCCTTAAATGCATTAGAAATATTACTTTCTAAAGAAAAACTTAGTCAAGCTTTGTTAAAATTAGGAAAATTAAATTTAAAGGGACGCTGTGAGCAAATTGCGCCCCATTTGTATGTGGATGTGGGTCATAATGTTATGGCTGCTAGCGCCCTGTGTAAAAAATTTAGTGGCAAAAAGCTTGTTTTAATCTACAATTCTTATCTTGATAAAGATATTTTTGAGATTTTAAAAACATTAAAGCCTATTATTGATACAATAAAAATATATAAATATGTAAGTTTAGAAAGAAGATTGGCTAATGATAAAATTTATCAAGTTGCCAATGCTTTAAATCTTAAGTGTGAAGAATTTGTTTCTTTAGATGAAAAGAAAAAAACTTTAGTTTTTGGTTCTTTCGCTTTAGTCGAAAGTTTTTTAAAGGAGTGGAGTGATAAAAAATAAATTTACCATCACTATTACAGATATTAATGGTTCAAGGCATTTTTATTTAAATCAGATCATTAAAAAAATCGTTCTTTATGTAGTAGCTTTTATATTTTTGTTTTTAATTTTTAGCGGTTTTTATATTAAATATCTTGATAGCAAACTGAGTGATATTAGTACTAAAAGAGAAGAGCTTTTAGCAAAAAGCAAGGAATTAGAACTTGCTAATGCGCAAATGCAAAAAAATGTTGAAGAAAAAGCAAAGCAATATGCAGCTATAGAAGATAAGATTGCTTCTTTTGAAGAAGCTTTGGGCTTAGAAGCTGAAAATAATCTTACTATTACAGATAGGCTTGATAATTTAAAGCTTACAAATGAGCAGAAAATTGGGATTTTAGGACAAATTCCTAATGGATGGCCTATTGAAAATAAAGGCGTTACGGGAAATTTTGGATGGAGGGAACACCCTCTTTTAAAAAGAAGAGAATTTCATCCAGGTATTGATTTAAGAGCAGCGATAGGTACGCCTATATATGCACCTGCTAGTGGGGTGGTTGAGTTTTCAGGATATAGTGATAATGGTTATGGGTATAATGTGATTTTGCTACATAATTTTGGCTTTAAAACTGTTTTTGCTCATATGGTGAGAAAAGATGTTGTTAAAGCAGGCCAGTTTGTCAATAAGGGGCAACTGATAGGCTATACTGGCAACACAGGACTTTCAACAGGTCCGCATTTGCACTATGAAGTAAGGTTTATTAATAAAACCTTAGAACCTTTATATTTTTTAAATTTAGAAAGAAAAAATATGAATGAGTTTTTTAATCAAGAAAGGAGAGTTCCATGGCAATCTTTAATAAAAGCGGTAACGGCACAGCACTTAGCTCCAGTTCCGAAACAACAGTAATTTCATCAGGTGCTAGAATAGAGGGTAAATTTTATTTTGCTTCTATGCTTCATGTGGATGGAGAGCTTAATGGTATAGTGCATTCTGAAAGCATAGTAGTTATAGGAAAAAATGGGAATTTAAAAGGTGAGCTTAAGGCTGATAAGATAGTTGTTAATGGCTGCTTTGAAGGCGATTTGGAGGCAGATAGCCTTGAAATTTTAGCAGGTGGCGTGGTTAGCGGGAATATCAGCATTAAAGACTTAGCTATAGAAAATGGCGGTCGTTTTAATGGGACTAGTAAAATAAAGCAAGAAGAGCCTGTAAGGTTGTTAGAGAATAGCTCAGAATAATGCAAGCAAATTTTTTTGAGTATTTACAAGATTCAAATATAGCACAATTAGTGCTTTGCGAAGATGATAAAGAATCTTTTTTGCTTTCTCAAGTTGCTCTTTTTAAGGATCTAAAAACCTTTGTTTTACCTGATTTTAGAGCTGAATTCGGAGATGATTTAAGGGCTTTTTCCAAGGAGCTTTTTGAGCTTTGCAAGGTTTTAAATGCTTATCACAAGGAAAAAGATACTAAAATTCTTATTTCCCCTTTGTCTACCATACTTAAAAAATTACCCGGTCAAAAACATTTAAAAAATTACAAACTTTCTAAGAAAAATGTTTTTAATTTAAGTGAATTTAAAAATGAGCTCAACAAGCTTGGATATGAATTTGTGGATATGGTTCAAGATAAGGGTGAGGTAAGTATACGCGGAGAGATTATTGATATATTTTGTATCAATGAAGAATTACCTACTAGGGTTTTGCTTTTTGGAGATGAGTTAGAAAGCATTAGAAAATTTGATCCTATGAATCAAAAATCATTTCCCAAAGAATATGAAGAACTTGAAATTTGTCCTTTTTTGACATATTTTTCTGAGGAAAATTATGAAAATTTTAAAGACAAATTAGAAAATTTCAATAGCGATGTTTTGATTAATGATATTAATTCTTTAGGATTTTGGTGTATTAATGATTTTTGTGATTATTTAGAACTTGATTTTATAAGTATCAAAAAATTCAATCAAGAAGAATGGGATAAAGATCTTAGCAAAATCAATGCTAAAATTATACCCCAAGCCTCTGTTTATAAGGATTTAAAAAGTTCTTACAATAAAGACTTCTTTTCTTTGCAACAAAATAAAAAAATTACGATTTTGGCTAAAAATGAAGCTTTGTTTAAGGCTTTAGAGCTTGAAAATACACAAAATATTTCTTTTCAAAAAAGCGATTTGATCCTTAATTTAATTAGCAATCAAGAACTTATCATCTCATTAAATCATAAAGAAAAACAAAAATATAAGCGTAAAGCAAATTTGATTATAGATGAGTTAAAAATTGGTGATTTTATCGTTCATGAGGATTATGGTGTGGGTAAATTCTTAGGTCTTGAAATGATTAGCATTAGTGGGGCTAAGAAAGAATTTGTTGCCATTGAATATCAAAATAGCGATAAACTTCTTTTACCGGTTGAAAATCTTTATATGATAGATAAGTATTTAGGAGCTAGTGGAGGCATACCGCTTTTAGATCGCTTGGGAAAAATGACTTTTATCAGGCTAAAAGAAAGGCTAAAAACCAAGCTTTTGGCTATTGCTTCTGAGATTGTTATTATGGCGGCTAAAAGAGCTTTAATTAAACCAAAAGAAATCAAGATAGATTATGCAGATCAAGCTTATTTTGTTTCAAAAGCTGGATTTTCTTATACACAAGATCAAAATAAGGCTTGTGAAGAAATTTTAAACGATTTTGAAAACGGCAAAGTGATGGATAGACTTTTAAGCGGTGATGTGGGTTTTGGTAAAACCGAAGTTGTGATGAATGCTATTTATCCCGTGGTAAAAAGCGGTTTTTGTGCTTTTTTCTTTGCGCCTACCACGCTTTTATCTCATCAGCATTATAAGAGTTTAAAAAAGCGTTTTGAGCCTTTTGGCATTGAAGTTTTTAAACTGGATCGCTTTACAAGCACTAAAGAGAAAAAAACTTTAATGTTAAATTTAGAACAAAACAAAGCCTGCGTGGTGATTGGCACCCACGCACTTTTAAATGTAGAATGTGAAAATTTAGCCCTTGTTATCATTGATGAGGAGCATAAATTTGGAGTAAAACAAAAAGAAAAATTAAAAGAATTAACCCAAAATTCTCATCTTTTATCTATGTCTGCTACTCCTATACCAAGGAGTTTAAATCAAGCTTTAAGCTCTATAAAATCTTATAGTGTTTTACAAACCCCTCCAGAAGATAGGCTTGATGTTAGAACCTTTGTGAAAGAAAATGATGATGCGCTTTTAAAAGAGGCTATAACAAGAGAATTAAGACGCGGCGGACAAATTTTTTATATACACAATCATATTGCAAGTATAGAGCAATGTAAAAAACATTTACTTGATTTATTTAAAAATTTAAGGATTTTGATTTTGCATTCTAAAATTGATGCGAAGATTCAAGAAGAAGAAATGCTTAAATTTGAAAACAAAGAATACGATTTACTTTTAAGCACTTCTATTGTTGAAAGCGGTATTGATCTGCCTAATGCAAATACTATGATAGTCGAAAGAAGTGATAGATTTGGAATGGCTGATTTGCACCAATTACGCGGCCGTGTAGGCAGGAGTGATAGGCAGGGGTATTGTTATTTTTTAGTTGAAAATAAAGAAGAACTTACTCAAGATGCACTTAAGCGTCTTGTTTCTTTAGAGAGTAATTCTTATTTAGGAGCAGGTTCAGTTTTAGCTTATCATGATCTTGAAATTCGCGGAGGTGGAAATTTGCTAGGTATCGATCAAAGCGGACACATAGAGCAAATTGGACTTAGCTTGTATCTTAAAATGCTAGAAGATGAGTTAAATGCACTTACTAAAAAAGAAAGCTTTGAAGAGAAAAAAATAGACTTAAAACTTACCATCAATGCTTTTTTAAATTCAGAACTTATCAATGAAGATCGTTTAAGATTGGAGCTTTATCGTAGACTTAGTAAATGTAAAAATATAGATGAAGTCTATGAAATTGAAGGTGAGATAGAGGATCGCTTTGGGAAATTAGATCTTTATACAAAGCAGTTTTTAACATTGATTATAATTAAAATTTTAGCTTTGGGGAAATTTAAAACCATAAGTAATTTTGAGCAAAATATACAATTTGTAAAAATTGATGACGAAAAAGAGTTTATTAAAGCAAGAAGCAAAGATGATGATGATATTATAGAAGCAGTTTTAACGCATTTAAGGAAAGATAAATAAATGATTGACTGGGATAAAACTTATGCGGCAATTTATAGATCTAGAAAAGATTATTTAAAACCCATTATAGATCTTGATAATATCAGCTTAAATGATTTATTGGGCATGGAAGAACAAAAAAATGTCCTTTATCAAAATACTTTAAATTTTATCCATAATAAAGGAGCAAATCACGCACTTTTATGGGGTGCTAAGGGTACGGGTAAATCAAGCTTGATTAAGGCTATTTTTAATGAATTTAAAGACAAAGGCTTAAGGCTTGTAGAGTTAGCTAAAGATGATTTATTTGCTTTAGTTGATATTATCGATGAGTTAAGAGAACAGCCTTTTAAATTTATATTATTTTGTGATGATTTTTCCTTTGAAAAAAACGATGATAGTTATAAATTTTTAAAGCCCTTGTTAGAGGGTAGTATAGAAGCACCTCCGCAAAATATTATTATTTATGCGAGTTCTAATAGACGCCATTTATTAAGTGAAAGTATGAGTGATAATCAAGGAGTTCAAGTTACTCATACAGAGCTTCATGCAAGCGATGCGGCTGAGGAGAGATTGAGTTTAAGCGATAGATTTGGCCTTTGGCTTAGTTTTTATCAAGGAAATTTAAACGAGTATTTAAAGCTTGTTGATTTTTATTTTAAAGATATAAAATGCGATAAAGAGCTTTTGCATAAAAAAGCAAAAGAATTTGCAAATTTAAGAGCAAGTAGAAGTGGAAGAACTGCAAAGCAATTTTATTTAGCCTTTAAGGAGAGTATTGAATGAATGGAGCTGATATTTTTAAAAAACTTCTTGCTTGCAATTTGGATTTTAAAGAATTTGATTGGCTTGAGAATCAAGGCTTGAGCGATTTTGAGCTTTTAATTTCTGTGATTTTAACCCAAAATACAAAATGGGATAATGTCTTAAAGGCGTTAAATAACTTAAAAAATGCGCGAATTTCAAGCTTAGAGCAGCTTTCAAATTTATCCAATCTAGAGCTTGCTACTCTGATAAAACCAAGTGGATTTTACAATACCAAAGCTAAACGCTTAAAAGAGTTAGCAAATAAGATTTTAGATACTTATAGCAATATAGAAAATTTTAAGAAAAATGTAGATCGAGAATGGCTTTTAAATACTAAAGGTTTAGGCTTTGAAAGCGTGGATAGCATTTTAAATTATCTTTGCAAAAGAGAAATTTTGGTTGTGGATAGCTATACGCAAAGATTGGCTACACATTTGGGTTATGAATTTGAAAATTATGAAGAATTGAGAGAATTTTTTGAAAGCGGCATAGAAAACGAGCAAGAAAATTTGTGTCAAATTTTAGAAAAAAAATACGAGCTTTTTGAACTTTATCAAATTTTCCATGCTGCGATTATTGCTTTTGGAAAAGTTGCCTTCAAGGGAGTAAAATTGACTTTAGAGGGTGAAAATTTGATTCAAAATTTAAAGGAAGAATAATGAAAGCAAAAGGAAGTGATTTAATTCCTGTATTGAGTATAGCTGGAAGTGATTGTAGTGGTGGGGCTGGCATACAAGCTGATCTTAAAACTTTTAGTGCTCACAATCTTTTTGGTATGAGTGTTGTTTTGAGTGTGGTAGCTGAAAATACAGCAAGAGTGATTTCAGTTCATGACATACCCGTTCAAAGCGTGGATGAGCAAATGCTTGCTGTTTTTGAAGATATAGTGCCAAAGGCTACTAAAATAGGAATGATAGGAACTTGTGAGCTGATGGAGTGTGTGGCTAGAAATTTAGAAAAATTCAAACCCCAAAATATAGTTATCGATCCTGTGATGTTTGCAAAAAATGGTTTTGCTTTAATGCCACAAGAAAATTGTGATTTTTTTAAAAAAACCATAGTGAAATTTGCAGATATTCTTACGCCTAATATCCCAGAAGCGGAATTTCTTTGCGATTTTAAAATAAAAAATGAAGAAGATATGATAAAAGCGGCTAAATATTTATGTACGCAAGGAGCAAAAGCTGTTTTGCTTAAAGGGGGGCATAGTGAAGAAAATGCCAATGATGTGCTTTTTGATGGTAATGAAATTTTTATTTTAAAAGGCGAACGCATAGAAACAAAAAACACTCATGGTACAGGTTGTACACTCTCTTCGGCAATTGCTAGTAATTTAGCCTTGGGAAAAGATTTGTATAATGCTGTAAGTGAGGCAAAAGAATATGTAAGAAATGCGATTTATTATTCTTTAAATTTAGGGAAGGGCTGTGGGCCAACTAACCATTTTTTCAGGTTTTTAAATGAAAAATGATTTAGATCTTAGTCTTTATTTTGTAGCAAGTCGTGGAAAAAAAAGTGATGAGCTTTTTTTAAACACGCTTGAAGAAGCGATAAAAGGCGGAGTAAGTATAATCCAACTTCGCGAAAAAGAATTAAACTCAAGAGAATTTTACAAGCTTGGCTTGAAAGTACAAAAGCTTTGCAAGGAGTATGAAATACCCTTTTTAATCAATGATAGAATCGATATCGCCTTAGCTTTAGATGCTGATGGGGTGCATTTAGGACAAGAGGATTTAGAAGTGCGCTTTGCAAGAAAAATTTTAGGCAAAGAAAAAATCATAGGCTTAAGTCTTAAGAACTTAGAACAATTAAAAGATATTGACGGGGCTGATTATTTAGGTTGTGGTGCGATTAAGGCTACTCCAACTAAAGAAAGTTCTGTTATAAGTTTTGAAACCTTGAGTCAAATTTGTGAAAAAAGCCCTATAGGCGTGGTAGCAATAGGCGGGATTGATAAAGAGCTGATTAAAGAGCTAAAGGGCATTAAAATAAGTGGCATTGCAGTAGTTAGAGCCATAATGGATGCGCAAAATGCTTATTTGGCAGCTAAAGAGCTTAGGCAAGAAATGAATGAAAATTTATCTTTTAAATGAGACTGTTTTTGAGGGTGTGGAAAATCTTGTTTTAAATGAGATAGTTTTTTACGATTTTAGTGTCAATTTAGATGAATTTGATGCTTTACTTTGTACTTCAAAAAATGCCCTAAAAGCTTTAAAAAAAACAAAAAATAGTTTAAATTTAGATATTAATGTATATGCAGTAGGGCAAAACACTGCTCAATTTGCTAAGGATATGGGTTTTAAAAAGGTTCAATTTGCGCCAAAATCTTATGGAAGTGAGCTTTTTAATCATTTTAAAGAGGAATTAAAAAACCAAAAATGCCTTTATTTAAGGGCTGAAAATATAGCTTCTACTTTAAATTTAGATCTTAGAACTTATGGGGTAGATTTACAAGAAATCATTGTTTATAAGAATGTTTTTAAAAAAAGCAAGCAAACAATCCTTCATCCTGCTATTTTTATTTTTACTTCTCCTTTGAGTGTGGAAAATTTTTTTAAACAATATGATTTAAAAAAGGAAGATAAGGTCATAGCAATAGGGCAGAGCACAGCAAAAAAACTTACTCATCTAGATAATCTTTTTATAAGTTCTAAACAGGATTTAAAAGAGTGTGTGAAATTGGCTAAAAGTCTTATTTAGTTTGATTCCAAAATGATTCTTTTGTATGCAAGATAAAGGTTTTATTTATTAAAATTTCATCATTGACATTTTTTTGTGTATTTAACGCTATACTCATATGCGCGATTATGATACCATCTTGGCTTAAATTTGCATCTTTGTTGATCGCTTGAAATTTGAAATTTTTACACTGGGCTATGGGATAGTGGTATTGTATTTTGATTTTATCGTTTAAATTAGGATAGTGAAGCGTGATAGAATCTAAACATTCCTTTCCGTCTAATTTAGCTTGATAAAGTAAATATTTAACGAGTTTCTCATCGGCTAAAATTTGGGCTTGTAAATAATAATAAGCATCTTTTACAAATCTTGGTATATAACTTGAAGTGGTGATATTTAAACTAAGCCATATCCCTAAAGCACTGATTAAAAATACCAAGGATAGTAAAATATAGGCTCGTTTCATATGAATAACCTTTTTGTAAGGCAATATTCTTGCTCTTGTTCTTTTAAACATACTTTAAGTTTTTGTTTTTGTATTTCAAATAAGCTTACATTATCCATAAATATAGAGTATTGCTCAAGCTGATTATTAAAATAAGGATAGAGCTCATAATGAATTTTATCTTCTTTAAGAAATAATTTTATTCTAGCTTGGATAGGGATAAATTTACCCTTAAAAGAAGCAGTGATATTATTTTCTGAATGAATGAATATTTTTTTAATTTCTTTATTTACTAAAGCATAAATGATATTTTGCTCATCATTATACAATTCTTTTCGATTTTGAAGTTGAAGTTTAAAATTACTATTGGGAGAATATAAACTTGTATTGTTTTCTAAAATAAGGCTAGAATTTAATAATTTTTCTTTATTATCATCAAGATATAATAAATCATCTTTAAGCAAACAGCTTATATGATTTGGCTCAAAAGTAATATTAGTGCAAGTTTGAAGCAATTTTTCTAATCTTAACACACTTAAATGAGTTTTTAGTATCAAATCTTTCATTTTTAATTGTTGATTGTTTAAATAATAAAATTCCCACAATGTCCTTGATAGAAAAAGTGCTAAAAATCCGATTAGAATTAATACAAGAATAGTTTCAAAAAGACTAAAAGCTTTATTCATCGTAAAAATATAGGGAGTAATCTTGATTTTGAATATGTAATTTTTTAAATTGAAAGATATTATCATTTACAAAGTTTTCTTTAAAATCAAAAGTTTTTAAATTCTGTATATGAAGTTTTATATCTCTTTGATGAGGATCGGTATGAAGTTTATCTTGCAGTGTGTATAATCTTTCAAAATAATTTAAATAATCATGATTGTCATTTAGCTGATAAAATAATTTAGAAATACTTGTAAAAATTAATCCTAGGATAATTATACAAAGAATTAATTCTAAAAGCGAGAATGCAACTTTCATGTTGCACTAGCATTAAGAGCCTTAAAAAAAGTCCCACGGATACCTTTTTGCTCTAATACTTTAATCCCTTTTATGGTAACACCTGCAGGCGAGCAGATATTTTCCTTAATGATGGCTGGGTGCTCGTTTTCTAGCAAGGCTGCAGCACTTTTAAAAAGCGAACGAGTGAGATTTAAACTCAGCTCTTTTGATAATCCTTCATACACGCCAGCATTAGCAATGCTTTCAGCTACTAATGCTAAAAAAGCAGGAGCGCAACCGCTTATAGCCATGGCAGCATTCATTTGTTTTTCTTCGTTTAACTCATAAGCCTTGCCAAAAGTATTTAAAATTTCTATGACTTCATCTTTAAAATTTGAATTTTTTAAAACATAAGGAGTTGTGGAAGCTTTATATTTAGCTGCTGTATTTGGCATTATCCTTGCATAATTTTGGGCTTGGATAAGTTTTAATTTATCAAAATCCGTATTGGCTAAAACTGAAATTAAAATTTTTGCCTTGCCTTTTAAATTTGCTGCGACACTTTCTAAGGCATAAGGTTTAAAAGCTAAGATAATATTTTTATTTTCTATATTAAAATCTTTATAGAGTAAAGTTTTAAAACCTTCTTTTTCTAAAATTTGAAGCTTTTCTAAATTTCTACCGACTATATAGATATTATAAGAATCTTTTAATCCATAAGCCAAAGCTTGCGCCATCGCACCATTAGCAAGTATATATAAATCAGCTTTCATTACTTCTTAATATAATTTGCAATTTGATCCGCTTGAAAAAAGTTAGGATAAGCTACAGTATCTAAGATTACTTGCACCATGGAATTATTATCAAGATTAATAACCACAGGAGCTAGGAAATTTACAGTAGATTCTTCTATACTTTTAGCAATTGCTACTATATTGAAAATTTTCATATTTGACTCTGGTGTCAAAGAAAGCAATTCTTGGTAGTATGTAGGTATCTCAAATTCATAATCTGGTCTTATAAGATAAGGATTAATAAGAACAAAAGAAAAATCTTTTCCATCAAGACTTTTAAGTCTTACAAACACTTCATCAATGGTTGAAAATTCCATATTTTTGGTTTCTTCAAAACCTAAGATAGGGCATTTAACAGCTAGTGTCATTTTTTCTCCTCGAGTTTATAATAAAATATTTTATCACAAAATAAGCAATATTAGTTCCAAAATTTAAATTTATTTATTTATTTTCACTATAATTTTAACTAGAAATAATCATAAAGCATTTAAAATAGTGTATTTAACTAAAAAATGAAAAAGGTAAAAATTAATGAAAAAAAATTTCTTTCTATGTATTTTATTGGGGATTTTATTCAGTGCTTGCAGTACAAAAAATGATGAAGGATTGTATAATTTAAGTGCAAGTGAATGGTATAAACAAATCATTAAAGATTTGCAAGATAAAGATTTGGAAAAAGCTGATGATCATTATAATGGTATGGCAAGTGAGCATATAGCAGATCCGCTTTTAGAAACAACACAAATTATCTTAGCACAAGCACATATGGATGAAGAAGAATATCAATTAGCGGAGTTTTATTTAGATGAGTATAATAAAAAATTTGGAAATTCACGCAATGCAGATTATATTCGCTATCTTAAAATCAAAGCTAAATTTGATGCCTTTGCCGTGCCAAATCGTAACCAAGCTTTAATGCTTGAAAGCCAAAAAGAAATAGATAGTTTTTTAAATGATTATCCTTATACAGAATACGAACCTTTAGTACAGACTATGTTAACTAAATTTAATTTAGCTGTATTTTATTTAAATGATACAATACAGGATTTATATGAGCGTACAGGTCATACTCAAAGTGCTGAAATTTACCAAGAAAGATTGCAAGAAAGTGAGTTTTATCAACAAAGCATTATCAAGCCAGAACTTCCTTGGTATAGAAGTATATTTGAAAAATTTTAGATTTAAGGGAAACTGATGCAAATTGAAGAAATGCAAAATTATCCAAGTAATTTACCTATTTTAGTAGAAGATGAATTATTTTTATATCCATTTATGATTACTCCAATTTTTATTAGCGATTCAGCAAATATGAAAGCTTTGGATTTAGCTATTAAAAATGATTCAATGCTTTTTGTAGCCCCTTCAAAGCTCGAAAATGGAAGATCTTTTGATGAAATTTATGATTGTGGGGTAGTTGGAACGATTATGAGAAAAGTTCCCTTGCCTGATGGTAGAGTAAAAATACTTTTTCAAGGTTATGCTAAGGCTAGGATTATAAAACCACTTTCGAGCAAGCCCTTAGAGGCTAAAATAGAGCTAATTAAAGAAGAGTTTTTAGAGGGCACAAAAAAAGAAGCTTTACTGGATGTTTTAAAAGAAAAAGTTAGAGCTTTGGCAAATATTAGCCATTATTTTTCACCTGATTTGCTCCGAACTATAGATGAGGGTTTAGATGCTTCTAGAATTTGTGATTTGATTTTAAATACTGTTCGTATAAAAAAGCAAGAAGCTTATCAATTTTTTATCTTAACCGATCTAGAAGAAAAGCTTTTAAAATTAATAGACTTGATAGCCCAAGAGATAGAAGCCAATAAAATTCAAAAGGAAATTAAAAACAAAGTTCATTCTCGTATTGATAAAGTCAATAAAGAATATTTTTTAAAAGAGCAACTTAGACAAATTCAAAAAGAATTAGGTAGTGACAATCAAAAAGAAGACGAAGTTAGAGATTATTATAAAAAATTAGAAAGCAAAAAGAAATTTATGCACGAGGATGCTTATAAGGAAATTAAAAAGCAAATTGAAAAATTTGAACGTATACATCAGGATAATTCTGAAGCTTCTATGATACAAACTTATATTGAAACCGCTTTGGATATGCCTTTTGAGAAAATAGCAAAGAAAAAACTTGATATCAAAGAAGTGGCTAAGCAGTTAAATCATGATCATTATGCTCTTAATAAACCAAAAGAGCGCATTGAAGAGTATTTTGCTGTTCGTGAGCTTTTAGAAAAACGCGGTGTAGCAGATAAAGATGGGGCTAAGGTTATACTTTGTCTTTATGGGCCTCCAGGAGTTGGAAAAACTTCACTGGCTAATTCTGTCGCTAAGGCCTTAAAAAGAGAACTTATTCGTATAGCTTTAGGGGGCTTAGAAGATGTGAATGAATTGCGCGGACACCGCCGTACCTATATAGGTGCGATGCCAGGGCGCATTACTCAGGGTTTAATTGAAGCAAAACAAATCAATCCTGTAGTTGTGCTTGATGAAATTGATAAGTTAAACAGAAGCTTTAGAGGTGATCCTAGCGCAGTTCTTTTAGAAATTTTAGATCCGGAGCAAAATTCTAAATTTAGGGATTATTATTTAAATTTTAATCTTGATTTAAGCAAGGTGATTTTTATAGCAACAGCTAATGATATAAGCAATATACCTGCTCCTTTAAGAGATAGGATGGAATTTATAGAGTTAAGCTCTTACACTCCAAATGAAAAATTTCACATTACTAAAAAATATTTAATTCCTGATGAACTTAAAAAACATGGATTAAAATCTAGTGAATTAGATATTAATGATGAGACTATAGAGCTTATCATAAGCGAATACACTAGAGAATCAGGGGTAAGAAATCTACGCAGAAAGATAGCTGAACTGTGCCGTAAAAGTGCTAAAAAATTACTTTTAGAAAATATCAAAAAAGTAAGTATCAATGTTAAAAATTTAAATGAATTTTTAGATAAAAAAGTTTTTGAGATAGAAAAGCATGATGGAGAAAACCGCATAGGACAAGTCAATGGCTTAGCATGGACCAGTGTGGGTGGAGATGTTTTAAAGGTTGAAGCGATTAAGATCAAAGGCAAGGGAGAGTTAACTCTTACTGGAAGTTTGGGTGATGTGATGAAAGAATCTGCTAGAATTGCTTTTAGTGTGATTAAGGTTTTAATCGATGAAGGGAAGATTAAAATTCCTAAAAAGATGATTCTTGATCCTAAAACTAATGTTTATGATAGTTATAATTTGCACATCCATGTACCCGATGGTGCAACTCCAAAAGATGGACCAAGTGCTGGAATTACGATGAGTACAGCTATTGCTTCAGTTTTTAGTGATAAAAAAGTTCGTTCTGATGTAGCAATGACAGGAGAAATAGATTTAGCGGGTAATGTATTGCCTATAGGAGGGCTCAAAGAAAAGCTTATCGCAGCATATAAGGCTGATATTAAAATAGCTTTGATTCCAAAGAAAAATTACGAAAGAGATTTAAAAGATATTCCTGATGAGGTTAAAGATAATATGAAAATAATTGGAGTTAAAGATTTTGATGAGGTTTTAAAATACGCTTTGGTTTAAAATCTAGAGCGAGGGGAGAAAAAGGCAAAATATTGATTTTGCCTTTTTTAATAACTTATAGTCCTTCGAAAGGATTGTTAACTACTTCTTTTCTATCTACTATATAAGGAATAAGAGCTACATGTCTAGCGCGTTTAATAGCAACTTCTACCATTTCTTGGTATTTTTTGCTTGTCCCTGTTAAGCGGCGGGGCATGATTTTAAATCTTTCTGATAAAGCATGTTTTAACATAGCTGTATCTTTATAATCAATAAATTCAACTTTTGCTTCTGTGTATTTGCAATATTTGCGAGAGTATTTTCTTTTTTCTGCCATAGTTTATCCTTTAAAATGGTAAATCGGTGTCATCGCTATCATAAGCATCAACATCAATTTCTTTAATTTTTTCTTGGTTTTGGTTAGGATTTTGTGTTTTTGTTTGTGCTTGCTGTGGAGCTTTTTTGAAATTATTTTCACTCATATAAGGATCGTAGCTTTGGTTTTCATAATTTGAATAATTATTATTAGCTCCATAATTATTTCCACCATTGTTAAAATTTCCACCTTGTTGAGGATTGTTTCCTAGCATTTCCATGTTTTCAACTTGAACGCTGTGCTTAGAGCGATTTTGTCCATTTTGATCACTCCATTGTTCAAATCTTAAACGTCCTTCTATGAGTACTTTTGAACCTTTTGTAAGGTATTGGTTTGCAACTTCTGCGGTGCGACCATAAAAGCTTATATCAATAAAGCAAGTTTCTTCTCTTTTTTCTCCATTTGTGGTAAATCTTCTTGTTACTGCTATAGCGGAAGCTCCAATAGCACTACCGCTTTGTGCATAACGCATTTCTATATCACGTGTAAGATTTCCAACCAAAACAACTTTGTTAAACATCTTTTTCCTTATTGAATTTCAGGAGCATCTAAAGGTTTGATTTCTTTTTTAGATTGCTTAATCCCGTGGCTTAGTTTTTCCCAAGCTGCAATTTCTTTTTTATTTTCATATTTTACGATTAAAAATCTTATTACTTCTTCAGTGATTCTTAACACCCTTTCAAGCTCTGCAATTAAGTTTGTAGGAGCTTTGAAGTAAATCACAAAATAAGTTCCTCTTTCGTATTTTTTGATTTTATACGCTAATTTTCTAGTGCCCATTGGAACAACAGTTTCAATTTCTGCACCATTTTTGGTTAGGACTTCTTTAACGAATTCCAACTTCGCATTCACTTCCTCTTCGGTAAGTGTTGGTTTTAAGATAAATAAAACCTCATAATGTTTCATCTTTTCTCCTTATGGATATTAAAGCCCATTTTCATGAGCAAGGATTTTGCATAAAGCAAGACTAGATTATATCAAAATATACTTAATTAGTCTTGAATATCCAATGTCTTATCTAAATTTACTTTGATTTCTTCAAGCATGGCAAAACGTTTTTTATACATGGAGCGTTTTTGTGAAGGGATTTCTTCTAGGTTTTTTTGCGAGTGGTGGAGCTTGTAGTATTTGTGTTTATCGATTTTTATTAATTCTCCACCATTTTCTAGCCAAATTTTTTGATAATCTACAAAATATCCTTTTTCTTTTCCTTTTTGAGAACGGATTTGATTTTTTTCATGTACACCTAAAGTAGCTTGAAGTTTTAAAATTTCACAAAGCATCTTAGAGCATTCTATAAGTAAAGCAACAGGGCGCAAACCATGACATTTTTTAGTTAAAATTTTATTAATTTCTAAAATATTAAAATCTTTGTATTTATATCCTTGTATGCAAGAAAGTAGAAGATTATTTTCTAAAGTAAAGCAAAAATTACATTGTGAAATAGTGTATTTTTTAAATTTTAAAGAAAAAGCCCAAAAACCTTCTTCGTAAACATTATGGTTATATCCTAAAAAAAGCTCAAAATCTTCATCAAAAGAAAAAATCATTTGTTCTTCGGGAAGAAATTTAAAACAAGTAAGTCCCTTATCAACATCATAAATAAGTGTTTTAACGCGTTCATTTGCTTTAAAACTTTTATCGCAAAATCTTCTTATAGCATTGTAGCAAGCATAGGGTCTTTGAGAGAAAAAGTCTTTTAAATGTTTATTTTTTTCTTCATTAAGCGTTTTTTCTAGAAGCCTTACTTGAGGAAAATATAGAATTTTTCTTGCTTGAAAACGTAAATAGCGCCAAAAGATGATACTTTTTCTTCTATCAGTAAAATTTGGAATAGGGTAGGAAAATTTTTTATTCACCTGCAATCCTTGATATATCATTATAAGTTGCAAAGAGCATTAAGCTTAAAAGTATTGCCATGCCTGCGTAACTTAAGTATTCAAAAGCACGCTGTGGAACCTTGCGTCTAAAAATCATTTCATAAAGATTAAAAAGTATATGTCCTCCATCAAGCATAGGAATAGGTAAAAGATTTAAAATGCCTAAATTTATAGAAATTAAAGCAGTGATAAATAAAAGCAAAGTAAAGCTATTTTGTGCAGCCTTTGAGGTAATTTCAGTCATGGTGATAATACCGCCTAAATTTTTTGCTTCAATTTCACCACTTATGAGTTTTATTATACCCTTGATGATGAGTGTAGAAGCTTGAAAACTTTCTTGTATGGCATATTTAAAACTTTCTAAACCTTGATGTTTTACAAGAGTGCTTGTCCCATTTGGACTGACTCCAAGTTGAGGTTTTTCAACGATTTGTCCAAAGTCATTATATCCTTGTCCTATTTTTGGAGTTAGGGTAAATTCTAAATTTTTTCCTTCTCTATCGATTAATATTTTCAAAGGCTCTAAACTTAAATGCTTTGAAATTTCATCAAAGCTTTGAATTTTTACACCGTTAATTTCTAAGATAGTATCATTTTTTTGAAGTCCTATTTCTTGTGCAGCAGAGTTTGGCGCTATGTTTCCTATTTGCGGAGCAAGTTTGTTTAGACCTAAATTTCCTATGATAATATAAAGAAAAAAAGCTAAAATTAGATTAAAAAATGGTCCAGCAAAAAGAATATAAATCTTTTTTAAAGGACTTAAAATGCTATAGCTATCTTTGTCTAGATTTTCAAAACCAGGACGCATATCATCTTGTCCTTTAAGTTTAACATATCCTCCAAGTGGCAAAGCACTTAAGCGATAGTTCGTGCCTTTAAATTCACGCTCTATAAGACTTTTTCCAAATCCTATGCTAAAGACTTCAACTTTTACACCCAAAGATCTTGCAGCTAAAAAATGTCCTAATTCGTGAAAGAAAATTAAAAATGAGATGACTAAAACAGTTGCTAAAAATTCAATAGAATAAAATTTAATTCCCAAAATCAAAATAACAATTAAAAGCAATAAAGATCTCATTTTTCTCCTTTTTTCTGAGCTTTTATATAAGTATAGATGTATTCAAATCCAGAATAAAGAGTTAAAATCAAAGCTATGTAAAGTAGAATTTCTCCGCCTATCCACTCCATGATTAGAAATCCTATCGCAGTCATTTGAAAAGCGGTTTTAAGTTTGCCTGCAAAAGAAGCATTGACATTTAAATTTTCACTGATCATTACAACTCTAAAACCTGTGATAAAAAATTCCCTTACTAGTATAATATAAATTACCCATTCATTAGCTTTTCCTGTAAGTAAAAGCCCTAAAAAAGCTGCTAAAACAAGCATTTTATCGGCTAATGGATCTAAGATTCCGCCTAGTTTTGTAGTTTGTTTCCAAGTTCTTGCGATGTATCCATCGAAAAAATCACTTAAAGCTGCTAATGAAAAAGTTAAAGCAGCAAAATAGTTAATCCAACTTTGATGAATATTTTCAAATTTATGAATTAACAAAAAAAATAGCAAAGGCGCTAAAACCATTCTAAAAATCGCCAAGATATTGGGTAAATTCATAACAAGCCTTGTGAAATTAAATGTAAAATTATAATCAAAATTGTATAAAATTTAAGCAAAGACTTAGTAAAAATACAAAAAAGAATCAGTTTATTTTTATTTAAATTTTGCTTAAAAGCAAAATTTAAATAAATTTTACAACTTCATCAAAACTAAAACGATTTTTTTGAGGATTTTTTTTATCGTTGCAATATCCTAAAGCCACCACCAAACTTGATCTTTCTTTTTGAATATCAAGTGATAAATAAGAATCAAGCTTTTCTTTATCAAAACCACCTATAGTGCAGCTTGCTATATTTAAAGCATTAGCACTGTAAAGTATGCTAGCTAGAGCTATATGAGCTTGTTCTCTTGCATAAGATATTTTTTGTTCTTGATTTAGAGATTTTAAAAAAGGCATATAAGTATCTAAGCGTTTTTGCATTTCTGTTTCACTCATATCTCTTTTTCTAAGTTTTTCTTCAAAATAATCCAAAAAATCAAGTCTTGAAATGATTATAATTAATGCAGCACAATCTTTTACATGTTGTTGTTGATTGCAAATTTGAGCCAGCTCTTCTTTTTTATTGTCATCTTGCACCACTAAAAATCTCCAAGGCTCAAGCCCTAAAGAACTAGGACTTAATCTTGCTATCTCTAAAATAGTATCCAAATCTTCTTTTTTAAGTTTTTCATTTTTAAAATTTCTACAAGAATATCTTGTGCTAAAAATTTCAAGTTCTTTTTTCATTATTTTTCCTTGTAAAATTCGACGACTTCATTAAAATTTAAGCGTTGAGTAGAATATTTTGGTTCATGGGCTTTATATCCTAAGGATAAAATTACAGCAGTTTCAAAAGGATAAGTTAAATTAAGAAAATTATCAACCTTAGCTTTTTCATAGCCCCCTATCATACAAGAATCAATCCCCAAACTCATCGCAGCTAGCGACATTTGCATCATTGCAAGATAGCATTGAAGTTGTGCAAAATGATAAAGTTCTTTTTCATTCATTGCATCAGTATCGTGAGTATAAATCTTTAAAATTCTTTGAAAATTTTCTTCCTTGGAGCCTGCAAAACGACGAATCTGTTTTTGTGCAAATTCATCCTTGCTTTGCAAGTCTTTTCTTGCTAAAAGAATGATATTATGACTCGCACTTGCTACGCTTGCTTGATCAAAACAAAGTTTAGCAAGCTTTTGATTGTCTTCTTTTTTGTCTAGTATGATAAATTTCCAAGGCTCAAATCCATGTGAGCTAGGAGCTAAAATTCCACTTTCTAAGATAAAATGCAAATCTTCTTCACTGATTTTTTTATCATTAAAAAGTTTACAAGCTCTGCGTTTTGAAATCAGTTCTTTGAAATTCATAGTTTAATCCTTAATTAAAAAATAATAATATTAATTATAAAATGCAAAGCTTAATCAAAAAATATTATAGTTTGATATTTTTCTTAAAAACAAAGCCAGATTTTTCAAAATTCATTTTTTGGATATAAAATTCATGAGCTTGTGTTCTAAAAAAACTTGAGCTTAATTCCAATTCTTCATATCCTTGATCTTTTGCCCAAATTTGAATTTTTTTAAAAAAAGATTGACCCACATCTTTACCTCTTAAAGCTTCATCTACAACAAAATCACAAATATAAAGACAATGATTATGATAAAGTACATTAAAGGGCATGACTCCACAAGCTGCTTTGAAAGCTCCCTTGTCTTCATATGCAAAAAGTTTATAATGTTGAGTTTTTTTAGCAAGTTGAAATTTTTCTAAAAAATCCTCTAAAGACAGATTATTTCTTAATTGTTTTATTAAGGGATAAATTTTTTCTAAGTCTTCTTTTAATTTAATTTCTCTCACTATCAGTCCCTTTAAAATTCAAATATTTCAGGTTTTAATTTTAAAAGCAAGCAAAAAGTTGCTAAAGTAGCTTGTTTTTGCATAAATTCACGGTCGCCACTTAAATAAAGAGTTTCTTGGATGAATGTTCCATCTTTAAACATCGCTCCTATATAAACTGTGCCTGATTTTACCAACCCTTCATCTTGCTCTCCTGTAACACCGCTAATAGCTAGTGCAAAATCAGGTTTTGCAGTTTTAAAGATACCTTTAAGCATAAAATACACACAACGCTCGCTGTATTCGCCTTGATTTTCTAAAATGCTTTCACTAATACCCAACCATTCGTGTTTGATTTTATTAGAATAGCTTACGATAGAACCTTCAAAAATTTCACTCACTCCACTAAATTTTGTAAGAGTGCTTGCGCAAAGTCCGCCTGTGCAGCTTTCTGCAAAAGAAATTTTGATCTTTTTTTCTAAAAGTTTTGAAACGATAAATTGTATAGGATCTTTGCCTAAAAATACTTTTTGTCCAAAAAGATTTTTTACACTCGTTAAAAAACCATCTAGCTTGCCAAAATTAACACAACTTGCTTTAATAAGAGTAAGATTTTCTAATATCTTGCTTGATTTTATACTGACTTCGTAAGACTTGGTTAAGGTATCAAGCAGTAAAACAGCACTCTCATCATCTATGCCTAATAAACAAAAATAAGCAAAATTAGGAAAAATATCTCCAAGCAAAGGAGGAAGTTTTTGTCCTGGATTTGTTTTAATAACATTGATTTTTGAATTGATAAAATCACATATAAAACTATCCTTTTGAAAATAAGCTTTATCGGGGACTAGATTATCCTCTTTTAAGACTAGATTGTCTTCGCTTAGGGTGGCTAAAATTTTTGCTATGGTAGCATAGTGGTTTGGCGTGGTAAAAAGAGTTATGAAATCATATTTGTCTAGTAATTTTTCAAGCAAAAAGGGTAATTCTTTATCGGTTTTATTTTGAAAACGAGTTTCATGAATTTCTTTAAATTTATTTTCATAACTACGATAAATATAATCCTTAAAATTTTCATTCATTATAAGTTCATCACCGATAAGAAAAAGCAAATGTTTCATAATTTTTTCCTTTTTTATAGTAATTATAGCTAAATTTTAAATTATTTTGAGTAGAATTTAAGATTATAAAAACTTCATCTAGGTGGAACAATGGATTATAAAGATACCCTGCTTTTGCCAAATACTACTTTTGCAATGCGCGCTAATTTGGCAGAATTTGAGCCAAAGAGATTTGAAAAATGGTTTAGCAAGAATTACGCTTATGAAAAAATGAAAACAAAACGCAAAGAGGCGAAGAAAGCTTTTACTCTTCATGATGGCCCTCCTTATGCTAATGGACATATCCACATAGGACATGCTTTAAATAAAATCTTAAAAGAAACGATTATCAAAACGCATTATTTTAATGGAGAAAGCATTCGCTTTACTCCAGGTTGGGATTGTCATGGCTTGCCTATAGAACAGCAAGTTGAAATCAAACTTGGAGATAAGAAAAAAAGCTTGAGTAAAAAAGAAATTCGATCATTTTGTAGAGAGCATGCAAACGAATTTGTGAACATCCAAAGAGATGAATTTAAAAGTCTTGGTGTGATTGCGGATTGGGATAAGCCGTATCTTACGATGAAATTTGAATTTGAAGCGGCGATTTACCGCACTTTATGCGAGATTGCTAAAAAAGGTTTGCTTTGCGAGCGTTCTAAACCTGTTTTTTGGAGTTGGGCGGCTAAATCAGCTCTTGCTGAAGCTGAGGTAGAATACGAAGATAAAGAGGATTATTCTATTTTTGTGGCTTTTGACTTAGATGAGCAATCTTGTCAAAAATTGGGCATTTCAAAAGCAAGTGCAGTGATTTGGACTACTACTCCTTGGACTTTGGTGGCAAATCAAGCTATCGCTTTAAATCCAAATGAAAACTATGTTATCACTAAAGAGGGATTGATTTTTGCTAGTGCTTTGCTTGAAAGTATGATAGCTAAAGGTTTGACAAAGGGTGAAATTCAAAAAGAGCTTAATGCAAAAGAGTTTGAAAAATTAGAAGCTATCAATCCTTTAAATTCAAGAAAATCCATCTTGATTATGGGCGAGCATGTTTTAATGGAAGGTGGAAGCGGACTTGTACATACAGCTCCAGGACATGGCGAGGATGATTATTATGCTTGTTTGAAATACGATATAGAAGTGATTATGCCTGTGGATGATGGGGGTTGTTATGATGAAACCTTACGCCACAAAGGACTCTTGCCATCCGATTTGCTTGATGAGTTTATAGGACTTCATATCTTCAAGGCTAATGAAAAAATTTTAGAGCTTTTAGGAAATCATCTTCTATATTCTTCTAAATTCATACACTCCTATCCATTTTGTTGGAGAACTCACAAACCTGTGATTTATAGAGCGACTAAGCAATGGTTTATTTTAATGGATGAGCCAAAATTAAAAGGCAAAACTTTAAGAGAATGTGCTAAAGAGCAAATTTTAAAAACAAAATTTTATCCACAAAGCGGAGTAAAAAGAATAGGCTCTATGGTGGAAAATCGTCCTGATTGGTGTATTTCAAGACAAAGAGATTGGGGGACGCCTATAGCTTTCTTTAGAGATAAAAATACTAAAGAAGTGATTTTTGATGCTGAGCTTTTTGATTTTGTGGCAAATATATTTGAAAAACATGGAGCAGATGCTTGGTGGGAATTTGAAATTAAAGATTTAATACCACAAAATTCAAAATACAATGCAGACAATTTAGAAAAAGTTTATGATATTTTAGATGTTTGGTTTGATAGTGGAAGCACATGGAATGCGGTTTTAAATAGCGGAATTTACGATGCAGGAGAGAAAAGAGCAAGTATGTATCTAGAAGGAAGCGATCAGCATAGAGGTTGGTTTCAAAGCTCTTTGCTTGTAGGAACAGCTATCAATGAATTTGCTCCTTATGAAAGTATCTTAACCCATGGCTTTACCACAGATGAAAAAGGGCAAAAAATGTCAAAATCCAAAGGTAATGTTATAGCTCCTGAGTATGTAGCTAAAACTTATGGGGTGGAAATTTTAAGACTTTGGATACTTTTGAGTGATTATTCTACTGATTTAAAAATTTCAGACAATATCTTAAAACAAGTAGGCGAGCAATACCGAAAAATAAGAAATACCATAAGATTTTTACTTGCAAATACTAATGACTTGGAAAATTTAGAAGTAGAGGAATTTAGCTTTATAGATAAATGGATACTGACTCGTGCTACACGCGTATTTAAAAGTGCTAAAGAAAATTTCTTAGCCTATGAATTTGCAAAAGGTTTTAATGTGCTTTTAAATTTCTTAAGCGCTGATTTAAGTGGAATTTATCTTGACATAAGCAAAGACAGGCTGTATTGTGATGCTAAAAATAGCAAGCGCAGAAAATCCGCACAAGTGGCAATGGCTTTAATCGCTAGAGAACTTTTAAATTTATTAGCTCCAAATTTAACCTATAGTGTAGATGAGGCTTTAGAGCATGCTAATAGCTTGATAAAAGGCGATGCTAAGGATGTATTTGATTTGAGCTTGGAAGAAAAATTTGAATATGATTTTAATATAGATGATGAATTTTTATTGAGCGTGCGTGAGAAATTCTTTGAAAATATCGATATACTAAAAAAAGACAAAGTGATCAAATCAACATTAGAACTTAATCTTGACACAAATTCAAAACTTTTAAATTCTATACCTAAAGATGAATTAAATGATTGGTTTATGGTAAGTTTTGATGAAAATTTACAGGGTGAAGTTTTGTGTGAATTTGAAGTGGAGAATGAGAGCTTTAGGATTATGAAAGCTACGCTTTGCAAATGTCCTAGATGTTGGAAAGTAGAAAGCGCTAAAGAGGATGAGCCTTGCATGCGTTGCGCTGAGGTTTTAAAACATGCTTGATAATCCTATCCCCAATTCCATTATTATAGCTACTATAGCAATCACCGCTATTTTTTGTGCAGTGGCGGTTGTTTTTATTAAAAATTTGGCAAAGAAACAGAAGGAAAAAGAATGATAACCTTAAAAGAAGCTTTGAAATACTCTAAAGAAGAGCTTGAAAATCTAAAAAAAGAACTCAATGATAAGGCTAAGAAAGAAAATAAAATAGGTGCTTATATAGAGCAATTCTTAGGTAAAGACTTAAGCGATGGGGGTGAAGGTATACCTATAGCGATTAAAGATAATATCAGTGTAAAAGACTGGGAATTAACTTGCGCAAGTAAAATTTTACAAGGATATGTAGCTCCTTATGATGCTACTGCTATTAAAAATTTAAGATCTAAAGGTTTTAGTCCTTATGGACGGACTAATATGGATGAATTTGCCATGGGAAGCTCAAGTGCAACTTCATTTTATGGAAAAACCCTAAATCCTTTAAATTTCGCTCGAGTTCCAGGTGGTTCAAGTGGTGGTAGTGCTGCTGCCGTAGCAGGTGGTTTGGCTTTGGCTAGTTTGGGTAGCGATACGGGTGGTTCAGTGCGTCAACCAGCTGCTTTTTGTGGTTGTGTGGGGTTTAAGCCTAGCTATGGAAGAGTGAGTCGATATGGGCTTGCTTCTTATTCTTCAAGCCTTGATCAAATAGGCGTTTTAACGCAAAATGTAGAAGATGCAGCTATTCTTTATGATGCCATTGCAGGTTATGATAAGATGGATAGCACAAGTGCGAAAGTAGATTTTACACCTACTGCTCCTAATTTAAATGCAGAGAAAAAATTGAGAATTGCTGTGATAGAAAATTATGTCAATGAAGCAAGCGCTGAAGTAAAAGCCGCGCTTTTAAAAAGTATAGAGATGTTAAAAGCAAATGGACATGAAATTGTTTATAAAAATATGCTTGATTCTAAGTTTGATATCGCAGCGTATTATATCATCGCAACAGCTGAAGCGAGTGCAAATTTAAGTCGTTATGATGGGGTGCGTTATGGAAAACGCTCGCAAAATACAGAAAATCTTAAAGATATGTATATTAATACTCGTAGCGAAGGTTTTGGTGAAGAGGTAAAAAGAAGAATTTTACTAGGAACCTTTGTTTTAAGCAGTGGTTATTATGATGCTTATTATATAAAAGCACAAAAAGCTAGGGCTTTTATCAAGGCAAAATATGAAGAAATATTACAAGATTGTGATCTTATTTTTATGCCTGTAACTCCTACAACGGCTTTTAAATTTGATACTCAAAAAAGCCCTATGCAAACTTATTTAGAAGATGTTTATACTATCTCTGTAAATTTAGCAGGACTTGGAGGCATTAGTGTGCCTGTGAGCGAGGATAAAGAAGGGCTTAATATCTCAGCCCAGCTTATTTGCAAGGCTTATGATGAGCGAACCTTGCTAGATGGAGCTTTAAGTTTAGAAAAAATTATAAAGGAAAATAAATGAATATAATTAAGCGCGCTTTGACTTTTGAGGATGTACTTTTACGCCCTTGCTACTCTGAGGTTTTACCTAAGCAGGTAAAAATTCATACCAAACTTACTAAAAACATCACTTTAAATATGCCTTTAATCTCTGCTGCTATGGATACAGTGACAGAGCACAGAGCTGCTATCATGATGGCAAGACTTGGTGGGCTTGGTGTAATTCATAAAAATATGGATATAGCTTCGCAGGTAAGAGAAGTCAAAAGAGTGAAAAAAAGTGAAAGCGGGGTGATCATAGATCCTATTTTTGTAGGTCCTAAAGCAAGTGTAGCAGAGGCTTTGGAAATCATGGCGGAGTATAGAATTTCAGGAGTTCCTGTGATAGATAGCGATAGAAAGCTCATAGGCATTCTTACTAATCGCGATTTGAGATTTGAAAATGATTATTCAAATTTGGTTGAAAATGTAATGACTAAGGCTCCTTTGATCACAGCTCCTAAAGGGTGCACTTTAGATGATGCAGAGAAAATTTTTAGTAAAAACAAGGTAGAAAAACTTCCTATAGTTGATGAGCAAGGACGCTTAGAAGGACTTATCACTATAAAAGATCTTAAAAAACGCAAAGAATATCCAGATGCAAATAAAGATAGTTTTGGAAGATTGCGCGTAGCGGCTGCGATTGGAGTAGGACAAATGGATCGAGTGGATGCTTTGGTAGAGGCTGGAGTGGATGCGGTAGTTCTTGATTCAGCGCACGGGCATTCTAAGGGTATCATTGATACAGTAAAAAGCGTTAAAGAAAAATATCCAAATTTGGATTTAATCGCGGGCAATATCGCTACCGCAGCTGCTGCAAAAGCACTTTGTGAAGCAGGTGCTGATGCTGTTAAAGTGGGTATTGGCCCAGGAAGTATTTGTACTACGCGTATCGTTTCAGGAGTAGGTGTACCTCAAATTTCAGCTATTGATGAGTGTGCTATGGAGGCTAAAAAATATGGTGTTCCTGTGATCGCTGATGGAGGGATTAAGTATTCAGGTGATATTGCAAAGGCTTTGGCAGCGGGTGCGAGTTCGATCATGATAGGTTCTCTTTTAGCAGGTACAGATGAGAGCCCGGGTGAGCTCTTTACCTACCAAGGAAGACAATACAAATCCTACCGTGGCATGGGATCGATAGGGGCTATGCAAAAAGGAAGTTCAGATAGATATTTTCAGCAAGGAACTGCACAAGATAAATTAGTTCCTGAAGGCATAGAAGGGCGCGTGCCTTATGTAGGAAGTATAAAAAGTGTCGTACATCAGCTTTTAGGAGGGCTTCGTTCTTCTATGGGTTATGTGGGTGCTAAAGATATAGAAGATTTTCAAGCAAGGGCTGAATTTGTTGAAATCACAAGTGCGGGACTTAAAGAAAGCCATGTTCACGATGTAACGATAACTCATGAAGCGCCAAATTATAAGGTAAATCAATGAGTTTTGAAGAAAACTTAAAAAATGCAAATGAATCCTTAGAGAAACTCAATGATAAAGAACTAAGCTTAGACGAAAGTGTGAAAATTTACAAAGAAGGATTAAAAAGCATTGAAAAAGCAAGGCTTGCTCTTGAAAAAGCAAGGCTTGAAGTGGAGCATATCGATGAGTAAGATTGCTGCTTTGCAGTTTCCGACTTTAGCATTGAGCGAATCAAGGCTTGATTATTATCTAAAAGCTTCTAAGGATAGTGGAGCGAATTTGGTTGTTTTGGGCGAATATGTGCTTAATAGTTTTTTTACAGAGCTTTTGGCTATGCCAAAGTCTATGATTAAAGAGCAAAGCGAAGCTAAAAAAGAAAGCTTGATTAGGCTTGCTAAAAAATATGAGCTTGAAATCATCGCTCCTTATATCAGTGTAGAAACTAAGGGATATAAAAAGCTTTGTTTAAAGGTCGCTCCAAACCATATCAAAACTTATGAACAGCAAGTTTTAATGCCTTATAATCACTGGAATGAGGAAAAATTTTTTAGCAATAAAATCAATAAGGGCAACTTAAAACTTTTTACTTTTAATCACGATAAATTAAAATGCGCTTTGCTTTTTGGCTTTGAAGTACATTTTGATATTTTTTGGCAACAAATTATGGCTAAAAAGATTGATTTAGTTATCGTTCCTAGTGCTTGCACCTTTGAAAGCAAACAAAGATGGGAAGAGCTTTTAAAAACAAGAGCTTTTTTAAATTCTACAAATATCTTAAGGGTAAATCGCATAGGCACTACAAAAGATGAATGGAGCTTTTATGGCGATAGTATGCTTATCAATGCTTTTGGAGAGATAGAAAGCAGACTGGGCTCTGAAGAAGAAATGCTTATCGTAGAACCTAAAAAAGCAGATGAAGCTAGAAAAATTTGGGCTTTTGATAAGATAGTTAAAAACTTTTAAGACTAATTTTATTAGATATATAAAAATTTTTTACATAATGTGATTTTATTTTAAAGGATAATAATGAGAAAGATTTTATTGCAAATTTTTTCTTTTAGTTTTATTTTTATGGGAATTTTTGCTTTGGTTAGGTCTTTAATGGTAAAAAATTTAACCAATGAAAGTGAAAATAGCCTAATGGTGTATATGTATGGATTAGGCCATGATATGAGAACTTTTAGTGCTATTTTTTTACCTTTATTTTTGTGCGGTTTATTTTCTTATATAGGTTTAGTCTTTAAAAATAGAAAATATAATATCATGGGGGGGGTAATCTCTAAATTTTATTTCTACCTTTCTAGTCTTTATATAGCTTTTATATCTTTTATTGTTTTAATTTCTACTTTTGTACATTATTATTATTTTCAACTCTATGCGAGTAAAATTGATATTTTTATTTTTGGTTTAAAAGATGACGATACTAAAGCTATACTATCTATAGTCTTTTCTGATTATCCTATTATAAGAATGCTTCTTTTGGCTGTGATTTTTAGTATATTTTGCATTTGGATCAATATTAAAATTCTTAATTTAAAATTAAAAGAAATACAAATAAAGCCAATATTTTTTATCTTTTTAAATATTTTACTAATCTATGCTTATGTTGTGGCATTGCGAGGACATTTTACTTACAATGCCTTAAGGGTTTCAAGCTATGAATTTAGCACTATAAAGGCTTTTAATGAAATTTCAACAAATCCTTTGATGGCTTTTTCTTGGGCATATAAAGAGTACAAAAATCAACAAGAATTTAAAAGTGTAGATACAAAACAGCTTAATCAATTAGAGGAAAAACTTTTTCCTATGTTTGACACTACTTTACCACATCAAAATCATGCCAAAAATCACATTTATGTTAATATCATGGAAAGTTTTGGTTTAAATTTGGCGGAGTTTAGCACTAAAAAAATTGATCTTTTTGGAAACTTAAAAAAACATTTTGAGCAAGATATTGTTTTTACTAGGTTTTTATCTAGTGCAAATAATACTATAGAAAGCCTTAATCGTTTGATTTTTTTAAGCCCAAATACTATTTCAAATGGTTTATATCAAAAAGAAGAGTTGGCCTTCACACCTTTGCAAATTTACAAAAACGCAGGATATAGAATAATATTTGTTTATAGTGGTAATGCTTCTTGGTATAATCTTGGAAATTATTTTAAAAATCAAGGTGCGGATCAAATCATAGATGAAAATACACTTATGCAAGATTTTCCACAAGCTAAAGAAACAAAACATAAATATGGCATAGCTGATGAGTTTATGTATAAAAAAATATATTCTATTTTTGAAAATGCTAAAAGTCCCACGCTTGTCATCTCTCTTAGTATTTCCACTCATAGGCCTTATATACACAAAAGTAAAAAACAGCTTATTGATACAGAAAATCTAGATGAAAAAATATTAAATCAATTTATTATTGATAATTCCACAGAAGCTTTAAATACTTATGCGTACGCAAATGATGAATTTGGAATGTTTTTAGATCGCATAAAAGAAAGTAAATTTAAGGAAAATATTATTATTGCTGCTACAGGCGATCACAGGTTTAGAGATATTAAGATGGATATAAACTCTCAAAAAGCTTTTGCTTATAGTGTGCCTTTTTATTTATATCTTCCAAAGTATTTAAAAAATGATATTTATTATGATAAAAACCGCGTAGGTTCACATAAGGATATTTTTCCAACGCTTTACAATCTTACTCTTAATAACACAAAATATTTAAGCCTAGGTGGAAGAAATATGCTAGCACCTATAAAAAATCAAAAATTAGAATTTGGTTTCAATGAGGTTGTTTGGATTGATCAAGATGGAGTATATGATGGAAATAAAGGTTATTATTTTGAAAATAATGCTAGTATAAAAGATACAAATAAAGCTTTTGAGTTAGATTTATATCATAAGAATTTTTCAAAAATTTATAAAGAGTTGTTTCAAAAACAATTAAGCTATAGATTGGTTAATTTAAAAACTAAAAACAATGAATAGATTTTGTATTTAAGGGTTTTTCTATATTTTTTAATAAAAAAGTATTAAAGGCTTAAATAATGAAAAATATCCATTTTATCGGTTAGGTGGTATAGGAATTTCCGCTTTTGAAAAATTAGTAGGATTAAGCAATACTTTAAATGTAGGAGTAGATAATAAAGTAAGAATAGCTAAAAACTCTCATGAGTTTGTAGGAGAAAACAAAGACATAGAAATAGGTGCAAATCAAAATACTATTATCCATAAAGATGAGATAAGGAATGTGAAGGGAGAAAATAAATTATTAATAGAAAAGTCTTTAACCCAAACAATAGAAAAAGAATTTTTCCTTAATGTTCATCAAAATTTATCCGCCCATATACAAGATAACACATCTTTAAAGTCTAATTCCATGCAAACAAAGATAGAAGAGCAATATTCTTTAGAATCAGACAATTCAACTTTTGACTTTCAAACAGATTGTGAAGTAAAGGCAGGTAATCAAATCCTCCATCAAGTAGGTGATACTCAAATTGTTACTAAGAAAGATTGTGTTATTATTAAAGCAGGCGGAGTAGAAGTGATTATAGACTCTAATGGACTTGTGGTTAAAGGTGGAGAGCTTAAGGCAGAGTAAAGGATAAAAATGAGCCAAACAAACAATAACACAGAAATCAAAGAACAAGACACTCAAGATGAAATCATTTGGGAAGGAAAAAAGGATATACCTTCGTTTTTGCTTTATTGGATAACATATATTGTATTTTTATGTTTTTTTCTTTATTTATTTCCTAGATTATTTAATAAAGAAATAGATTATAAATGGTTTATAGTTTTTTTACATTTCTTTTAGGCATATATGCATTTGCACGAGCGATCTATAAAATGGCAAATATTAAAAGAATTTATATCACAAAAGAAAAACTTGTGATTGAGTATTATATTAAAAATGATTTGGTTTTTCCTTTAGGAACTTTTTTTGTGTATTATCGTAAAATTTCATATTCACCTTCTCCAGGACATATAGTGATACATACCTTTGGAGATAAGGCCAAAGAATACCTTGAACCTGGTTTATTCAGTGATGGCGATGATCCAACAAAAGGTTGTTTTGAAAGAATTAATGCCATTATAAAACCCTATGTAATGCCTTATTTGCTAGGCTTAAGTGATGAAGAATTTGAAAAAATCTTTTTCCATGTAAACGCTACTAGTGAAATTGATACCACTTTCCTTAAAGAAGCAATGGAACTCAGAAAAGAGAAAAAAGATGAATGAAAATAATACACAAGGAAATGAAAAATTGATTTTTTTAAAAATGAAATGATTTGGGAGTTAATAAAGAATATATAAATTTTTAAAAATAATGCTTTTTTATAAAGTTTTAAGAGCTTTTTTATATTTTTATTTTAGTAAAAAAGTGTTAAAATTTAAGCTTTACAATACAAAGGCTTAGATAATGCAAAATATCCATTTTATCGGTATAGGCGGTATAGGAATTTCCGCTTTAGCAAGATTTTTAAAAGAAAAAGGCTTTAAGATTAGCGGGAGTGATCTTAAAGAAAGCAAAATTACCAAAGAACTAGAAAAAGAAGGGGTTAAGGTCAGCATCCCTCATCATAAAGACAATATTTTAAATAAAGATTTAGTTATTTATTCTGCCGCTATCAAAGAAGAAAATCCTGAATTTAAACACGCTAAAGAATTAGGCATTGAATGCCTTTCACGCAAGGAGGCCTTACCTCTTATCTTAGAAGATAAGCGCGTTTTTGCAGTTGCAGGAGCACATGGAAAAAGCACAACTTCAAGTATTTTGGCTTCTTTGCTTGATGATGCTTCTGTGATCATCGGAGCGATTTTAAAAGAATTTGGTTCAAATATGATTTATAAAGAAAGTCAAAACCTGGTTTTTGAAGCTGATGAGAGCGATAGTTCTTTTTTAAATTCAAATCCTTATTTGGCTATAGTTACTAATGCAGAAGCAGAGCATTTAGATCATTATGGCAATGAAGTTTCAAAACTCCATCATGCTTATACGCAGTTTTTAGATGTGGCTAAAATTCGCGTGATTAATGCTGAAGATGAGTTTTTGAAAAATTATAAAAATGAGTCAATCAAACTTTATCCAAGTAAAGATATCAAAAACTGCACCATGTGTATAGAAAATTTCAAACCTTTTACAAGCTTTGAGTTGAAAGATTTAGGTGAATTTAAGGTTTTTGGCATGGGATATCATTTAGCCCTTGATGCGTCTTTGGCGATTTTGGCGGCTCTAAATTTTTTAGATATAGAAATGATAAGAACTAGGCTTAAAAATTATCAAGGTATTAAAAAGCGTTTTGATATTTTACATGCTGATGAAAATTTGGTTTTAATTGATGATTATGGTCATCATCCTACCGAAATAAAAGCGACTTTAAGCGCAGCACAAGAATACGCAAAATTAGGTAGATATAAAAAAATCACAGCTATCTTTGAACCCCACCGCTACACGCGTTTGGCTACAAATTTAAAGGAATTTGCAAAGGCTTTTGAAGGTGTTGATGAGCTTGTAATTTTACCTGTTTATGCCGCAGGAGAAGAGCCTATAGAACTTGATTTAAAAGCGGTTTTTCCTAAGGCTTTATTTGTAGAAGATATTAAAAGAGAGGGTAAATTTTTGGTGGCTTCTAAGGGGCAGGTTTTTGAAGAAGGGCTTATTATAGGTTTTGGCGCAGGAGATATCAGTAATAAATTAAGGCAAAAAAATGAGTAGGTTTTTTTTATATCTTTTAATTATTTTAATTTTAGCCTTAATCACTTTTGCTTTGCGTGAAAAATTAGGCAAAAAAACTAAACCTTTTTTTGGTATTTTGCTTGTGATTTTTATTGTTTTAGCGGTATTTTTTGAATTTGAAAACACGCAAAAAAGTCATTTAAGAACAGATATTATCGTAGCTTTTAATCAAAATAAAAATATTTTATGTAAAGATATAAATATCTCTAAAGCTTATTTTAATTACGAATTTGGGACAGGAAGCTTTATATCAAAGGATAATAATCAAAGCTTTAATTCGTTGATTATCGATATTAGAGATTGTAGGTTAAACGATGAATGATACAAAAGAAGAATTGATCTCAAAGCTTGATTTAAACAGCTATTTAGAAGAGTTTAAAGCCCTTTTTGCAAGAGATAAGGAGATTTTTTTGCAAGGAGATTCTAACCTTCATTTTAAACGCATACATGAGCTTTGTGAGGTGGAATTTCCTACTATGCCAGAGCTTAGCAATCTTGATAAAGCCTTAGTACATTTAAGTAAGCAAGGAATTTTACATTTAGATGAAATCTTTGAATTTGTAAAAATTTTTCGTTATTTTGAAAAGTTAAAAAAAATAAAACTAGGAACAAATTTAGACTCTTGGCTACAAAAGATAGAATTTGTTAGCGGGGCTTTGGAGCTTTGTTTGAATTTCGATGAAAAAGGGGAATTAAAAGAAAGCTTAGATGAAAGACTTGTAAATCTTAATGCCGCTCTAAGATTAAAAAATGAAAGCATAATAGCTGAGTTTAAGAAATTTTGCTATACAAAAGCTTTAATGCCTTATCTTATCGATACACAAATCCATCTTATAAACAATCTTGAAGCCTTGCTTGTAAGAGGTGGGTTTAATCACGCTATTAAAGCAAAAATCATAGGTAGAAGTAGTGGCGGTGGCTTTTATATCGTGCCTTTAAGTGTTGAAAATTTGCAAAATGATATAGAAAAAATCAAAAATCAAAAAGAAGAAATTTATTATGAATACGCTAAAAATTTCTCAGCTTTTTTAGCAAAAAATCTACCTTTTTTAAAATTTATCAATACAGCCTTTGATCTTTTTGACCATTATAGTGCTAGAGTTTTGCTTGCTAAAAAAAGGGATTTTGAATTTATTTTGTGCGATCAAAGTACGGATTTAGTGCTTAAAAATTTCGCCCATCCTGCCTTAAAAAATCCAAAAAGCGTGAGTTTGGAATTTAAAAAACAAGTTTTAATCATCACAGGGGTAAATGCAGGCGGAAAATCCATGCTTTTAAAATCCATGCTAAGCGCAGCATTTTTAGCTAAACATCTTTTGCCTATGCATATAAAAGCAAGTGAAAGTAAAATCGGTACTTTTAAAGAATTTGATGCCATCATAGAAGATCCGCAAAATGTTAAAAACGACATTTCAACTTTTGCAGGAAGAATGTTGCACTTTTCCAGGCTTTTTTCTAAGAAAAATTTGCTTTTAGGTATCGATGAAATAGAGCTTGGAACAGATTTTGAAGAAGCGGCTTGTTTGTATAGTGTGTTGATTTCAAAACTCATAGCTAATAATCTTAAAATCATCATTACTACACACCACAAACGCCTTGCCATGCTTTTAGCAAAAAATGAGCAAGTTGAACTCATCGCTGCCTTATATGATGAAGAGCTTTCACGCCCAAAATACGAGTTTTTAAAAGGCACCATAGGAAAATCTTATGCCTTTGAAACCGCTTTGCGTTATCAGATTCCGCCGAATTTAGTTAGCGAGGCTAAAAAGCTTTATGGCGAGGATAAAGAAAATTTAGAAGAGCTTGTGGGTAAAAATATCAATCTTGAATTAGAACTAAAAGCTAAGCTTGAAAATATCGAGAAAAAAGAGCAAAAAGTCGATGAAATTTTACTTTCCTTAAAAGAGCAAAAAGAAAAAAATGAACAAGAATTTCGTACGAGTTTGAGAAATTTAGAATTTAAATTTCACAAAGCCATAGAAGAAGCTAAAAAAACCATACAGCTTAAAGATATGAAAGACAAGCAAAGAAGTCTTAATAAAGCCAATGAACTTAAAAAAGAAATCATCTTGCCAAGTATGGAGCAAAACGAAGAATTGCGTGTGGGGGATTTTGTAAAATATGAAAAAATTAAGGGTAAAATCATAAGCATTTCTAAAAACGATGCTATGGTTGAAAGTGATGGGATCAAACTTCGTGTGCCTTTAAAACTGCTTAAAAAAAGTACTCCTACACCTAAAATAAGTCCAAAAACAAGTATTAGTGTAACAAAACCTAGCAATCTAAGCGTTAGCTTGGATTTGCATGGGCTTAGGAGTGATGAAGCTGTTTCAAGGCTTGATAAATTTATTTCAGATGCTTTGCTTGCAGGCTTTGATGAAGTTTTAGTTTACCATGGTATAGGAACAGGAAAGCTTGCCTTTGCTGTAAGAGAGTTTTTGAAAACTCATAAAAGTGTCAAGGGCTTTAATGACGCACCGATCAATCAAGGTGGCTTTGGTGCTAAGGTGGTGAGATTATAAGGAAATAAATGATTACAAAAGATAATTTAAAACAAGTTCTAGAAAACTTAGGCTTTAAAAATAAAAATGAAAATTATGTAAAAACAATCAATAATTACACACTTTTAATAGATTATAAAAACCAAAGTATTAATTACCCAAAAGAAATAAAAATTCACGATAAAACTACTTCTAATTTTTCACACCCTGAAAATTTTGTAGTTTTTGAATGTGTGCATAGACTTTTAGAAAAAGGTTATAAGGCTGAACATTTAGAGTTAGAGCCAAAATGGAATCTTGGTAGGGATAAAAAAGGTGGTAAGGCTGATATTTTAGTAAAGGATAATGAAAAAAATCCTTATTTGATTATAGAATGTAAAACCACAGATTCTAAAAATAGTGAATTTATAAAAGAATGGAATAGAATGCAAGAAGATGGCGGGCAGCTTTTTTCTTATTTTCAGCAAGAAAAAGGTGTAAAATATCTTTGTCTTTATACAAGTGATTTTAGCGATAAGTTAGAATATAAAAATTACATCATACAAGCTTATGATAACGAAGAATATCTAAAAGAAAAGGAATTACAAAATTCTTATAAAAAATCTAATAACAATATAGAACTTTTTAAAACTTGGAAAGAAAGTTATGAACTGCAATATTTTAAACAAGGTATTTTTGAAGCAAATGTCAATGCTTATAAAATTTTAGAAATTACTCCAACTTTTGATAATCTTAAGGAACTTAAAGAAGAAGGTAAATATCACGAATTTGCAAAAATTTTACGCAAGCATAATATATCAGGCAAGGAAAATGCCTTTGATAAACTTGTAAATATTTTTCTTTGTAAAATCTATGATGAAACTTTTAATAAAAACAATCTCAAATTTGGATATTTTGGTGTAATGGCAGATACTTATGCAAATATGCAAGATAGATTAATGTGGCTTTATAAAGAAGCTATGAAAGAATTTTTAGGAGAGAAAATTACCTTTGTATCTAATGAAGATATAGAAAAAGACTTTAAGCAATTAAAGATAAAAACTTTAAAAGAAGTAATGCAAAATTACATCAAAGAATTAAAATTTTATTCAAATAATGATTTTGCATTTTTAGAAGTGCATAATAAAGAATTATTTTTAAAAAATGCACTTGTATTAAAAGAAATAGTAGAGCTTTTTGCAAATTACAAGCTTACCCAAAACTCTACAAATCAATTTTTAGGCAATCTTTTTGAACTTTTTTTGCAAAAAGGTATGAAGCAAGATGAAGGGCAGTTTTTTACCCCTATTCAAATTTGTGAATTTATTATGTATTCTTTACCGCTTCAAGAAATGTTAAACAAAAACTCTAAAGCTTTAAGGGTGATTGATTATGCTTGTGGTGCTGGACATTTTTTAAACACCTATGCCAATGAGCTTAAGCGTTATCTAACAGAAGATGAGCTTAAAGAGCATTATAAAAATATTTATGGTATTGAAAAAGAGTATCGCTTAAGTAAGGTTTCTAAGGTATCAAGTGCAATGTATGGGCAAAATGAAATCAATATTTTATACGCTGATGCACTTGCTTCTTTTGAATTAGCAAATACAAATAATTTAGAAGGAGAAAAAGCAAAACCACAAATAGAATCAAATAGTTTTGATTTGCTTATAGCAAATCCGCCTTATTCTGTAAAAGGATTTTTAGAAACTTTAAGTGATAAATCTAAGAATACCTATAAACTTTTCAACGATGATATAAACATGGAAACAAATAATTCTATTGAATGCTTTTTTTGTGAGCGAGCAAATCAAATTTTAAATGATAATGCTAAAGCTGCTATTATCTTACCAAGTTCTATTTTAAATAAAGATTCTATTTATAAAAATACAAGAGAAATATTATTTCAAAATTTTGATTTTATTGCCATTGTAGAGCTAGGTAATCAAACATTTGGAGCAACAGGGACAAATACGATTATTTTATTTTTACGCAAAAAAGAAACTTTTAAACAAGAAAATCATCTTATTTCTCAAGATTATAGTTTGATTAAAGAACGCATAGAAACTGAAAATTTAAAAGACAATGAAAACTTTTATCAAAATTATCTAAGTGCGTATTGTGATTTTAGAAAATTTGATAAAGAGCTTTATAGCAATTTTTTAAATGGTAATTTAGATTCTAAACTTGCAGAGCTAGAAGCCTTTAAAGATTATTGCAATGCATTTAGGCAAACAAGCGATTATAAAAGACTTAAAGAATCTAAAATTTATAAAGAAAGTAAAGATAAGCAAGATTTAGAAGATAAAGCCTTTTTAGCTTATGCTCAGGCAATAGAAAAGGATAAATTGCTTTATTTTTGTCTAAGTCTTAATCAAGAAGTCTTAATCATAAAATCCCCAAGTGATATAAAAGAACAAAAGAAATTTTTAGGTTATGAGTGGAGTAATAGAAAAGGTGATGAAGGTTTAAAAGAATTGCACGAGCCTTATTTGAGCCCACTTTTTGAAAGAGGCAATCCACAAAATGAAACTAAGCTTAATACTTTAATCTACAAATCTTTTTTAAATACGCTTGATGTTATCCCGCAAGAATTGCAGATTTATGCTACAAAAGCAAGGCTTGTTGATATGATGGATTTTGAAAAAGTGGAATTTAATAAAGCTATAAGTTTAAATCCTAGCAATTCAACGCAAAGTGAGATGTCTAATCCTTTTATAAATTCTAAATTTGAGTTAGTAAGACTTAAAGATTTTGTATTAGATATTCAAACCGCAAAGCGTCCTAGTGGTGGTGTCGGCAAATATGAAAACGGTGCACTGAGTCTTGGTGGAGAACATATAGACAATAAAAGTGGGTATATCAAATTAGATAATCCTAAGTATGTACCAATAGAATTTTATGAAAGTTTTGCGTTGCAAGATAAAGGAATTATAAAACAATTTGATATTTTAATATGTAAAGATGGTGCATTAACTGGAAAAATTGCAATGGTGCGTAATGAATTTATTAGGAAATCTGCAATGATTAATGAGCATATTTTTTTATTGCGTTGTGATAATATAGCAAAACAAAAATATTTATTTTATATATTACATTCTTATAGTGGACAACAAGCTTTAAAATCTAAAATTACAGGTTCGGCTCAAGGCGGAATCAATAAAACAAATTTAGAATCTATTTTAATACCAAATGCAGACTTTGAGATTCAAAAGCAAATCGTGGCAGAATGTGAAAAGGTAGAAGAGCAGTATAACACAATAAGAATGAGTGTAGAAGAGTATCAAAATTTAATCAAGGCAATACTTCAAAAATGCGGTATTATAGATGATGGGGGGGGGTATGAGCTAAATTCTATTTTAGAAAATTTGCAAAAATTAGAATTTAAGCTTGATTTTAATCTTTTGCTTTCGCTAATTGAAGAACAAATCAGTCATTCTGAAGTATTAGTTGAAGAAACTCAAAGCAAGGAAAGAAAGCAAGATTTTAATGCTTTTAAAAACTTTTCTAAAACTATACAAGAGCTTTTACAAACTCTCTCAACTCCACCAAAAGATGGCTGGAAGAGAATTTCTTTAAAGAATGAACAATATATAGAACTTAATCCTAGCAAAAAAGAAATATCAAAACTTGATGAAAATATGCTTGTCTCATTTATAGAAATGGCTAGTGTTTCAGATAAGGGTTATATTCAAAGTAAGATAGATAGGTCATTAAACGAAGTAAGAAAAGGCTACACATATTTTATAGAAAATGATATTTTGATTGCAAAAATTACTCCTTGCATGGAAAATGGTAAATGTGCTATCGCAAAAAATCTAACAAATAACATAGGTTTTGGTAGCACAGAATTTCATATTTTTAGAGCAAAAACAGGGCTTGATAGTAGTTTCTTATTCTATAATCTAAATCAACAAAATATAAGAGAAAAAGCAGCTCTTGCTATGACTGGAGCAAGTGGACATAAAAGAGTTCCTATAAGTTTTTATGAAAATCTTACAATCCCACTCCCACCGTTAGAAATTCAAGAAAAAATTGTTCAAAACATTGAATTAGTAGAACAACAAATTGATTTTCTTAATCTTAAATTAGAATTTTTAGAAAAAGAAAAAGAAAAAATCTTGCAAAAATATTTATTTTCTTAAAGCATTTTTCGCTAAACTTTGTAAATTTTATAAGGTTTAGCGATGAAAAACATTATGATATTAAGCGGAGCGGGTTTGTCTGCTCCAAGTGGGCTTAAAACTTTTAGAGACAATGATGGACTTTGGGAAGAATACGATGTGATGGAGGTTTGCTCTGCAACAGGTTTTAGAAAAAATCCTAAAAAAGTACTTGATTTTTACGATGCAAGAAGGGCACAACTTCAAAATGTAAAGCCAAATCATGCTCATGAAAAAATCGCACAGTTAAAAGAAAAATGGGGTAAAAACCTTTTTGTCATCACGCAAAATGTAGATGATTTGCTAGAGCGTGCAGGGTGTAAAGATGTAGTACATTTGCATGGCTTTTTGCCCGAACTTCGTTGCCTAAAATGTGAAGGAATTTTTAATATAGGCTATGAAAAATTCATAGATAAACAATGTCCAAAATGCAAAAGTAAGGATTTAAGACACAATATAGTCATGTTTGAAGAGCAAGCTCCTGCTTATGCTACGCTTTATTCTTTACTTCATCAAACTTCATTATTTATTAGCATAGGCACAAGTGGGGCGGTTTTGCCTGTAGGGCGTTATGCTTCAATGTGCGAAAAAAGTATTTTAAATATCTACGAAAAAGATGCGAATTTAGAGCGATATTTTGATAAAATCTATATAGAAGATATTATAAGCGCTATTGATAAAATCGCACTTGATATAGAAAATTTTATGAAAGATGGTAATGTTTGATTCTTTTTTAAGTGGAGTTTTTTTGGGCTTTGGAGTGAGTGTGCCTTTTGGACCTGTAAATATTTTGATTTTAACTTATGCACTAAAAGCTTTTAAAAATTCCATAGCTGTAGGACTTGGAGCATTTAGTATAGATATGCTTTATCTTTTTTTGCTTCAATTTGGGCTTTTAAATTTCTTAGACAATGTCATTTTTATGCGTTTTTTGGCGATTTTTGGTTTTTGTTTTTTAACTTATATGGCTTATTTGATGTTAAAAAAGAAAAATGAAGATTTGCATTTGGATCAGCATAAAGATTTTAAAGAAAGTCTTTTAAAAAGCTATGTTAAAGGTATCATTTTAAATGGCTCTAATCCTTATGTGATAGGTTTTTGGCTTAGTGCTACAGGCATAGTTTTAAGCAATCAACACGCTTATTCTACGATACTGGGGCTTGTTGTTGCTATTCTTTTTTGGATAGGTGCTTTAGCTTTTGTTGTCGCAAAATACAGCTATCTTTTTAGTGCAAAGGTGATTCGTATCATCAATATAGTTTCAGCTTTGATTATAGAGTATTTCGCTCTGAGTTTATTATACAAAACTTTTATAGGATAAAAAAATGAATGCAAAAGAATTTTTAATCGAACTTTTAAAATTTAAATCTGTTACGCCAAATGATGATGGAGCTTTAAATTTCATCGCTATGGAACTGAGTGATTTTGAAGCTTTTTTTATAGAAAAAAAAGGCATTAAAAACCTTTTACTCACTAAAAAATTTAAAGATGAAGGCGAGCATTTAGCTTTTGGTGGGCATGTAGATGTCGTTCCTGCGGGTGAGGGTTGGAAAAATGATCCTTTTGAGCCTTTGGAGGAAGAAGGCTTTATCTATGCAAGGGGTGCTCAAGATATGAAAAGCGGAGTAGCAGCCTTTGTGGATGCGGTAAAGAATGCGGATTTTAAAGGAGCAAGACTGAGTCTTATTTTAACAAGTGATGAAGAAGGCGAAGCTATATATGGAACTAAGGCTGTTTTAGAATGGATGCAAGAAAGAGATATGCTACCTGATTATGCTGTGGTTGCTGAACCTACTTGCGTAAAAAAAATGGGCGATAGTATCAAAATAGGGCGTCGTGGTTCTATCAATGGTAAGCTTTTGATACGCGGAAAACAAGGACATGCGGCTTACCCTGAAAAATGTATCAATCCTGTGCATGATTTCGCACCGGTTTTAAAACTTTTAGCGGGTTTTGATCTTGATCCAGGTAGTGCTGAATTTAGTCCTTCAAAAATCGTTATAACTGATATTCGTGGAGGTATGGGGGTATGTAATGTAACGCCAAATGATTTAAAACTTATGTTTAATGTTCGCAATTCTCCTGATACAAATTTAGAAGATGTAAGAGCTTATGTGGAAAAAATTTGCCACGGCTTAAATTATGAGCTAGAATTAACGCAATCAAGCGAACCTTTTTTAACAAGCATTGACAATAAAATCGTACAAAAGATGAATGAAAGCGTGCAAAAAATCACTCATGAAGTGCCAGAGCTTAATACCAAAGGCGGTACAAGTGATGCAAGGTATTTTGCAAAATACGGTGTAAAGGTAGTAGAATTTGGGGTTTGTAATGATAGAATTCACGCTATTGATGAAAGGGTAAGTATAGAAGAATTTGAAAAACTTTGTCTTGTTTTTAAAGACTTGATAGAAAATTTTTAAAGGTTTAGAATGATTGAGGAAATTTTAAAAGATAGTGATTATAAGCTAGATCTATTTAGTAAAAAAGCTATTGCTGAATTGGAAACTAAAATTATAGCTAAAACAAACAAAAATAACCAAATTATATACTATACTAATTGCCTTATCCGCGATAAAGAAATTAAACTTACGCCAGAAGAAATTGTGCGTCAGCTTTATATCGATAAGCTTTTAAATGAATATAACTATCCTAAAGATATGATAAAAGTTGAATTTGGTGTGCATTTTGGACGCGAAGTAAAAAGGGCTGATATTGTGATAATGGATAAAATCCAAATCACAGTCCCATACATCATTATAGAAGTAAAAAAGCCAAAGTTGAAAGATGGCAAAGAACAATTAAAAAGTTATTGTAATGCTACAGGTGCAACTATGGCTGTGTGGTGTAATGGTAAAGAAATTAGCTATTATCATAGAAAAGATCCAAATTATTTTGAATCTATTCCAAATATTCCTGCATCAAACCAGACATTACCGGATCTGTTGAAAGTAAAATTTACCTTTGATGATTTGATTAAAGAAGATATTTTAAAAAGTCAAAAGCGAAGTTTAAAGAATTTAGTTACAGAAATGGAAGATGAGGTGTTGGCAAATGCTGGAGTTGATGTATTTGAAGAATGTTTTAAGCTTATATTTATAAAACTTTTTGATGAGCTAGAGGGTGCAAGAGATAGAACAAAGAGCTTAGAGTTTAGAAATTATGGAGAGTCTGATTCTGAACTTAAGCAAAAAATAGAAAAACTCTTTGATAAAGCAAAGAAAAAATGGGAAGGTGTATTTAATAATGATGAGAAAATTAAACTTTCTCCTTCGCACCTAAGTGTATGTGTATCATCATTGCAAAATGTAAAGTTATTTAACTCAAATTTAGAAGTGATTGATGATGCTTTTGAATATCTAGTGAATAAATCCTCAAAAGGTGAAAAAGGGCAATATTTTACTCCGCGTTATGTAATAGATATGTGTGTAAAAATGCTAAATCCCAAAAAAGATGAAAGTATGATAGATACTGCAAGTGGAAGTTGTGGATTTCCGATACATACTTGTTTTTATGTGTGGCGTTCAATTTATAAAGAAAGAGGCATAGAAGCAAGTCATCTCTTTACAGCCCAAGAAAAGATTTCTGAGTGTCAAGATTATGTAAAAGAAAAAGTGTTTGGTATAGATTTTGATGAAAAGAGTGTGCGCGTATCAAAAATGCTTAATCTAATTGCAGGTGATGGGCATACAAATGTTTTGTATTTAAATTCCATTGACTTTGATAGATGGGATGAGTGGGTAAAAGATGATGAAGATTGGCAAGATGTGTATTTTGAAGGTTTTAAACGCTTAAAAAATTTAAGAGTAACTAAAAATCAAAATAGGGATTTTAATTTTGATGTTTTAATGGCAAATCCGCCTTTTGCAGGAGATATAAAAGAGAGTAGAATTTTAGCTAGATATGAGCTAGGCAAAAAAGAAAATGGCAAACCTCAAAGTAAGGTAGGAAGAGATATTTTATTTATTGAACGAAATTTAGATATGTTAAAGCCTGGTGGTAGAATGGCTATTGTATTGCCACAAGGGCGTTTTAATAATTCAAGCGATAAATATATAAGAGAATTTATCGCACAAAAAGCTAGAATCTTAGCGGTTGTAGGACTTCATGGAAATGTCTTTAAACCACACACGGGGACAAAAACAAGTGTTTTATTTTTACAAAAATGGGATGATAAATTATGTCCAAAGTGTGAGGACTATAATATCTTCTTTGCTACTATGAATGAGCCTAGTAAAGATAATTCAGGCGAAAAGATTTATTACCCACTTTTAGATTCTCATGATCATTTAGTAGTAAAACATGATTTATTTCATCCGCATTTAGAAGGAGATGAGCCTATAAAACAAAAAGATGAAAGCCAAGAAGAGTTTGACAAAAGAATACAAGAATATAGATTAAATGTAGAAAAATATAAAGACTTGCAAAAAGATGGCGTAGCTGAAGCTTTTATTGAATTTGCAAAAGCAGAAAATTTGAGTTTTTGGAAAGAATAAGTGAATGGATAATATGAAAGAATTTAAAATTTTTTGCGATGAAAGCAATCATTTATTTTACAAAGATAATCCAACTTTGTGTTCAAGGGTTATGGTATTAGGAGCGCTTAAAGTTCCATCATCTGAAATTATTAAAATTAATAAAACAATTAAATATTTAAAGCATAAATATAAATATAATAAAGAAATTAAATGGACAAAACTAAATTTAAGTCAAAAAGGTTTTTATGATGAATTATTAGAATTCTTTTTTTCTTCTGTATATATGTGGTTTAAAGCTGTATTAATTCCAAATAAAACCATTCTACAACATGATATTTACAATCAAGGAGATCATGATTTATTTTATTATAAAATGTATTATCAAGCATTGCATAATTTAATAGATATTGATACAAAAATAAAAATATATCTTGATTATAAAGATACGAAGAGTGGAGATAAAATAAAAGGATTGGAAAAAGTTTTGTTTAATAAATTTAAACAATCAGTAAATATAAAAATTTTTACAATTCAATCACATGAATCAAATATTGTTCAACTTGTGGATTTGTTAATAGGTGCTATTTCATACAAAGCAAGAAATGATATAGAGCATGTAAGCGAAATAAAAAATTATATTATAAATAAAATTGAAACATTGGCAAATATTGAATTGGATGCAGGAACGCCACCTTGGGAAAATAAATTTAATATTTTTAGGATTCAATTGAGTAAAGGTGAACAATAATGTATCACCTCTTGGATTTTAGCACTTGTAAATGTGAAAATGAAAAATTTGACTTAGCTTATAAAATTTTCAAACAAGACTTTATTGAGGTTCCATTGTATTTAGCAGGTTGTATTTATATAGATCCGCAATCACATAAGAAGCATAAGGGGAAAGAAAAGATATTTTGGCATATCACAACACGAGAAAACAAACAAAATAAAACAAGGGAGTTTGATAGCCAAAGAGCTTGCAGAATAAATTGGATTAAACAAATTATTATCAATCATACTCATCCCGAAATTAAAGCTTTTTATTATAAAGAGAAACGAGCAATCCGTTTTTATTTGTGGTTACATAACCATAATTTTATAGTTATTTTACAAAAGCTAGGCAGAAGTAGTTCATTTTTAGTGACAAGTTTCTACATAGATAAAGGATATAATAAAAATATTTATGAAAAAAGATATAGAAATTATATAAACGGAAATGATATAGAGCTAAAGAATTGCGAATGGTTTTAGGGGTTTGGTGCAGATTTAGGCATCTGCAAGAAGCATAAAAGCTAGCCATCTCTTTCTACCACCGGTAGTTGAGCTTTATAATTATAAATATTTTTTACTTAGATTGAAATAAAAAAAAGGAATAAAATGAATCTAAACCAAACTTTGCAGGAAAAATATCCACATTTAGAAGTAAGTGTATTAAAGCTTAGTGAAGTGAAAAAAAATATAGATTTTCGCATAGATGATAGTTTTTGGACAATGAAGCTTATCTATAACAATAAGTTGAACTATAAAAAAATAGGAGAATGTTTATTAAAATCTCAATATGGTATTTCAATAAATATGAATGAAGGGGGCGATGGTATCCCTATTTATAGAATGAATGACATTGATAATATGCTTTGTAATTTTGAAGTCAAAAAATATGCTTTAATTGATAAAAATGAATTGCAAACTTTTAGGTTAAATTATGGAGATGTTTTGTTTAATAGAACAAATTCCTATGAGTTTGTGGGCAGAACAGGAATTTTTTATAACAATAGAGAAAACTTTGTTTTTGCTTCATATTTAGTAAGGCTTGTTTGCAATAAGGAAATTCTGTTGCCAGAGTATCTTACAGTTTTTTTAAATACGCATATTGGTAAAAAAGAGATAAGAAGAAGGGCTAGACCATCAATTAATCAAACAAATGTAAATCCTGAAGAATTAAAAGAAATTAAAATTCCCATTTTCCCTATGGAATTTCAGTTAGAAATTCAAAATTTGGTAAAAGATTCTCATAAGGCATTAGAAGAAAGTAAGGAGTTATATAAAAAAGCAGAGGAAACTTTATACCTTGAGTTAGGACTTGATCCAAAGAATCCATTGCAAAGTTTGCTAGATTCTAAAACAAATAATCCTACAAAATCACTCAATATCTCTATACACACATTAAAAGAATCTTTTCTAAAAACAGGAAGATTGGATTCTGAATATTATCAAAGTAAATATGAAGACATAGAAAAGATGATTAGAAGTTATAAAGATGGCTTTTGTAATTTAAAAGATTTGGTTAATGATATTTCAAGTGGTTTTGCATTTTCAAGTGATGACTACCAAGATGTTGGAGAGCTTGTATTAATTAGGATTAATAATATAAAAAATGCTACGCTAGATTTAAGCAATGTTATCTATCTTAAAAATGAAGCTTATAATTTAAGCCCTAAAGATAAAATAAAAAAAGGTGATATTTTAATTTCTATGTCTGGTAGCATTGGTTTGTCTTGTGTGGTTAGAGATGATATATCAGCTATGGTTAATCAAAGGATTTTAAAAATTTCGATTAAAAATTTTAATAGTGATGTTTTGGTATTGCTTTTAAATTCTTTTATTTGTAAAATGCAATTTGAGAGAATTGGTACAGGTGGGGTTCAAACAAATCTTTCTTCAATAGATATGCAAAATATCCTTATCCCTAAAATAGATTCTACAACTCAAGAAAAAATTGCAAAATATATACAAGAAAGCTTTAATTTAAGGAAAAAATCTAAACAATTATTAGATAATGCAAAAATTAAAGTAGAAGAGCAAATACAAGGAAAAATATGATTATCAATGGACAAAAGCTTGAGTTAAAAGAGCTTAAATTTATGGATTTTATCAAAGAAAAGGGTTTTAAAATCGAACTTATCGCCTTAGAATTAAATGGAGAGATTATACCTAAGAGCGAATTTGAAAATTTGATCTTAAAAGAAAACGATAAAGCTGAAATTGTAAGTTTTGTAGGAGGTGGATGATGAGAGTAAAATTCAATGGCAAAGAACTTGATACAGACTTTAAAACAAGTTTGGAATTTTTTGAAAATATCAGCAAAAATGAAAATGATGTATGGATTATCAATGGTTTTGCAACGAAAGAAAATATAAAAATTCACGAAAACGATGAGCTTTTTTGTATAGAAAGAAATGCCCTACCTCCAAAAGATGCCTTAGATGCGATGATGAGAGCAAGACATACGCCAAAACTTCACGATAAGCTTAAAATTTCGAGCGTAGCGGTTTGTGGTTTAGGTGGGCTTGGCTCACATATAGCGATAAATTTAGCAAGAAGCGGTGTGGGGTATTTAAAGCTGATTGATTTTGATGTGGTTGAACCTAGCAATCTTAACCGCCAAGCTTACCGCGTAAGTGATTTGGGGAAATTTAAAACCGAAGCTTTAAAAGAGCAAATCAGTGAAATAAATCCTTATATCAAAACTGAAATTTGCACTTTAAAAATCGATGAAGAGAATTTGCCTGATTTATTTAAAGGTATAGATATAGTCTGTGAGGCTTTTGATGGCGCGCTTGCAAAGGCTATGATAGCACAAAATTTTCATAGATTTTATAAAGACACTACTTTAATCTGTGCTTCAGGGCTTGCAGGATATGGCGATAGCAATAGTATACAAACAAGAAAAATTGCTAAAAATTTCTATGTGTGTGGGGATTTGGTAAATGGTGCTAAAGTAGGAAATGGGCTTATGGCACCGCGTGTAAATATTTGCGCTGGACATCAAAGCAATCTTGTCTTAGAGCTTTTGGCAAATAAGGAGTAAAAAATGCAAGAAAATTTAAAAAATGATAGCTTAAAAATAGGAAAATATGAATTTAAATCAAGATTTATTTTAGGATCAGGAAAGTATTCTTTAGAGCTTATAAAATCAGCCATAGAAGAAGCTAAAGCACAGATCATCACTCTAGCCTTACGCCGTGCAAATACAGGAGAGATTGCTAATATACTTGATTATATCCCTAAAAATATAACCCTCTTGCCTAATACTTCAGGAGCTAGAAATGCTGATGAAGCTTTGCGTATCGCAAGACTTTCTAGAGAGCTTGGCTGTGGAGAGCTTATAAAGATAGAGGTTATAGGCGATAGTAAGTATTTGTTGCCCGATAATTATGAAACCATTAAGGCTTGTGAACTTTTAGTAAAAGAGGGTTTTACACCCTTACCTTATATGCATGCTGATCTTTATGCAGCTAGAGCTATGCGTGATGCAGGGGCTGCAGCTATCATGCCTTTAGCAGCACCTATTGGGAGCAATAAAGGCTTGTGTGCTAAGGAATTTATACAAATTTTACTTAATGAGATCGATTTGCCTATCATTGTAGATGCAGGTATTGGAACTCCTGCACAAGCGTGCGAGGCTATGCAAATGGGAGTAAGTGCAGTGATGGCAAATACAGCTATAGCTGAAGCAAAGGATATCGCTTTGATGGCAAAAGCATTTTCCTTGGCTATACAGGCTGGAAGAGCGGGTTATCTAGCAGGTTTAGCAAGCGTGAGCGAGGCTAAGGCTAGTTCTCCATTAACAGGCTTTTTAAGGGATTGATTATGCAAGATTATATGCAGTATTTACCCCATATGCAAGAGTTAAAGAGTGATATTTTATCTAAGGTTTTGGATGAAATTCAAAATTATGATGAAACAAAATACAGTACTAAAGAAGTGCAAGAGGCTTTAAATGCTACACATTTGAGTATTGAGAATTTAAAAGCTTTGCTTTCAAGTGCAGCTGAAGATTTTATAGAAGAATTAGCTTTTAAGTCGGCTAAAACCAAGCAAAAATATTTTGGAAATTCTATCTCGCTTTTTACTCCACTTTACTTGTCAAATTATTGTAATTCTAAATGCGTTTATTGCGGTTTTCAAAAAGGAAATAAAATCGCAAGAGCTAAGCTTAGCGAAGATGAAATTCATGAAGAAATGCAAGCTATTGCTAAAACAGGTTTACAAGAAATTCTAATGCTAACAGGTGAAGGAAGGGAGTTTGCAAGCGTAGAATACATCGCAAAGGCTTGCAAGATAGCTAGAGAGTATTTTAAGGTTGTAGGTGTTGAAATTTATCCTATGAATGAGGATGAGTATAAAATTTTGCATGAAAATGGCTGTGATTATGTAACCATTTTTCAAGAAACTTACAATCCTTTAAAGTATTCTAAAATTCATTTAGGGGGTGAAAAGCGTATTTTTCCTTATCGTTTTAATGGGCAAGAAAGAGCCTTAAGAGCGGGTATGCGTGGAGTGGCTTTTGGGGCACTTTTAGGCATAGATGATTTTAGAAAAGACGCGCTTGCTACGGCACTTCATGCGCATTTTTTACAACAAGCTTATCCGCATGCTGAAATTTCTATTTCAGTACCTCGTTTAAGACCTATTATCAATAATGCTAAAATTCACCCTAAAGATGTAAGCGAAAAACGCCTCTTGCAAGTACTTTGTGCTTATAGACTTTTTTTACCTTTTGCAGGTATTACTATATCAAGTCGTGAAAGAGTAGGATTTAGAGATGAGGTTGTAAAACTTGGAGCGACAAAAATGAGCGCAGGAGTAAGCGTGGGTATAGGAGAGCATAAGGGCGAGAAAAAAGGTGATGGACAATTTGAAATTTCAGATGAACGAGGCGTGGATGAAATTTTAGCTATGCTTAAAAACTCAAATTTGCAAGCTGTGATGAGCGATAGTATCTATGTGGGATAAAAAAATCATTGCTATAAGCGATAGAAAATGTGTCGAGATAGACTTTCTAAAACAAGTAGAAAAGCTTGCTAAATCAGGCATAGACGCTTTTGTGCTTAGAGAGAAGGATTTGAGTGAATTTGAGTATTATGATTTGGCTAAAGAGGTTTTAGCTATTTGTGCTAAACATAAAACAACTTGTTTTTTGCATTTTTTTGATAGAGAGTGTTTAAAGTTAGGACATCGCTATTTTCATATGCCACTTGCTTTGTTAAGGCAAGAGCCAAAGATGAGTAAGTATTTTCATATGATAGGCACTTCAGTGCATAGTAAAGAAGAGCTTTTAGAGGCGATGAATTATGGGGTAAATTATGCTTTTGTAGGTCATATTTTTGAGAGTTCTTGTAAGAAAGATTTAGAGCCAAGGGGGCTTGAATTTTTAAATTCTTTACTTTCTTTTAGCCAAATTCCACTTTATGCTATAGGCGGGATTAATGTACAAAATATTGCAAGCTTTAAAGATATCAATGTAGCTGGTGTTTGTATGCGTGAGGTTTTAATGCGCGAAAAAGATGTGAAAAAATATCTTGTTGAATGTAAAAGAAACTTGCTTTGATGAAGAGTGAAACAATGGAGCAAATTCTTTCCTTGCCACAAGATTTAAAACAATTAAAAGGTGTGGATTATAAAAATTTTAAATCCTGTACTTTTGCAAAATATACCCAAGTAAGCGCCTCACACTCTTCTTTTGTCAATGTAGGCAGCCATCTTTTAACCTTTGTAAGAAAAGGATATAAAATTTTACATACGGCATCAAAAGACTATAAAATCGACTCTTATGAAACCTTATTTTTAAAAGCGGGAAATTATACTTTAAGCAATGTAGGACTTAGTAGCGGTGTTTATGAAGCTTATTTGTTTTTCTTTGATAATGCTTTTTTAATCGAGCTTATTTATAAGTATAAAGATCTTTTTAAACTAGAACAAGCAAGCGAGGAGAGTGAAATTTTTTGGGTAAAAAATGATAAAATTTTACAAGGAATTTTAGAAAGTTTTACCCCGCATTTTGATGAGAATACACAAATTTTAGATCCCATAGTCAGTCTTAAATTTGAAGAGATTTTTTTGCATTTACTTTTAAATAAAAATACTTATTTCATAGGCTTTTTAGCTGGAATTTTAAAAGAATTTCGTTTAGATCTTTCGCAGCTTTTTGAGTATTGTGGGAGAGAATTTGTAAGCGTGAGCGAAATGGCTGATTTTGCAAAGCTTGATTTTGCTACTTTTTCTAGAGAATTTAAAAAATGCTTCGGGCAAAGTCCTAAAAAATGGCTAGATGAAAAAAGATTGCAAAAAGCTAAAGTTTTGCTTGAATTTTCTAAAAAAAATGTAAATGAAATAGCTAATGAATGTGCTTTTTCTTCAGTGGCTTGGTTTATCGAGAGATTTAAAGAAAAATACAATCAAACCCCTAAGCAATATCAAAAATCAAAAAACTTGTATTTTTTATCAAAAAACTAGCACACTTTTTCTATCTAAATCAATATAATCAGCATAAATATTTTTAACAAAAGGAGAAAAGTATGAAAAAATATGTTTTAAGTTTAGCGCTTGTTGGAGCAAGTTTGCTTGGAGCAAGCGAGTTGAAATATCAAGAATTTGATGGCTTTAAAAGCCCTGAAAGTATTTTTGTAGATAAAAATTCTGTATATGTATCTAATGTAGGTGAAAAACTTGAGCCTTTGGCAAAAGACAATGATGGTTTTATCTCTAAGCTTGATAAAAATGGCAAAGTGCTTGAGCATAAATTTATAAGCAATCTAAATGCCCCAAAAGGTATGATGGAAGTTGCAAATACACTTTATGTGGTGGATATTGATGTGGTGCGTGGTTTTGATTTGAAAAGCAAAAAAAGAAGTGTTTAATTTGCCTATAAAGGGTGCAATTTTTCTAAATGCTATCGAAAAACTAAATGACGATACACTTTTGGTAAGCGATACAGGCACAGGACTTGTTTTAAAAGTGGATTTAAAAGCGAAAAAATATGATGAGTTATTAAAACTTGATATCGCTAAATTTGGCGGTCCTAATGGACTTTACTTAGATAGAAAAAATGATAAGCTTTTTATAGCAGGATATCATCCAGATGGTGCTAGTGGCGGTGTTGTGATGAGTTATGATTTAAATGACAAAAAACTAAGCGTGATTAAAAATGAAAAAGAAGCTTATGATGGAATCGTTCCTTATGAAAATGCCTTGCTTGTAAGTTCTTGGGGTGAAAATTTAAACGGGGTGATTTATCGTTTAGAAGATGATAAAGCATTAAAGCTTGATTTGCCTTCTATCAAAGGTCCTGCAGATATCTTTATAGAGGGTGATACTTTATGGATTCCTAAGATGGTAGAAGGTAAAATACTTAAAGTAGAACTTAAAAATTAAGGATTTAATGCTTTCTTTTAGAAAAATTTTTTGGTTAAATGTTGCTATTGTCATAATTGTAGCATTTAACCTTAGGGCTCCTATTACTGCGATAGGACCCATGATCGATATTATCCAAGATGAGTATAATCTTAATTCCACTCTTGCAGGTGTGCTTACTAGCCTTCCTTTGATAGCTTTTGGTAGCATTTCTTTTATAGTGGGTTATTTTTCTCCTATTTGTGCGATTATTGTTGGAATTTTTCTTATTTTTATCGCAGAACTTATTCGTTCTTATTTAGGTGTTTATGGTTTATTTTTAGGAATGCTTGGTATAGGTTGTGGTATAGCTATTGCCAATGTGTTATTGCCAAGTTTTATTAAGGAAAAATTTCCTAAAAAAATGGCAAGTATGATGGGAATTTATAGTCTTGTTTTAAGCATTTCTTCTATAGCAGGAATTGCTTTATCTATGCCTTTGTTAAATATATTTGATTTAGCGGGTGCTATGGTTTTTTGGTCGGTTTTTTCTTTTATTGCCTTAATGATTTATTATCCCCAAGCTAAAAATGGCCGCTTTTTTCGTACCAAGAAAAAAGAGAGTAAAAAAATCAATCTTTTAAAAAATCCAACCACTTGGAAAATCACTCTTTTTATGGGTTTTCAAAGTTTTTTGGCTTATTCTTTGTTTTTTTGGTATGTGCAAATAATCGTAGAAAAAGGCTATGATAAAGATTTTGCAACCAATATGGTACTTTTTTCTCAACTTGTAGCCGCTCCAATCTCTCTTTTTGGTCCCTTGCTTTTAGGAAAACTTAAAAAGAGTTTACATACGCCTTATATAGCTATATTGTGCGCGATGTATGCGGTATCTTTTGGAATTTTATTTGCATTTGATACTCGGTTTATGATTATGCTTGCTGCATTTATTGTGGGGTTTCCTTGGGGTGGTGTTTTTGGTATTGCTTTGCTTTTTATCGCTCAAAAAAGTTCTAATGCAAAAATAGCTGCAAGACTTTCGGCTTTTGCTCAAGGGTTTGGATATTTAATCGCAGCGCAAGGGCAATGGATCATAGGATTTTTCCATGATATGTTTGGAAATTTTACAAGCTCTATTTGTATACTTTTTATCGTGGGCATACTTGTTAATATTTTTGGATATTTAGCCTATAAAAGCAAAGTTATTTGATAAGCTTTAATGCCTTTTCAAGCAAAATATCTGCACCATTTTTTTGTGCCATATCTTTAAGCCTTGTAGAAATATCTTCTAAATTTAGCTTGAATATAGCTTTTAAAATTTCATCAGGATAGGTGTTATTTTGCATAAAAATTTGACATAAAGCTTTATCTTGTAAAAATTTAGCATTAAAATACTGATGATTTTTAGCAGCGTGAGGGTAGGGTATGAAAATACTTGGTAGAGTATTGGCACAAAGTTCAAAAAGTGTGCTTGCACCCGCTCGCGAAATAGCCAAATCTGCATTTTGCATTTTTTCTTCTAAATGAGGGCTAAAGTCAAATACATCAGCTTGTATATTTAAGTCTTTATAAGCTTGTTGATACTTTTCAAGCTCGTTTTTTCCGCATTGATGAATGATATTAATGCCTTTTTTTTGAAGTTCTGGAGCTAGGTTTAAGGCTAAGTCGTTTATAAATTTAGCTCCTTGGGATCCGCCTAGAAAAATGATATTTTTTAATTCTTTGCGAATTCTTGCTTTTTCAAAAAATTTATCTGCCACAGGGTAGGGTACGATTTCTTTTTCAAAAGCGCTATAAAATTGCTTAGCAAAAGGCTTTAAAAGTTTATTTAAAGAACCGCTTTTTGAATTTTGCTCGTGAATAAATAAAGGCAAGTGTGAAAACAAAGCAGCAAAAGAAGCAGGAGCAGCACTGTATCCTCCTACGCTAAAAACCGCTTTGATATCATAATCTTTAAAGATTTGCTTACATTCTTTACTAAGCTTGAATGTGTGGAGTAAGGAATTGATTTTTCCAAGTTTGTTTTGATTGACAACCCCACGAGAACTTAAAAAGAATTTCGCTTTAAAACGAGTTTCGCTTTCAAACCAAGCTCTATCTTGACCATTTTGACTTCCTATATAAACACACTCTATATTTTTTTTAATCGCACTTTCTAGTAAACATCGCACAATGGCTAGGTGTCCACCCGTTCCGCCACCTGTTAGAACTATTGTCATAATTTAACCTTTTTTGAAATCATTAAAACATATCCAATTCCTATACAAATTGCCCACATTGAACTTCCCCCATAGCTTAAAAGAGGTACTGCAACCCCTTTTAAAGGCGTAAGAGAAATGATACCAAAGGCATTCATAAAGAATGAAAAGAGTAAAAGCAAAGCAATGCCTGAACAAAATATAAAATCTTGTTTTTCTTCACATCTTCCTGCAATTCTAAAAATTCTTAAAATCATCCAAAGATAAATAAAACAAATAAGCCCCAAGCCAAAAAGTCCTATCTCTTCTGTGATACCTGAAAGAACGAAGTCAGTATGCACCTCACTTAAAAAACCAAGTTTAAAAGTACCTAGCCCAAGTCCTTCACCAAATAACCCTCCATGAGCTATGGCATTTAAGGAGTGTGAAATTTGATAAGGCTCGCTATTGCCACTTACCCTTAAAGAATCTGCCATCCAATCAGGAAGCATAGGCAAGAAAGCATCTTGTATATTTCCCCACCAAGAAGCTATCCTTTGGATACGCCTTTGATTGCTAAAAATTACCATGATTCCTATCATCATAATGATTAAAATTCCAAAGGCAAAAAGTCTTTTGCTAGCACCTGCAAAAAAAGCTAGAGCTAAAATTAAAAAGAAAGAAATAACGCTTTGCCCTAAATCATTTTGTGTGATGTAAATATAGCCTATCACGATAGAAGCTAAAATACAATAAGGCAAGAGAATTAAAGCTTCATGCTTAATCGCTTTTTTGCTATCATCAATGCGTCTTGTATAACTCCAAGCTAAAAAATAAATCAGTCCTATTTTAAAAAATTCCACAGGTGAAATAGAAAGAGGTCCTAAGCGAATCCAACGCTTTGCGCCCCCACTAGCAGTCGCCAAAGCAGAGGGTAAAAAAGGCAGGATAATAATACATATAAAAGAGCCTATAAGTATGGCTAGGATAATTCTTTTAGCAAGTATTTTATCAGGATCAAGACGAGAAATAAAAAACATGATTAATATACCGCTAAGCCCAAAAAAGAGTTGGCGTATAAAAAAGTGAAATTCATTATAATCAAAAAAAAGCACAGTAAAAACAGTAAGAGAATATGAAAATACTATACCTATGCTTATTAAAATGCAACTTAAATAAAATAATTTTTTATCGGCAATCATGTAAAATTGTAATTTTTCTTTCGGAATAATTTAAAAGTTTATTATAACTAAAATAAATTAAATTTTTTGCTAAGTTTTTGTAAGGATATTTTGCTAGAATATGAGATATGTAAATAAAATTTATAAAGGCAAATTATGGTACAAATTCATAAGATTCTTATAGCAAATCGTGCTGAAATAGCTGTCCGTGTAATCCGTGCTTGTAGGGATTTACATATTAAAAGTGTTGCGGTTTTTACAGAACCTGATCGTGAGTGTTTGCATGTAAAAATTGCCGATGAAGCTTATCGCATAGGCACAGATGCTATAAGGGGTTATTTGGATGTAGGAAGAATTATAGAAATTGCTAAAGCTTGTGGGGCTGATGCTATACATCCTGGTTATGGATTTTTAAGTGAAAATTATGATTTTGCTAAAGCTTGTGAGGAAGCAGGAATTATTTTTATAGGTCCAAAATCTGAAGTTATCCACAAAATGGGAAATAAAAACATAGCTCGTAAATTAATGGCTCAAAATGGGATTCCTATCGTTCCAGGAACGGAAAAATTAAATGCTTATAGTATGGATGAAATCAAAGTATTTGCAGAGAAGATAGGCTATCCTGTGATTTTAAAAGCTTCAGGGGGTGGCGGAGGACGAGGAATTCGTGTCGTTCATAAAGAAGAAGAATTAGAAAATGCTTTTGATTCGTGTAAAAGAGAAGCATTGACTTATTTTAACAATGATGAAGTATTTATGGAAAAATATGTAGTCAATCCTCGCCATATAGAATTTCAAATTTTAGGGGATAATTATGGAAATATTATCCATCTTTGCGAAAGGGATTGTTCTATTCAAAGAAGACATCAAAAAGTGATCGAAATCGCACCTTGTCCTGGAATTTCAGACAATCTAAGAAAAACTATGGGTGTTACTGCTGTGGCTGCTGCTAAGGCTGTTGGCTATACAAATGCGGGGACTATAGAATTTTTACTTGATGATTATAACCGCTTTTATTTTATGGAAATGAATACAAGAATTCAAGTAGAACATCCTGTAACTGAAGAAATTACGGGTGTGGATTTGATCGTGCGTCAAATTCGTATCGCAGGCGGGGAAATTTTAGATCTAGAACAAAGTGATATCAAGCCAAGAGGTTTTGCTATAGAAGCAAGGATTACGGCTGAAAATGTATGGAAAAATTTCATTCCAAGTCCAGGTAAGATAGGGGAGTATTATCCAGCACTTGGACCATCTGTAAGGGTGGACAGTCATATTTATAAAGATTATACCGTGCCTCCTTATTATGATTCTATGCTTGCAAAATTAATCATAAAAGCTACAAGTTATGATTTAGCGGTTAATAAACTTGAAAGAGCTTTGAAAGAATTTACCATAGATATTAGAACAACTATACCATTTTTGATCGCGATTACTAAAACAAGAGAATTTAGAAGAGGGTATTTTGACACTTCTTTCATAGAAACTCATATGCAAGAATTATTAGAAAATACCGAAGATCGCCATCAAGATAATAAAGAAGAAGTTATCGCTGCAATCGCAGCTACTTTAAAGAAAATACGCGAAAGTAGAGAATAATGGATTTTTTTGATAGTCTTAAGAGTATAAAAAAAGAAATGCAAACTCATTCTAAGGAACAAAAAAACCTTAAAAACTCAAATAAAAAGGATATGAAGCATTTCAATAAAGAGATAAAAACACAGCCACCAGAAATGAACTTAGATAAAGAAATGCAAGAGGTTTTCTTAAAACAAGAAAAATTACAGGATGAGTTTTTGGAATTTATTAAAAATGCAGATATTAAGAAAATTTAATGCTAGAAATTGGTTTTTGTACTCTTGAAGACGAATGTCCTTATCTAAAAGATAGGCGTTCTAGGATAGAGTACAAATATATAGAAAATTGCTCTAAGGAAATTAATAGCGAGCTTATCAGGCGTGGCTGGCGTCGTTTTGGTAGGTATTTTTCTCGTCCTATTTGCAAGGATTGCAAAGAATGTTTAAGCCTTAGAATTTTAGTAGATGAATATCAATTTTCGCGCAGCGAAAGAAGAGTGATCAATAAAAACACAAATACCAAAATCATATTAAGAAAACCTTTACTAAGTAATGAACATTTGTTTTTGTATGATAAATATCACCGCTTTATGGAAGAAAAAAAAACTTGGAAAAGATATGATTTAAATTTCAGACAATATTACAATCTTTATGTTGATGGATTTATGAATTTTGGCTATGAGCTTGCTTTTTATGCGGAGGATAAGCTTGTTTGTGTGGATTTAATCGATTGGCTTGAAGATGGAATTTCTAGTATTTATTGCTTTTATGATCCAGATTTTTCTCATCTTTCTTTGGGTAAATTTTCTTTACTTAGCGAAATAAAGATAGCCAAAAAAGAAAAATTAAAATATATTTATTTGGGATATTTTGTAAAAAAGTGTCAATCTTTATCGTATAAAGCCGATTATACACCCAATGAAATTTTAAAAGGCACTAAAGAGCTTTTTGAAAATGAGGTTTTATGGGAGAAATAGATGCAAATCGTGCAAACTTTAGAAACTATCAATGTTAATACCGATGATATTAATGTTTTTCAGTATTTTAAAGACTTAATTACCAAAAATTTCACAAAGGTAGTAGGGCGTAAAAATAAAATTTTTTCTTTTTTTGAAGAAAATGAAATTCCACAGCGCCGTTATTTCTTAAAAGTTTTAGATCAAAAATATCGTAAAAGCACAAATGAAGGTATAGAGAATTTACAAGATGCTCATTTTAAAACTTTTAGATTAATTTTTGAGCAAAATAATATGCTTAAGCCTATGTTGTTTATCAAGATTGATTTTGTTGCGGGTAGAATTTTGATGAAGTTAAGCTCTAATGAAAAATTATTTATTACTTATATAAGAAATTATTTTCAAGATCATAATATAGAATATAATGAAATGACAAATATTCTAATTTTAGAATATAAAAACGAGAATACCCTTGAACTTTTTAAAGCTTTTGCAAATGAGAGCGAGCATTTAAAATATTGCGTGAATTTTGAAGTTGACCGCGAAGAGTATAAAAAATTTCGCCAAAATATTCACAATAAAGAAAATATGAAATGGAAATTTAATGCTTTAGCTAAGCTTTTTAGTAATTATTTTAATACTTTAGAATGCACTCCGCAAAATGATCTTAGTGAAATCAGACAAAAATATTTGATTTTGGTAAAACTTTATCATCCTGATTTTCATCAAGGAAAAAGTGCAATAGAAAAAGCTTACGCAAGAGAACAGTTTGAAAAAATACAAATCGCCTATGATAACTTAAAAGCACTTTATAAGAATAATACTTAAAAAAATTAAATTAATCATTTTGGTTAATTTAATTTTTCTCTCTCATAAATTTTTCTTAATTTGCTATCTAGTTTAAAACAAAATTTAAAAAGTGCAGGTACTACGAGTAAGGTAAGCAAAGTCGAACTTATAAGTCCAAAGATAATGGCTATTGCCATAGGAGAATTAGCTTCATAGCCCGCACCCCTTGAAAGAGCGAGTGGGAGCATGGCAAAAATCATAGCAAAAGTTGTCATCAATATAGCCCTTAAGCGTGATTTTCCAGCGATTAAAAGAGCTTTATCAGGATCTAAACCTTCATGGCATTTTTTATTGGCCACATCCACAAGTAAAATAGCATTTTTCCCCACCATACCAAAAAGCAAGATGATGGCAATAAGTACAAAAAGCGAAAAATTATGCCCTGTGATAAAAAGCCCTATAGAAGCTCCGCCAAAGGCTAAAGGCATGGTTATCATGATGATTAAAGGCAGAATAAAACTTTCATAAAGTGCGGCTAAAACAAGATAAATTAAAACAAAAGCAAGTACTACTGCCATAGCAAAACCTTGCACGGTTTCACCTAAAAGATTGATAAAGCCTGAAAAAGCATAGCTAAGACTTGCATTATTATTTAAAATTTTATCCATATTATCTAGTAAAAGTTTTTGCACCGCTCCTAAAGAAAGATCATTTACTCCAGCTGTGATTTTCACAGAGCGGTTTTTATTGTAACGATTGATAGTTTTTAAATCCTTACTGTATATAAAATCCACCACGCTTGAAAGTTCTAAATTTACACCTTGGTTGTTTTTAATACTAATGCGTTTTAAAGCTTCTATGTCTTTTTTAAATTCTGGAGCAAAACTTAGGATAATATCATCTTTTGAATTGCCTCTATCCATACTTCCTACGCTAAGTTGCGAGAAGGAATACCCTAAAACCCCAGCGATATATTGAGGATTGACATCTAAAAGTTTAGCTTTTTCTTTGTTGATGTGTAAGGCTACTTCATCTTTTGTAGTATTAGCATTATCGCTTATATCTACAATGCGTGCATTAGTATCTAAAATTTCTTTTGCCCGAGAAGCTGCTTCTTTTAGAGTGTTTAAATCATCTCCTAAGATTAAAAACTGCACGGGATCATCAATGCCTGCACCTTCTATCTTTGGAAGTTCTAAAATTTTGATTTTTAAACTCTCATCTTGAAATTTTTGACGATATAAACTTACTATAGCGCTTTGTCTTAAATTTCTTTCGTCTAAATTTTTAAGTTTAACATAAATTTTAGCCTTTGTAGCATCTTTGGCATCATCATAGCCTACAAGTAAAAAAGCGTATTTGACATTGCTATCATTTTTGATTTTTTCAAGCAAATTTAAACTTTTTTCTTTCATGGCTTCTAAGCTTAAATCCTTTTTGCTTTCAAGCAAAACTTGAATTTCGCTATCATCTTCCATAGGTAAAAAATCAAGCCCTATACGAGTAGCTAAAGCAAAAGAAAGCCCTACAAAAACAAGAGTGGCTAGGATAAATTTTGCTTTATTTTGTAAAATTTTATAGAGTAAATTTTCATACTTTTGCTCTATTTTTTCAAAAAAAGCTTCTGTTTTTTCATAAAACTTGCTTTCTTTTGGATTTAAAAATCTTGCCCCAATACTAGGTATTAAAAATACAGAAACCAAAAAGCTTATAACTATCCCACTTGCAACGCTTATGCCTAAGGCATTGAAAAAAAGCCCTGGTATAGAGTTCATATAAGAAATAGGGATAAAAACACAAAGTAAAACTATACTGATGCTTAAAACGCTAAAACCTATTTCATTGATACCTAAAAAAGCAGCTTGTAAAGGCGGATAGGTTTTTAGTTTTTTAGCAATATTTTCAATCACTACTATAGCATCATCGATAAAAATTCCTATGCTTAAGGTTAAAGCTATAAAAGTTAAGCGGTTTAAATCATAGCCTAAAAGATCGATAATAAAAAAAGTTGAAATGATAGAAGTAGGTATAGCTATGCAAGCAATGAGAGTTGCACTTAAATTTCTTAAAAATAAAAACACGATAACAAGGGTTAGAAAAATCCCCAAAACCATATCAAAAATCACTTGAGAAAGGTGCTTGTGGATATTTAAGCTTTTATCATAAAGCATATTAATGCTTATATCTTTTGGAATTTGTTTTTCTAAAATAGGCAAGGCATTTTTGACATTTTTAATCATTTCAAGGGTGTTATAATTTGTGATTTTTCCGAGTTCTAAAAGCACCCCTTCTTTACCTTCGTATAAAGCACTTTGTTTTTCATCTTCATAAAGGCTTGAAATATTAGCAATATCGCTTAAAAATACTCCTGTTTTTATGCGAAGATTGCTAAGTTCTTCTAAATTTGTGGCTTCAAAATAGCCTTTGATGATATAGTTATCTTGATTGTTATTAAGTTCGCCTAGGGCTTGTTTAAAATTTTGACTTTTGATGATATTCGCTACATCAAGGGCGTTAAGATTGTATTTTCTAAGTTCATTTGGTTTTAATTCTATGCGAATTTGAGGTTCCAAAAAACCCTTAGCTTCGATTTTACCTACCCCTTCAACTCTTTGCAAAAAAGGTTTTATTTTATCATTGATTTCACGCATGAGTTGTAATTTATCTTTAGAATATAAAAAAAGCGAAATAGCAGAACCAGAATCTGAACCGATTTTTTCAATTTCAGGCTTAGAAGGTAGGCTTAAAGTTCCTATTTTATCACGCACATCATTAGCAGCTACTTCAAGATTTTTACCCAGTTTAAACTCCACTACACTCACACTAAAATTATCATACGCAGCTGAGGTTATGGTTTTTACTCCATCAATTTCACTTAAAGCATTTTCTATTTCTTTAGTGACTTTTGATTCTACGAAATTTAAATCTCCATTTACCTTGCTTGTAATCTTTATAAGAGGTATGGAAACATTAGGAAATAAATTCACACTCATGCTAAAAGCAGAGATTAGCCCAAAAATCATGAGAGCTAAGAAAAACATCAGCACGGTAATAGGTCGGTTTATAGCTAGTTTAAACATTTTTAATCTTTAGTGATAATTCTACCTTCACCAAAAAGCCCTGGTGTTAAATTTGTGGTTTGCACTTCAGCATAAATTTTTCTTGTTTTTACCTCTATACTTGGATAAATAAGACTGATTTGTCCTTTAAATTCTGTGCCATTTTGATCGATTTTATAAAAGAAATCATCACCTAATTTAACTTTATCTTTGTATTTTTCATCAAAACTTAAAATCAGTTTGCTTTGCGGATAGGAAAAAATTTCTATTAAAGGTTGAGCTACTCCTCCTACTCCTTCGCCCACTTGTATAAATTTGTTTGCGATAATAGCATCATAAGGTGCACGCAATTCTTTTTTTGCCATGATATTTTTATAATAAGCTATATTGATTTTTGCTTTGATTAAATTTAAATTAGCTGCATCAAATTTAGCTTTCATATCTTCATAGCTTTGTTTGTCTATAACATTTTCTACAGCTTTGATTTTTTGCATTCTGCTTTTGGTATTTTCGTATTCTACAAGGGCAAGTTGATAAGAATTTTGAGCATTTTGAAGAGCTATTTTTTCACTTTCTTGATCAAGAGCAAGTAAAAGTTCTCCTTTGCTGACTTTTTGTCCAATTTCTACAGGAATTTTTTGAACTAAACCTATGCTTTCAAGGGCAAGCTTGCTTTGTTTTGATGCTTCTACATTGAAACTCGCGTAAATTTCTTCGCCAAAGGCGTAATTAAAAGCAAGAAGTAAAAATAGAATTTTTTTCATTCTTTAACCTTTGAATTAAGATCTATACCCGCATTAAAATAATAATTTGCTTTAGTAATTTCAAATTCATTTTTAGCAAGCTCTAAATCGCTTTGTGCTTTAAATTTAGCCTCTAAAGCTTGAAGATATTCCACATAAGAAACAAGTCCTGCTTGGTATTTTTTATCTACACTTTCAAAAGCCAAATTTGCAGCATTTAAGCTAAGATTAAGAGCTAAAATTTGTTCTTGTAAAACTTTTAAACTTTTGTCTAAATAATTTAATTCTTCTTTATTTTTTCTCTCACTAAATCTTGCGTTTGCATTGGCTATTTGAACGTTTAAACGCTCTTTTTCAACTTCTTTAGCCCTTGCATTGAAATCAAAAATTTTCCATTCCATACCTAAAATAAACTGATTACCTTGAGAATATTTTTCTAAGAATTGATCTGCTAAGTTTACAAAAGGAGCTGGAACTTTTGGATTATAATTGTTTTTATAAAAGTTAAAATTATCTTGAATATAAAATTTTGGAAAATATTCAGCTTTTGCTAAATTTACACTTTCTTTAGCAAGATTGATTTGTTCTTTAGCTATCATTACTTCATAGTTTTGACTTTTTTCTTGTTGCGGATTTTCTAAAAAAGCATTCCCTTGCACTTTAAAATCTGTATCACTTAAAATTTTAATCTCTTTTTGTATATTGGCAAGTTTTAATTCATTTTGACTGAGCTCTAATAAGCTTAAATGGTATTTAGCTTTAATGCTTTCAAGTTCATCTTTAGGGCTAAGTCCTGCGTCGTAAAATTTTTGCAATCTTTCAAAAGTTGATTTTAAAAAAGCTACTTTTTGTTGATTGGCTAGTAAAATTTTTTTAAGACTTAGGGTGTTAAAATAAAGTGTGATTGCATTTAAGGCAAGGTAATTTTTGCTTTGTTCTTTGTCTAAAAGGCTTAATTTTTCTTTGCTTTCTAAAGCTCTTAAATTAGCCTCTCTAGCACCCCCATCAAAAAGTAAAAAATTAAGAGAAACTTTAGCAAATAAACTTTCTTGTGGATCGATAATGAAGCGATCTTTATTGTTGGCTACATAAGCTGAGTTTAGACTAAGAGAGGGTAGGTAATTTCTAAAAGCTTGTTCTTTGTCTAAATTTGCTTGTTCGCTTTGCATTTGCTTAATGAGATAGGATTCATTATTTTGACTTAGTGCTATAAATTCGTGCAAATTAGAAGCTAGCATTGCTAAGGGATAAAGAGCTAAAAATATAGCTGATTTTAAATATTTTTCAAGCATTTGATATTTTAATATGCTTTATATAAATTTCAATTGAAGTTTTTTATATAAAATAAAATTTATTTGTTTTAAACATAAATTTTGTTAAAATCCTAGCTTTAAAATTTTATATTTAGGATGAAATTTTGTCGGTAAAAAATATTAGAAATTTTTCCATCATAGCACATATAGATCATGGAAAATCTACTCTTGCAGATAGGATTATTAGCGAGTGTGGTGCTATTAGCGATAGGCAGATGAGTTCACAAGTTATGGATACTATGGATATAGAAAAAGAGCGTGGTATCACCATAAAAGCACAATCAGTGCGTTTAAATTATAAATTTAATAATGAAAATTTTGTTTTAAATCTTATTGATACTCCTGGCCATGTGGATTTTTCTTATGAAGTGAGTCGTTCTTTGGCAAGTTGTGAAGGGGCTTTGCTTGTAGTAGATGCTTCTCAAGGTGTTGAAGCACAGACTATAGCTAATGTTTATATAGCGCTTGAAAATAATCTTGAAATCATTCCTGTGATTAATAAAATCGATTTACCTAATGCTGATGTTGAGAAAGTAAAGCATGAAATCGAGCATATTATAGGTATAGATTGCAAAGATGCAATTTGCGTGAGTGCAAAAACAGGAGTGGGTATAAAAGAGCTTATAGAAACAATTATTACTAAAATCCCTGCACCAAAAACAGATGATGAAGCTCCTACTAAGGCTTTAATTTATGATTCTTGGTTTGATAATTATCTAGGGGCTTTGGCTTTGGTTAGAATTTATGAAGGAAGCATTGCTAAAAATGATGAAGTTTTGGTAATGAGTACAGAAAAAAAACATATAGTTCAAGATCTTTTTTATCCTCATCCCTTAAGTCCTATCAAAACTCAATCCTTGCAATCAGGCGAAGTAGGGGTTGTAGTGCTTGGGCTTAAAACAGTAGGTGATGTGCAAGTGGGCGATACTATCACCTTAGTAAAAAACAAAGCCAAAGAAGCCATAGGGGGATTTGAAAAGGCTAAAGCTTTTGTATTTGCAGGACTTTATCCTATAGAAACGGATAAATTTGAAGACTTAAGAGATGCTTTGGATAAATTAAAGCTTAATGATAGCTCCATCACTTATGAGCCTGAAACCTCTTTAGCTTTAGGTTTTGGTTTTAGGGTAGGATTTTTAGGGCTTTTACATATGGAAGTAATTAAAGAAAGACTTGAAAGAGAATTTAATCTTGATTTAATCGCCACAGCACCAACTGTAACTTATGAGATTTATCAAACCGATGGAGAGCTTATAAAAATTCAAAATCCAAGCGAATTACCGCCGGTGAATAAGATCGATCATATCAAAGAGCCTTATGTAAAAGCTACTATCATTACCCCTAGTGAATTTTTAGGAAATTTAATCACTCTTTTAAATCGAAAAAGAGGAGTGCAGGTTAAGATGGATTATATCACTCCTGAACGCGTTTTATTGGAATACGATGTGCCTTTAAATGAGATTGTGATGGATTTTTATGATAAATTAAAGTCTTTAACAAAAGGATATGCGAGCTTTGATTATGAGCCTATTGAATTTCGTGTAGGGGATTTAGTAAAGCTTGATATTAAAGTAGCGGGTGAAAATGTCGATGCTTTAAGTATTATCGTGCCAAATGAAAAAGCGCAAAGTAAAGGAAGAGAACTTGTTAGTGCTATGAAGGAAATAGTTCCTAGACAGCTTTTTGAAGTAGCTATTCAAGCAAGCATAGGCAATAAAATCATCGCAAGAGAAACGGTTAAGTCTATGGGTAAAAATGTAACCGCAAAATGCTATGGTGGGGATATTACTAGAAAAAGAAAGCTTTTAGAAAAGCAAAA
>NZ_AINS01000010.1 GCF_000254135.1 Campylobacter coli LMG 9860
CTTCTATCCTTTTTTAATTTAAAAAATATAAAAAAGGAAAAATTATGAAAATAAATGTTTTAGAAAATATGTTTGAAAAATTAATGCACAAAGGTAGCAGTGTTTTTACTTTGGATGGTAAAAAAATAGAAATCGAACGAGATGAATTTTATAATCCGTTTGATAATTATGAAAATCCTTCTTTTTTCAACCTTTTAAAAAGATATGATATTGGTGAAAAAGAGATAGATGGATTAAATTGCACAGATTTTGAAAACATTCAAGAAATAGAAAACTATTTGAATAGCAAAGGTTATATTTGGATTAGAGTAGGAGCTTATATTCATAGTGGTATAGCTTTGTATTCTGAAGGAAATAAACCTAGAAAATATTCTTATGGTTGGGATTATGGATGTGCAGGATACGCTTATTATACAAAAGAACAAGTGAGAGAAATTTTTGGTGTAAAAAGAATCAGTGCAAAGCTTAAAGACAAGCTTTACAAAGATATTGAGTTTTTCATCAAAGAACTTGAAGCTTATTTGGAAGGAAATATTTATACGCTTTATGTAGATGATATTCCTGAAGAGACATTTATCGGTTACGATGAAGAACAAATGCTTCAAACACTTGAGCGTTTTGCTGCCTAATTAAATACAAATACTACATTTTAAACAATACAAAGGAAAGTATATGAAAAAATTCACAGAAATGTCTAAGGATTTAATTAAACACTATGGTTTAGATAATGCAGCAAATGAAACTGAGATTAATGCTTTAGCTTATGCCTTGCAAGATTGTTGTGCAATGTATAATAAAAAAAATGAGCTAAGCTTCACAGACAAGCAAATCGATGATTTTAAAAGTTATATTGTCGAATATCATATTAAAGGTGATAATGAACCTAACAATGAACAAAGCGTAGAGGATATAGTTTATAGCCTCCATTATTCAATGCTGTTAAGCTCAGTTCCTGAAGAGATTGTTGATGATATAGATAGAGATCTATTCATTAATAAAGTCGAAATGGGAATTGATGGCAGATATCAAGCTTCTTTTCTTTGCGATGATGCAGAATCTTTCTTGAAAAGAATAAAAGAATATGTCATGCTTGACAATGAGCTTAACGAATATACAAAATTTTGTATTAAAAATACAGATAATTTTTGTGGATGTGAAGAAGTTTTTTAGAACTTCATAAACCTCGCATTAGTTTTTTCAAGACTAATGCCAACAAATAAGGAGAATAATTAATGAAATATGATATTGAAAGACTCAATAATATTCCTATTATGGATGTCTTGGAGTCTTTAGGTGCAATTAGCGACAAAAATAAAAGGATTATACACTGCTTTAATATAACTGCACACAAAAACAACGATCATAATGCTTCTTTAGGCATTTATGAAAGTACTAATACTTGTCATTGCTTTGCATGCGGAGTGGGTGGAAATCCTGTCAATGTTGTAAAAACCATGTTTAATGGCAATTTTAAAGAAGCTTGTGAATATTTGCATTCACAATTTAATATTCCATTTTTAAATGGAATACAAGCAACCTATAAAAAGGTATTTGAAAAACCAAAACCTAAAGCGAAAGATTATGTGTTTTTTGATCCTAATAAAAAATATGTAGAAGTTGAAAAATTAGCTCCTTTTGTGCAAAATTATTCAACATTAACAAAAGCACAAAAATTAAAGTTAGTTTATACAACTATCTATCGCTTTTCTTTATCAACTGAACAAAAAGCTAAAAACCTTTATTATCTAAAAAGAGGTATTAAGGATTTGAGTTTAGTTGAAAAAATTGGTTTTTTAAATTTTAACAACATAAAAAAACTTGAAAATCTTTTAAAAGAATATTTTCCTATAGAAGATTTAATTGAGTTTAAAATTTTCAGTAAAGAGAAACAAGCTTGGAAATATGCTTTTAATGTAGCTCTTGTTCCAAATTTTGATCTTTACTCAAATATGGTTGTGGGTTTTTCTCTTCGTGTTATTGATAGTGCCTATAATGGAGCTAAAGAAGTAAATATTTCCTGCGGTAATATTGTTTTTGCAATGCCTTTTGGTTTAGAAAATAAATTATTAAAGGAATGTGAAAAAATAGTAATCACCGAAGGACACATTGATTGCTTATCAGCAAGAAATTACTACAAACAAGATTCAAAAACCTTGTTTATTAGCTTTGCAGGAACTTTCAGTTTTAGAGAAGAAATACTCACTGTGTTTAAAGATAAAAGAGTTATGCTTTGTTTTGATAAAGATGAAGCAGGGATAAATGGAGAAAAAAGTTTAAGCGAGAAATTAAGCCTTTTAAATATTAAAAACTATAGTCTTACTTGGGATATAGCAGATGGAAAAGACTTAAATGACTTGCTTTTGGCAGATAAAATGGGCAGTATTAAGCTTATTGCGTAGCAATAAAGAGCGTAAATTGCTGCAGAATTGCAAATGCAATTAACTTAGAAAAGGAAAAAATGAAATTATTAGTGTGCGGAGGAAGGGATTACAAAGATGTAGAACATTTCAATAAAGAAATGAGTAATATATTTTCTTTGTATCAAAATCAAATAGATACTATCATTGAAGGTGGAGCTAGTGGTGCTGACAATATGGCTAAAAATTATGCCTTAAAGAATAAGATTAAACTTATTGAAGTGAAGGCAGATTGGCAACATTTTGGAAAAGCTGCAGGTCCTATTAGAAATCAAAGAATGTTATCTATGTTGGATAGCAACGATTGTGTTTTGGCTTTTTGGAATGGAGTTTCAAAAGGAACAAAGAATATGATCGAGATAGCTAGAAATAAAAACATAAAAGTAATAATCATCAACATAAAATAGAATAAAAAAGGAGAAAACAATGAAAAACAATGAAATTTTTACAAAAGCTTTTAGATTTACTGATGAAGGTGATTTAGTTATCACTTTAACACCTGATTTTGAATGCTTTTTAGCCGAAAATCAAATCAAAAATAGTCAAGATTTTGCAGATAAATTTAGTGATACTCTTGATGAAAATAGATATTTTAATATTCCAAGAATTCTTTGTTATAAAGAAGACTTAAAAAGCACGCCTTTTGAAGATTTTGATAATGAATATTTTGTGTTCGTTCCAAATGATACAAATATTGACTTAGACAGCTTAAGTTATGCTGTTAGTGCTTTAAATCCTTCAAATCAGAAAGATTTTTTAATTGAAGCCATGAAGACAAAAATTAAAAAAGGTGAAATCAATAAAGAGAATCTAAAAGAAAATTTAGAGAATGAAATCAAATACATTAGTGAACAAATTCCTATTGTTTTTGAAGGGAAGGTAGGTGAAGATACAATAGAAAAACTTTTGAAAGAGAAAGAAACTATCGTGCTTCCAAATGTAACAAAATATGCAAAAAATAGCATTAATGAGTATTTTGAAAATGAAAAAGATGAAATACTTGAAGAATTAAATGCTATATGCAAAAAAATATGATATAATCAAGGAGAAATACAATGCAAGGCAATATAGTGAGAAATTATTATATTTCAGAAGGTGTAAAAGCTTTATTTTCTGTCTATTTTAAAGATCAAACTGAAGAAAATTTCATTAAAGCTCTTAATGAATTTAACAAAGAAAATCAAATAAATTCTCAAGAGATAAAAGATGAAGCTCTTAGAGAAATTAAAGAAGAGCTTTCAAAATTAGCAACTACAGATCTTTTGAATGCCAAAATCGATAAGGTTGA
>NZ_AINS01000009.1 GCF_000254135.1 Campylobacter coli LMG 9860
CCTTATTTTTGGGTGGTTGGGGGTTAAAAGGATGAAAATACTGAATTTAGAGAAGATAAATATCCTCTCTAAACTTTTAGAAATGCCTAAATTCAGTATTTTAAAAAGTATTCTTGGATTTTTTTAGGATCATTTGTTTTTGTAAGAGCTAGCATCAAAAGAACTCTAGCTTTTTGTGGATTTAAATCTTCAGCACTGATAAAACCCAATTTCTTATCCGCATCACTCACCGCAACGCGTCCTGCTGCAACCCTTGAACTTACAACAACATCAAGCCCTTGTTTGATGAGTTCTTTTAAAGTATTTTTTTGATCTTCATGTATGCTTCCTGCGCCACTTCCTGCTACAACAATACCTTTGGTTCCATTGTCAAATAAAGCTTTTGCAGCAATAGCGCTACCATCATTTGAGTAAGTATAAAGTATATCTACCTTTGGTAAGCTTGTGAGTTTACTTACATCAAAAGGGCTATTTTTTGTGTGTGCTTTGCTTATGTTATTATAGAAGAAAACTTTTCCATCTACTATATAGCCCAAATCTCCAAAATCAGGAGAAGAAAAAGCATCAACATTTAAACTATGGGTTTTTACCACGCCCCTAGCACTTAAAATTTTATCATTCATAGCCACCATAACGCCTTTATTTTTAGCTTCTTTATCGGCAGCTAATGCTACAGCATTGTAAAGATTTTTTGGGCCATCGGCACTTATAGCAGTTGATGGACGCATAGCACCAACTAAAACTACAGGCTTATCACTTTTAATGGTCAAATTTAAAAAATAAGCGGTTTCTTCCATGGTATCAGTACCGTGAGTAATGACTACACCATCTACACCCTCATCAAAAAGCTTATTGATTTTTTTAGCAAGCTTTAACCAAATTTCATCACGCATATTAGAGCTGTCAATATTTGCTACTTGTTCCCCGCTGATATTAGCCAAATCTTGAATTTGTGGCACTGCTTTGATTAAAACATCTACACCCACAACCCCTGCTGTATAGCCTGTAGTAGCCACAGCACTATCAATAGAACCTGCTATAGTTCCGCCCGTTGCCAAAATAGCAATTTTTGGTTTGGCTTCTGCCATACATACTCCTATAGATAAAAATACCCATACACACAAAAGTAACTTTTTCACAAAGCCCCCTTATTTATTAAAATTAAGTTTCATTGATGAAACTTATATAATATTAATAAATATTAAATAAAAATTTTATAAATTTTTACAAAATTTCTTTAATAATAAATTGTGGAGTTGCCAATCTTCTAAATTCATTCTTAGAAATACTTCCAAGCAAACTAATATTTTCATACAATTGGGGTTCTTTGTCAAAATTAAAAAATAAAGCTTCTATGGTTTTATTATCTTTTGTGAGTATGAGTTTTAGATGCTTTTCATCTTTTCCTAAAAATTTTTTATTTTTAACATAAAGATTTTCCAAAATAAAAAAAGGACGCGGATTTTTATGCCCAAAAGGCTCGAAAGATTCTAAAATTTCAAGCATTTCAAAATCGATTTCATTAGGATCTAAAATACCTAAAATCTCATCTGTGTCTAAAAATTCGCTTTGAGAAATTTCCATACATTCTTTTTTTATTATGGTTTTAAATTTTTCAAAAGAATCAAGATCTAAACTAAGACCTGCAGCACCCTTATGCCCGCCATAATTACTCAATATGAAATTTGCCTTAGAAATCAAAGCTAAAATATCGATTTTTCCAACACTTCTTGCACTTCCTTTTAAGCGCTGATCGTTTTGTGAAAATACAAAAGCGGGTTTATTGAAATGTTTTGCTAAACGGCTTGCTACTATCCCTAAAACTCCCTCATGCCAATTTAAACCCGATACAACAATACAAGAATCATTTTCATCAATTTGACTTAAACTATCTTCAAAAAGCTGTTTTTCCTCATCTTTACGGCTTTCATTAAAGCTAATGATTTGCTCTAAATAAGCCGAAGCTTTATCCAAGTCCTTTGTATGTAAAAATTCATAAGAAATGCTTGCATCATCCATTCTTCCAGCACTATTGATAAGAGGAGCGATTAAAAATCCTATATTATCGAGTGCAAATTTATCTTTTTGATAATATTGCTTAATCGCCTTAAAAGCAACTCTTTTGGATTTGTTAATACACTCAATCCCTCGTCTAACCAAGGCTCTATTTAAATCTCTTAATTCCATCATATCTGCAACAATGGCAATAGCTAGAAGTTCTAAAAATTTACCCATATCGTATTTTAATTTACAAACCTCTTTTAAAGCAGCTATTAAATACCAAGCCACTTGCGCTCCGCAAATTTCAATATCTGGAAAATCACAATCTTTTTGCTTAGGATTGATAATCGCAAAGGCATCGGGTAAAGTATCTTGAGGCATATGATGATCAGTTATAATTAAATCAATATTTTTTTCTTTACAAAGCTTGGCTGCTTCAAAGGCTGCTATACCATTATCCACTGTAATAATCAAATTTACATCAAGTTCATTGATAATTTCAGCATTTAAACCGTATCCATCTTTAAAGCGGTTGGGAATTCTTACTGTATAATCAAAACCTATATCATCAAAAAATTCTGCCATAATAACACAAGAGATAATCCCATCAACATCATAATCACCCACTATAGCGATCTTTTCATTTTTATCTATAGCTTCTTTAATGCGATTTGCCGCCTTGTAAATATCTTTTAAGCAGCAAGGCAAAGGTAAATCGCAAAGTTTGGTATGTAAATCTTTTTCGAAACGAGAAGCTAGAATTTTTCTAATTTCATTTTTATCAATCGTCTTCATAGCTTATAGCCGCCTTGATAAAACCACAAATCACAGGATTTACACGCTCTAATCTTGAGGTAAATTCAGGGTGAAATTGGACAGCTAAAAAGAAAGGATGATTGTTTAACTCCACAGCTTCTATAAGCCCTTCACTCTCTCCACTTACTATCAAGCCCTTATCTTCAAATTCTTTACGATATTTTGGATTGGCTTCATAGCGGTGGCGGTGGCGTTCTTTTACACTTTTTGCTTCATTATAAACCTTAGCCAAAAGGGATTTTTCCTTGATATCACATTTATAAGCCCCTAAACGCATAGTTCCACCTAAAGGAGTTTTTGCAGTACGAATTTGTTTTTCTCCATTTGTATCCATAAATTCATCAATCAAATAAACCACAGGATTTTGGCATTTTTCATTAAATTCACTTGAATTTGCATCTTTAAGTTTTAATACATTTCTAGCAAATTCCACCAAAGCAAGCTGCATACCTAAACAAATTCCTAAAAAAGGAATTTTATTTTCTCTTGCGTATTGAATGGCTTTTATCTTACCTTCTATACCACGATATCCAAATCCCCCAGCAACCAAAATTCCACTCACATTTTTAAATGCTTCAGCACTTTCTAAATTTTCAAGCTTTTCACTATCTACCCATTTTAACTCCACTTTAGTATCTAGGGCTGCACCTGCGTGTATAATAGCTTCAGTAAGGCTTTTATAGCTTTCTTTTAAATCCACATATTTGCCTACAAAAGCGATTTTAACTTCATTACTTGGAGCTATAACTCTTTTTACCAAAGAGTCCCAATTTTCCATATTAGGTTTTAAATTTTTCAAATCCAAAATTTCAGCAATAGGATTTAAAATATCTTGCTTTAAAAAATTAAGTGGAATTTGATAAATACTAGCCGCATCAACACTTTCTATCACGCAATTTTTTTCCACCCCACAAGAAATAGCAATTTTATCTTTTAAATCCCTATCAAGAGCTTTTTCACTACGACAAATAATCATATCAGGACTAATACCTATGCGTCTTAACTCGCCTACACTATGTTGAGTTGGCTTTGTTTTTAATTCCCCCGCAGCTTTAATAAAAGGTACTAGAGTAAGATGAATATTCATAGCATTATTTTTACCCACCTCCAAACGCAAAGCACGAATGGCTTCTAAAAAAGGCAAGCCTTCTATATCCCCAACAGTTCCACCTATTTCAACGATGAGTATATCTTTGCCCTCTCCTGCTTTTTTAATGCGATCTTTGATTTCTCCTACTATATGCGGGATAACTTGAATGGTTTTGCCAAGATATTCTCCACGCCTTTCTTTTTCAATCACACTTTGATAAACGCGTCCTGTAGTGAAATTATTATCTTGAGATAAACTCTCATCCAAAAAACGCTCATAATGCCCTAAATCAAGATCGGTTTCTGCTCCATCATCAGTTACAAAAACTTCCCCATGCTCAAAAGGACTCATAGTACCTGGATCGACATTGATATAAGGATCAGCTTTTAAAATACTCACTTTAAGTCCTGAATTTTTTAAAAGTGTTGCGATAGAAGCAGCTGCTATTCCTTTGCCTAAGGAGCTTAACACTCCTCCTGTAACAAAAATATATTTGGTTTGTTTATTCATTATTAATAAGCCTTAATTTTTTGTCTAATTATAACTCGATAAAACTTTTTATTTCATTAGAATTTTAAGTAAAAAATGTAAGAATTATAAAAAAATTTATCAAGGAAAATTTATGCAAATCACTTTACTTTTTCATACCCCTCTTTCTGTATGTTCGCATGCAACAAGAACTTGTTGGCAAAGTTTTGATAAAGGAGATTGTGGTGGAGAAAAAGATAAAGAACTCATCGATCGCGTAGGAAATAAATTTAAACATGCCTCAACCTTAGAGCATTTAAATTATACTTTTTATATTCAAGGAATTTCAAGGGCTTGCTTACAAGAAGTTGCTAGACATCGCCATACAAGTCCTAGCGTTAAAAGCACGCGCTACACCCTAAAAGAACTTCGCAATGAGGGTGAATTTAAAATAGGAGATTTTGAAAATGCAAGCCGTTATCTTGTCCTTTGTGGCAATGAAGAAGTTGATAATGCTAGCATTCAAGCTTTAGAAAATTTACGCCTTATTTTACAAAAAAGTATAAGCTTGGATATAGCCAAATACTGCTTACCTGAGAGTTATAAAACCGAACTTACTTTAACAATCAATGCTAGAAGTTTGCAAAATTTTATTTCTTTGCGTAGCTCAAAATCTGCTCTTTGGGAGATTCGAAATTTGGCTAATGCTTTATTTGAAGCCTTGCCACAAGATCATCAATTTATTTTTGAGCATTGTTTGCATAAAGATATTCATTAAATCATACTAATTTTATCTTATTTATAATATTTTTATGGTATCATCCATAAGATCAAGATTTTATGGACATACTTTAAATATATTTCATACTTGATATAGTTTCTTAAAGGACTTTTTATGGATAAACAATTTTTTCAAATGTTTTTAATGTTCTCGCAAATACAAACTGTAGCTATTATTGCTGTGCTTTTTGTAATTTTTTACATTCTTAAAAAAATGCGAGATAAAAAGGTAAATTTCTCCCTTCGTATGCTTTTTGCTCTTTTTATAGGCCTAGGCTTTGGTTTTGCTTTGCAATATCTAGCTCAATTTCCAGATAGCAAAGAAGCAAGTGCTATCATTTGGTACAATGAAGCAAGACATTGGTTTGGTTTTGTAAGCTCTGTTTTTGTAGCTTTTATAAAAATGCTAGTTATTCCGCTTGTGGGTATTTGTATCATTAAAGTGATTATAGAAATTGATAAAAATATAAAAATTTCTTCCTTGCTTAGCATAAGCCTCTTTTGGATACTTTTTAGTACTGCTATAGCTGCTTCTTTGGGTATATTATTGGCTTACAATTTTCAATTAGGTGATAATTTTACTGCTTATGAAGGAACGAGACAAATTCGCGAAATTCAAACTTTTTCAAGTATTATTTTAGGTTTAATTCCTAGCAATATCATTTCTGTTATGAATAAAGAAAATATCATAGCCATTGTAATTTTTGCTTTTTTTGTGGGAATTTGCGCAAAAAAAGTTTCAAAAAAAGAAGAATATGCACAAGCTTTTCAAACTTTTGAAAATTTTGTCTTAGTTTTTTATAATATTATGATGAATATGACGGCTGCAGTGATTCGATTTATGCCTTATGCTGTAGTTTGTATGATGGCAAATGTTTTACTAAGCAATGGTTTTGAAGCAATCAAAACTGCAGGACTTTTTATCATTCTTACCTATATAGCAATGTTTATAATGTTTGGTGTGCATTTTTTACTTCTTGCTTCTCAAGGACTAAATCCTATAAAATACGCAAAAAAAGCTTTTCCTGTATGGCTGTTTGCATTCAGTTCAAGATCTTCTTTAGGGACTTTACCGATGACGACTTCAACTTTGCAAAACAAATTTGGAGTAAATCCTGCCGTGGCTAACTTTGTTGCCTCTATAGGAACAACAACGGGACTTAATGGTTGCGCGGGTTATTTCCCAGCTATGGCAGCAATCTTTGTGGCATTTGCTACACACACGCCTATAGATTTTACTTTTGCTTTGATGATAGTATTAGTAGCAGTTATTGGATCTTTAGGTATTGCTGGAGTTCCTGGAAGTGCAACTATGGCAGCTTCTATTATGCTCGCAGGAATTGGATTTGGGGATAATTTTGTTATGCTTAGCCTTATTTTAGCTATTGATCCTATCATTGATATGGCAAGAACAGCCAGTAATGTTTCAGGGGCTATGACCTCAGCGCTTTGCACTGCAAAAAATTTAAAAGCCATAGATAAAGAAATTTATAATTCTTAAAAAGATTTAAACCTAATATAGGTTTAAATCTTTATTGGCAACCTTCACATTCTATGCTACGATCAGCAATATTTATCCTTTCGCTATCAGGGCTTTCACTTCTTAGATAATAAGTCGATTTTACCCCAAGCTCCCAAGCTAATTGATATATATCATTTAAGTAACCCCCGCTTGCTTTATCGAGTGATAAAAAGATATTTAAACTTTGCCCTTGATCTATCCATTTTCCACGCACTGCTGCAGCTTTAACAAGAATTCTTTGATCAAGTTCGTAAGCTGGGGTATAATATTGCCAAGTTTCAAGACTTAAATTAGGCACTACAACAGGTATCATACCGCTTAAATTTTGCTCAAACCACTTACGCTTATAAACAGGTTCGATAGTTTGTGTTGTTCCTACCAAAATAGAAATTGAAGAAGTAGGAGCAATGGCCATCAAATAACCATTTCTCATACCATCTTCTTTTACTTTTTCCCTAAGCTTATCCCAATCACATTCGCTTTGATTAAACAACCCTTCTCTTAGGGTTAAAGCTTTGGCTTTTTCACTTGCTACATCAATAGGAAAAATCCCCTTACTCCAATTTGATCCTTCAAAATCAGGGTAAGAGCCTTTTTCTATCGCTAAATTTGAGCTTGCATTAATAGCTTCAAAGCTAATTTGCTCCATAATCTCATCGATTTTATTTAAATGCTCATCGCTTCCCCAATGAATCTTAGCCTCAGCAAGCATTTGTGCCTCACCCATAACGCCAAGTCCTATGGCGCGAGATTTTAAATTTGTATCTTTTACTTTTCTATGAGGATAAAAATTTAAATCAATTACATTATCAAGCATACGAATAGCAGTTGGCACAACACGCTCTATATCTTCTTTAGTATACACTTTGCTAAGATTTATACTTGCTAAATTACAAACGGCTGTTTTTCCATCATTTTTATATTTTTCCACTATATAAACTTTATTACCATCAATGCTGTCTAAAGTTGAGATTTTTTTGGCTGGTTTTTCATATCCCCCATCGATCACAACTTTTTGTTCTTCATCAAAATGAAGCTCATCTCCATTTTCAAAAACTACTTTGATTTGATAATAATTTGGCTCGGTATTTTGAAAAATTTCAGTACATAAATTTGAACTTCTAATAATTCCTACATGAGCATTTGGATTTGCTCTGTTAGCACTATCTTTAAAGCATAAAAATGGCAAGCCTGTTTCAAAATAATTTAGCAAAATTTTCTTCCAAAGCTCTTTAGCTTCTACGATTTCTTTGGTAATGCTTTCATCTTTTTCATATTCTTCATAGCGTTTTTCAAAAGCCTCGCCATATAAATCACACAAATCCGCTGTATCTGCAGGATCAAAAAGAGTCCATTTATCATTAGCTCTTACTCTTTTCATAAAAAGATCATTGATCCATAAAGCAGGGAAAAGCTCGTGCGCACGGCGTCTTTCTTCGCCTGAATTTTTACGCAAATCGATAAAATCACTTACATCCATATGCCAAGGTTCGATATAAACAGCGATCGCACCCTTTCTTGTGCCAAGCTGATCTACAGCCACAGCTATATCATTGGTGATTTTTAAAAAAGGAATGATACCCCCTGCAGCGTTTTTATGCCCATCTATGCTTCCACCCATTGCGCGAACTTTAGACCAATCCCAGCCTATACCTCCACCAAATTTAGACAATAATGCCATTTCTTGGTAAGAATCAAAAATTCCCTCGATATTGTCAGGAGTTGAGCCTATATAACAAGAGCTAAGCTGATGGCGTGTTGTTCTTGCGTTTGATAAAGTAGGAGTTGCAAGCATGAGTTCAAATTTAGAGATGAGATCATAAAATTTCTTTGCCCATTCTTGAGGATTAAATTCATTCTGTGCTAAAAACATAGCAATAGCCATAAACATTTGCTGAGGAAGCTCTATAGGCATACCCTTGCTATCTTTAATCAAATATCTATCATATAGAGTTTTAATGCCAAGATAAGTAAATTGCATATCGCGTTCAGGCTTAATATAATCATTTAAATCATCTAAATCATATTTTTCTTTAAGCCCAAGTAAAATTCTACCTTCCTTTTCGCCCTTTTCAAAATACTCACGCAAATGATTATAGCGATTCATTCCATTCACTTTTTTATACAAGTCAAACAAAAAAAGTCTAGCTGCGACAAAGGTCCAGTTTGGACAATCAATATCGATTTTATCTACAGCAGTTTTAATCAATGTTTTTTGAATTTCTTCAGTTGAAATTCCATCTCGAAATTGAATTTTAGCATCAAGCTCGAGCTCGCTTAGATTAACGCCTTCTAAATCTTTTATAGCATCAAAGGTGCATTTTTTGATCTTAGAAACGTCTAATTCTTCTGTGCGACCATTTCTTTTAATAACTTTCATTGTATTCCTTGTCCTTATTTAAAAGTTCTTGCAAAGATTGCATCAACATTTTTTGTGTAATAATTATAATCAAAACATTTTCTTATATCCTCTTCACTCAAGCTTTTTCTCAAATCCTCATCAGCTAAAAGTGCAAGTAAAAATAAGCTTTCATTTTTTTCATTGATAGCAGCTTTGCCATTTTGCAAATCAGCCCAAACTTTCATCGCATTTCTTTGGACTATTTTATAAGCTTCTTCACGGCTAATGCCCTTAAATGGAAGCTCTAATAAAACGCGTTGTGAAAATACGAGTCCACCTGTAAGATTTAAATTTTTCATCATATTTTCAGGATAAACCAAAAGCTTATCGATCAAATTTGTAAGACGCATGAGCATAAAATCAGCCGTGATAAAAGCATCAGGCAAAATAAATCTTTCAACACTTGAATGCGATATATCTCTTTCGTGCCATAAAGCTACATTTTCTAAAGCAGGAGTTACAAAGGATCTAAGCACACGGCAAAGCCCTGTGATATTTTCACTTAAAACCGGATTTCTTTTATGTGGCATAGCCGAACTTCCTTTTTGCCCCACGCTAAAATACTCTTCAGCCTCATATACTTCTGTTCTTTGAAAATGTCTTATTGCAACAGCAATTTGCTCGCACGATGAAGCCAAAATCGCAATGGCTGAAATCACTTGTGCGTAACGATCTCTTTGAATAACTTGATTTGAAACAGGTGCAGGTTTAAGGTCTAAATTTTTACATACTTCTTCTTCAAATTCTAAAGGAGCATGAGCAAAATTTCCCATTGCACCACTAATTTTTCCATAACTTATCACTTCTCTTGCATGCTCTAAAAGCTCTTTTGCATGTAAAATTTCATCATACCAAATCGCAAGTACTAAACCAAAAGTGATAGGTTCTCCATGAATTCCGTGACTTCTACCTACCATTAAAGTATTTTTATGTTCCAAAGCGCGTTTTTTAATCACTTCTAAAAGCAAAGAAACATCTTCTAAAATCAAATCCAAACTTTCTTTCATCTGTAAAGCTACAGCGGTGTCGATACAATCAGAACTTGTCATCGCATAATGTACAAAGCGGCTTTCCTCTCCTAAACTTTCACTTACACTTGTAAGAAAAGCAATCACATCATGCTTGGTAGTTTTTTCTATCTCATCAATTCTAGCTATATCAAATTTAGCATTTTTAAGAATTTTTTCACAATCTGTATCATTTATAAGGCCTAGTTTATTCCAAGCTTTTACAGCAGCTAGCTCTACTTTTAGCCATGCATCATATTTTGCTTGCATATCCCATTTTTTGGCCATGATTTCTCTGCTATATCTTTCAACCATCTTTGAAACCTTTTTAGCTATAATTTTTTTAAAAATGAAAATGGAATTTTATCTAAAAAAATTTAGAGAAAGGTTAAGTTTGGCTTACACAAAAATAAAACTATCAAACAATGGAAAAAAGGCGTTTCAAGTCCTTATAGATAATTTGAAAATCAATATAAATGAAGCCCAAAAACTCATAGACAAAAAAAGACTTTTTTGTGATGGAATTTTAGTAGAAGAAAAAAATAAAATCTTAAAAGGCGATGTAGAATTAATAGTCTATGAAAACAATCCCAAGGGAGTAGAAATTGTTTTTGAAAATGAAGATTTTGCGGTACTTGAAAAAGAAAGTGGAATTTTAAGTCATCCTAATGGCAGACACTGCAAATACAGCCTTAGTGATGAAATTTGGCACCTTTGGGGTAAAAAAGCGTGCGTAGCCCATAGGCTTGATAAAGAAACAAGTGGACTCATACTCGTAGCCAAACACAAAAAAGCACAAATTGAACTTAAAACTATGTTTGAAAAAAAACAAATTCAAAAAGAATACCTTGCCCTTGCAAGTGGAGAAATTAAAGTAAATTTTATAGTCGATCAAGCGATGGATTTAACAAAAGATTATGATGATGTTAAAACTAGAATGCAAATTTGTGAAAATGGAAAAAAAGCAATCACAGAGTTTGAGGTTTTGAGCTTTTATCCTAAGCTCAATGCTACACTTTTGCTTTGCAAACCACTCACAGGCAGACAACACCAAATTAGAGTGCATTTATTTTATAAAAACCACAAAATTTTAGGCGATCCACTCTATGGCCTTGAAAAAAAAGATATAGAAAAAATTTTAGATGACAAAATGGACATAGAAGAACGCATAAAACTAAGCGGTGCTAAACGCTTGTGTTTGCATTCTTATCGTTTAAAATTTAACTATAACGGAGAAAATTTTGATATTTTTTCAAAAAAGGGTATGGAAAAAATTTTAGCAGCATTTTAAAATAAAGGCGATACTTCATATCTAACAAGCTATCATTTTTAATAAAAATTTTTAAAATAAAAATTTACTTTTTGTTAAAAATTTAGTATAATCAAAAAATAAAAATATAGGATTTTATAAATGAAATTTGTTAATTTTAAATTTAATCAAAAAGCTACTCTAGGGGTGTTTAACTCAAGTGGAAAGGTCGTAAATTTAGCCGATCTTGATATCAATGTTCGTGATATGAATGAATTGATTATAAATTTTGATGAATTTAAACATAAGTTTAAAGATTTAGACTCTAAAACAGCTTATGAAATTCCAAAAGAAGATTATCTAGCTCCTATCATAGAACCTCGACAAGATATCATATGTCTTGGGATCAATTTTTTAGATCATGCCAAAGAATCTGCACAATTTAAAGGCGAAAAATTTGAAGAAAGAGAATATCCTGTATATTTTGGAAAACGCTGCAATCAAGCCACAGCTCCTTTTGGCAGCATATCTTTACATGCTGATGTTACTTCTCAATTAGACTATGAATGCGAGCTTGCTTTCATTTTAAGTAAAGATGCTTATAAAATCAAAGCTGAAGATGCAAAGGATTATATTTTTGGTTATACCATCATCAATGAAATTTCAGCACGAGATCTCCAAAAACGCCACAAGCAATTTTACCGCGCAAAAAGCCTTGAGGGAAGTACTATCATGGGGCCTTATATCACAAGTGTTGATGAGATTGCTTATCCACCTGAACTTCATTTGAAAAGTTATGTCAATAAAGAATTACGACAAAACTCCAATACAAAATTTTTTATTTTTGACATCGGATATGTCTTAGAGGAACTAAGCTCAGGAATGCTCTTAAAAGCCGGTACCATCATATCAATGGGAACCCCAAGCGGTGTAGGAATGGGTTTAAATCCGCCCGTTTTTCTTAAAAAAGGTGATGAAGTACGCTGTGTAATAGAAAATTTAGGAGAAATTTGTAATATAATATCATAAACTCTTATTAAAACAATTTTTAATAAGTTCAATCAAAAGGAGAAATTATGGAGTTCTTAGAGCTTTTATTAGTTTTAATCGCCTTGATACTGATTATCAAAAAACCAGAAAAAGAAAATTTGGCTTTTGGTTTGGTAATGGTAGCTTGGCTTTTAATGGTTTTTTTCTATGTTGGCCACAAAACAGGTGCGCTTTTAACGATAATGAATCTGTAAAGAAAGGCTAGAGAATGAACGAAATAAATAAAACAAAAAATTTCTACACTCTTATGTGTTTAGCAGGCTTTTTGATTATTCTTTTGCCTGTAGGGATTGCAAATTTTGTATTTGGTTATATGTTGGGTGATAGCCCATGCACTCTTTGTTGGGGACAAAGAGAAGCGATGATTTTTATCGGAGTTATAGCACTTTTTATCGTGCGTTATGGTATGAAAGGCAAATACCTTGCCGCTCTTTTAATCATGACTGCAGTAGGTCTTTATCAGTCTTTTGCACATTATGGCAATCACGCTCATAGAGATTTAGATCAAGGTTTTGGTTTGGCAGTTTTTGGTATCCATACTTATTTTTGGGCTGAAGTAGTCTTTTGGGCTGTAGTCTTGCTTTTGGGTGTGATGTTTGCTTTTGCTCCTAAATTTGGATCTTTTGACAAAGAATTAAACGGTGAAAAATTTAGAAAATTTACTAAATTTAGCTTCGCAGCAGTTTTAATCAGCACCCTTATCGTTGCATCAAATGTTTTTCAAGCTTTTGTAAGCACAGGAATTCCTCCTTATGTAGGACAAGGTGATCCAGTAAGATTTAGTCTTAATCCAAAATATATCATTTGGAGCACAGAGGGTTGGAATGGTTTATGGCAAAATATTTCTTTCTTAGGAAAGCGTGATGTTAAAGCTCCTGATTATGCTTTTGCACCTGCGAGTGAAAAATTGGGTATAAAATTTGATAATAATACAAATAATTCTCCATTTGCAGAAATTGACGATGAGCTTAAAATTATCAATGAACAAACCATAAATTTTGATAAAGCAATCAATACTCTTGATTATATTAATGATGAATTTGTAGCAAGTTCTAAATGGGATGTGGCTTTCTTAGATAATAATTTTAGCGTTAAAGAAGGTTTTGAGCTTGATCCTTATTTTTCAGCTACTATCGATCCTATCATAGGTATCATTCCTTATAAAGAAAATAAATTTCTTCTCATGGGATCTAATAAATCTTTCCTAAGATTTGCCAAAAATCCAAATGCGGACGAAGCTTTACAATATGCAGATTTTATTAAAGGAAATGATAAATTTGAAGGTCAAGGAAAAGATTTAGGTCGTGGAAGACTTGATACAGTTAGAGCAAAATTCAACCATGTAGCAAGTATGACTACAGATGGAAATTATCTTTATCTTGCAACTGTTCCAAACAACAAAGACGCTAAAACTTTTGTAATCTCTAAAGTTTCTTTAAAAGATCGTGTTCTTTCAGGAGAATTTACTCCAAAAGCAAATCTTAAAGAAGGTAAAACTTTAGGCGATCTTTATGTAACTTCTATGACTTTTAAAGATGGGGAAATTTATGCACTTAGCAAAAATCACAATGTGATTGCCGTAATTGATCCAGTCAAAGAAGAAGTAGTGAAAACTATCGCTTTCCCAAGCTCTATCACTAATGCTAGAAGCATTTTCTTTAAAGATGGAAAAATCAATATTCTTTCTTATCAAGATGGAGCAAACAAGCTTTATACTTTAAACTAAGCTTTAAGTCCTAGTGAAAACTAGGACTTATATTTAATCTTATCTTTAAATCCTGCTTTTTCAAAACCTCTTAAACGAAGCAAACAACTATCGCACTCCCCACAAGCTTCATCTTCACTCTCATAACAAGACCAAGTAAGTTCTAAAGGTACATTTTCTTTTAAGGCTAGTTCTACAATTTTAGCTTTGTTTAGTCTAACAAGCGGAGTTTTTATACAAACTTTGAAATTCTTACTCGTACCTTCATTGATAAATTCTTGTGCCTTTTGTATAAACTCATCAGTACAGTCAGGATAACCACTGCCATCTTCTTCTACCACCCCTATAAAAATACTCTCACAATTTTCCTTTTCAGCCAAAGATCCTGCTATACTTAAGAAAATTCCATTGCGAAAAGGCACATAAGTGATAGGTGGAGTATCGCTTGTACAAAGCTCATTTTTAGGGATGTCTATACTTTTATCGGTTAAGGCATTGCCCCCTATATCTTTGATAAAACTCACATCTAAAATATAAGATTTTTCTACTTTTAAAGCCTTGCAAATTTGCTTAAAACATTCTTTTTCTTTTTCTTGAGTGCGTTGTTCATAGTCAAAATGCAAAGCGATGATTTCATAACCTTCTTTTTTGGCCAGATAAGCACACAAAGTACTATCCATACCGCCACTTATGATACAAAGTGCTTTTTTACTCATTTTTATCCTTAAATTTGCTATAATTTCACAATTTTAACGAAAATTTTTAAATTTAAATTGCAAAAAGGCAAAAGCATGATAAACATAAAACTCATAGAACACATTTTTAAAGCCGCTTCCATCAGTCGTTGGAATGATTATCCAAGAATGGCAAATTTAGTCGAGCTTGATAAACAAGCGCATAAATTTATCATAGCTTATTTCATTGCAAAAATGGAAAAAGATGTGGATATGAAAATTATCATAGAGGGTGGAATTTTTGAGTTTTTAAGTCGTGTTGTGGTAACTGATATACGCCCTGATGTGTATCATGAAATCGTGCGTCAAAAAAAAGCTGAAGTTAATGCTTGGGTTTTAAGCAAAATCGAACCTATGATAGAAGATATAGAAGATGGGGAATTTCTAAAGCGTTTTGAAGCGTATTTAAACGGTAATGCTTATGCTAAAGAAAGACTTATCTTAAAAGCAGCTTCATATTTTGCTACAAGATGGGAATTTAACATAGTTTATCAAACCTCAGCTTTTTTAAATGATATTGATGAGATTAAAAACAAAGTTGAAGAAGAATTAGAAGATTACTATGAGCTTATAGGAGCTAGAAAAATCGCTCTTAATCAAAAAATCGCAAAAATAATTGATTTAAGCGGAAGACTTCGTTTTCAAAAGCGTTGGGCTCAAACCCCGCGCATACCTGAAACTGCTGTTTTAGGACATATGCTTGTAGTGGCGATTTTAGGATATTTTTATTCACTTAAAATCAAAGCTTGCGATAAAAGACTTGAAAACAATTTTTATTGCGCTTTATTTCATGATTTACCTGAATCTTTAACGCGTGATATCATAAGCCCTGTAAAATACGGCATAGACGGACTTCACACTATCATCAATGATTATGAAATGAAACTGATCAATGATAGAATTTTACCCTTTGTGCCTGAAAACCTAAAGGCTGAATTTTCTTATATCTTAGGCATTAGAGAGGGCAGAAGCAATGAAGCAAGTTTTGTCAAAAATGAATTTGAAAATCGCACCTATAAAAATGCTAAAATAGAGCTTTGTAGCGGAAGTTTAAGCTCTTTTAATCAAAACGAATTTGGAGCAATTGATGGCAAGGCTTTAAAATACTGCGATAAAATCGCTGCTTTTATCGAAGCAGGGCTTAGCATAAGCTATGGAGTAAAGTCTAAAGAACTTGAAAACGGTTTTGAAGATATGTTTAGATTTTTCAACGAAAGCCCTACAATCGATGGAGTAAATTTCCTCGAAATTTGTAGAGAATTTAGGGATTATTTTAAAATTTAATCTTATTTTGATTATAAACTCCAAGAACGGAATGAAAGAAACTCTTTCATTCCATATCTAAAACCGCACCCTTGCTAGCATTTGTTACAAGTTTTTGATACATTCTAAGCCATCTGGATTTTACTTCTTTTTGAGGCATTACAAAGTCATTTTTGCGTTTTGCGATTTCTTCATCGCTTAAATTTGCATTGATGATATAAGCATCTACATCGATTTCTATCTCATCACCATCTTTTAAAAGCCCTATAAGTCCACCCTCAGCAGCTTCAGGAGAAACATGACCTATGCTTAAACCCCTTGTTGCACCGCTAAATCTTCCATCGGTAATCAAAGCCACATCTGCACCAAGCCCCATACCCATGATAAGTGAAGTTGGACTTAACATCTCTTGCATACCTGGGCCACCCTTTGGCCCTTCATAACGGATCACGCAAACATCGCCTTTTTGCACTTTACCTTTAATGATACCTTTAATAGCTTCATCTTGCGAATTAAAACAAACAGCCTTGCCCTTGAATTTTCTCTCTCCTGTAATGCCTGCAGTTTTTACAACACAGCCTTGTTCGGCTAAATTTCCAAATAAAACCGCAAGCCCCCCTACTTTAGAGTAAGCATTATCTACCTTACGAATGATGGTTTCATCTTTGATTTTAGCATTTTTTAAACGATCTTGTAAACTTTCTCCTGTGATGGTTAAGGCATCAAGCTCTAAAATATGTCCTTCTCTGCTTGAAATTTCAGCCATTACAGCACTTACACCCCCTGCTTTATGGATATCATCCATATAAACAGTATTAAGTGATGGAGCGATTTTTGCAATATGTGCAACCTTGCTTGAAATAAAATTTAAATCCTTGATATCAAGCGCAACTCCCGCTTCTCTTGAAATAGCTAGCATATGTAAGATTGTATTTGTGCTTCCACCCATTGCCATATCTACCACCATAGCATTTCTTATAGCTTTTTGGGTGATAATATTTTTGATTTTAAATCTTTCATCTAAAGCGATTTCACAAATTCTTCTTGCAGCCTTTCTTAAAAGCTCTTCTCTTTCTTTACTAAGTGCTAAGATCGTACCATTTCCTTCTAAAGCTATACCCATAGCTTCACATAAAGTATTCATAGAATTTGCAGTAAACATACCCGAGCAAGAGCCTCCACTTGGGCAAGCCGAACATTCTATATCTTTAAATTCTTCTTCGCTGATTTTATTGGCCTCATATGCTCCTACAGCTTCAAAAACTGAACTAAGACTTATTTTTTCACCCTTTTTAGTCACACCCGAACGCATAGGACCACCGCTTACAAAAATAGTCGGTACATTAACCCTTAAAGCACCCATTAGCATACCTGGAGTGATTTTATCACAATTTGGAATACAAATTAAAGCATCTAACTGATGCGCATTCATAACGCTTTCAACTGAATTTGCAATGATTTCACGACTCGGCAAAGAATAAAGCATACCCTCATGACCCATAGCTATGCCATCATCCACGCCTATAGTGTTAAATTCAAAAGGGATACAGCCATTTTTTCGAATTTCATCTTTTATAATTTTTGCATATTCATTTAAAAAATAATGCCCTGGAATAATATCAATATAGCTATTTGCCACACCTATAAAAGGCTTGTCAAAATCCTCATCTTTTAAGCCACATGCTCTAAGTAAAGAGCGGTTGGGTGCTTTTAAATGCCCTTTTTTAATCGCATCACTTCTCACTAAAAACTCCTTAATATTTTTTTAATATTATAACTTAATTTTTATAAAATTTACTTGCAAGAAGTAAGCTTTCTGTGTATAATTTTCATCAATTGACAAAAGTATTTTTTTATAATACAATGCTTTTTGATTATCAAAAAGGAGTACAAAATGAGACAATATGAATCCTATAAATGTCCAAAATGCGGCAATGAAGTAGAAGTTCAAAATGTAGGCGGTGGAAAACTTAGCTGTTGTGGTGTTGAGATGGAGTGTATCACTCAAGATTTAACTGCAATAAATTTGATGAAAGCTTTTGCTGGAGAATCAATGGCTAGAAATAAATACGATTTATTTGCGGATGTAGCTGAAGAAGAAGGATGGCATGCGGTTGCAAGACATTTTAGAGAAGCAGCAGAAAATGAAAAATGGCATGCAAGAGCTGAATTTAAAGCTTATCACGAAATCGTTGATGGCAAACCTTTAGAAGTAACTACAAAAAACCTAGTAACTGCTGCAGAAGGTGAAAACTATGAGCACACAACTATGTATCCAAATTTTGCTAAAATCGCTGAAGATGAGGGTAAAAAAGCTATAGCAAGATTATTTACTGCGATTGGAAAAGTAGAAATAGAACACGAAAGAGAATACCTAGCTCTTAAAAAAATGCTTGAAGAAGAAGAATTCTTTAATAGCGAAGTAGAAGAACTATGGGTTTGTGAGGTTTGTGGACATATCCATCGTGGCAAAAAAGCTCCTGCAGCCTGTCCTTTATGTAAAGCACCTAAAGAATACTTTAAGCGTGAATTTTTAGGCTAAATCCTTGGGCGATTTTTCGCCCTTTCTTAGAGAAAATTTGAAAACTTTATTTGAAGAAAACGAACTTTTAACTCCATTTGATATTAACTTAATCGGCATTGATGAAGCAGGACGAGGTGCCTTAGCAGGTCCTATGATGATGGCAGCTTGTAAACTGCATAAAGATCTTGAGGGGCTTTGTGATTCTAAAAAATTGAGCGAAAAAAGACGCGAAGAACTTTATGAAATTATCATCAAAAATTCAAATTATCTCATACTTGCTTTTTCTTCAAAAAAAATTGATGAAATAGGGCTTAGCGCTTGTTTAAAAATGGGTTTAACACTCATAAAAAAACACTTTAAAACAGAAAATAATTTCTTATACGATGGCAATACAAATTTAGGCATTAGCGGTATAAAAACTCAAATCAAAGCTGATGCCAATATCAAACAAGTAAGTGCAGCAAGCATACTTGCAAAGGTGAGCAAAGATAGGGTAATGAATTTTTTAGCTAAAGATTTTCCTTGCTATGAGTTTGAAAAAAACAAGGCTTATGGGACAAAAGCCCATAAGGAATTGATAGCAAAATTTGGAATTTGCAAGCTTCATCGCAAAAGTTTTAAACTTTTATGACTATTTTGCTAAATTCTCATGTATATTTAAAGCACACTCTATACCGTCTTTTATAGCCCAAACGACTAAAGATTGTCCTTTTCTAGCATCTCCACAAGCAAAGATTTTTTCATGTGTGGTTTGGAAATTCTTTGTTTTGACATTGTTTTTCTCATCCAAACTTACTCCAAAATTACTAGCGATAGCATCTTCACTTCCGCTAAAACCCATAGCCAAAAGTACTAAATCTGCTTTATAGTTTTGATTAGAATTTGGAAGTTCGACATTTATAGCCTTACCTTCTTTGAATTCGCGTTTTAAATCACATGCTTCTACGCTTTCTACTTTGTCTTTACCTAAGAATTTTTTTGTCATTTTTTGATATTCTCTAGGATCTTTGCCATATACAGCAATGGCTTCTTCTAAACCATAATCTGTCGTAAAGATATCAGCTTTTAAAGGCCAAGGATTGCTTTGGCTTCTTTGTAAAGGTCTTTTTGGGCTTCTTTCAAAACGCACTATGGACTTAGCTCCTTGTCTTGTAGCTACAGCGATACAATCAACACTTGTGTCCCCACTTCCTATAACCAAGACATTTTTACCCTTTGCTGTATCAGCACCCTTACCTGTTTTTAGCAAGGTTTTGGTATTTTGCGTTAAGAAATCAAGAGCAAATTCAACACCCTTTAGTTTTCTACCCTCTATATCAAGATCGATAGGCTTGCTCGCTCCTGTGCAAAGTACTAAAGCATCAAATTCTTTTAAAAGTTTAGAAACCTTATCTTTGCTGTCTATATTTTCATTTACCTTAAATTCTATACCGCTTTCTTTGAGTAAATCAACGCGTCTATCGACTATACTTTTATCAAGCTTCATATCAGGAATTCCATACATTAAAAGCCCGCCTACTTTATCGCTTCTTTCAAAAACACTTACCTTGTAGCCAAGTGAATTTAAGGTATTAGCACAAGCAAGTCCAGCAGGCCCACTTCCTATGACGGCGATTTTTTTGCCATTGTATTGTTTAGGTTTATTTGGACTTACTAAATTTTCTTTAAAAGCATTTTCTATGATGGCTAGCTCGTTATTTTTGATACTTACGCTTTTTCCATTAATCGCACACACACAAGAATCCTCACAAGGAGCCGGACAAACACGGCCAGTAAATTCAGGAAAAGGATTGGTAAGATCAAGTCTTTCATAAGCTTCTTTCCATAAAGAACGATAAATAAGATCATTCCATTCAGGGATGAGATTGTTTAAAGGACAGCCTACATCCTTGCCTTCACTCATCACACCCGTATGGCAAAATGCTACCCCACAATCCATACATCGTCCGCCCTGAATTTCTTGTTCTTTCTTGTCTAAAAGCGTTGTAAATTCTTTGAAATTTAAAACTCTTTCTTTAGGAGCAACTTTTTTAAAATCTACCCTTTTAAAATCTAAAAAACCTCTTGCATTTCCCATTTTTACTCCTTATTTTTGTGTGATTTTCAAAAATGCTGCCAAACTTGGATCTTCTTCATCTTTGCAAAGCTCGATCATCTCTAACATTTTTTCATAATCTCTTGGCATAACTTTAAAAAAGTCTTTTTTGTCAAATTTTTCGAGTATGTCCTTAGCCTTTTTAGAATTGGTATAAGCGATATGATTTTCTATCATCGTTTTTAATTCTTTTTCATCCTTAGTGCTAAGATCTTTAATATCCACAAGCTCGGTATTTACATGGGCTTCATTGTGTCTTCCAAAGATATAAACCACACCCCCACTCATACCTGCAGCAAAGTTCGCACCCACATCGCCAAGCACTACGACAAGCCCCCCTGTCATATACTCACAACCATGCACGCCTGTTCCTAAAACTACCGCTTTAGCTCCTGAATTTCTTACGCAAAATCTTTCTCCTGCTATACCATCTAAATACACTTCACCCTCGGTTGCTCCATACAAACAAGCATTTCCTGCGATGATATTTTCTTCAGGTGAAAAAGTGGCTTCATTTGAAATTTTAGCAATGATCTTACCTCCGCTTAAACCTTTACCTAGATAATCATTGCTATCGCCTATAATCTCAAGCTTAATACCCTTTAACAAAAATGCTCCAAAGCTATTGCCTGCATTTCCTATGGCTTTAATTTGTATGCTATCTTCGCTTAAAGCGTCTTTGCCATAAGTTTTTAGAATTTCACTTGAAAGCATAGTAGCAAAAGTACGGCTTTGATTTCCTACCTCTAAAGAAAGTTTGATAGGCTCTTTTTTCTCCACAGCATTTTTACAAAGTGGGAGTAAAATTCTATAATCAATCGTTTTTTCAAGTTTATTGTCTTTATAGTCTTTAAAATGCACAGCGGTTCTGTTATAAGTAGGTAAGGATTTTAAAATTTTATCTAAATTCACTTTACCTGCTTTACCTTGCATAGGTTTTTGACGGAGTTTATCAACTCTTCCTATCATATCATCAAGGCGTTCAAAACCAAGTCTTGCCATATATTCTCTAAGCTCTTCAGCTATAAAATACATGAAATTAACCACATCATCTACTTTGCCCTTGAAACGATCTCTAAGTTCTGTATCTTGAGTGGCTATACCAAAAGGACAGGTATTTAGATGACAAACTCTCATCATCGTACAACCCATAACAATCAAAGGCGCGGTTGCAAAACCAAATTCTTCAGCTCCTAAAAGTGCTGCTATGGCTAAATCGCGTCCATTCATAAGCTTTCCATCAGTTTCTAATCTTACCCTATCTCTAAGCTTATTTAAAATCAAAGTTTGATGTGTTTCAGCCAAACCTAACTCCCAAGGAATTCCTGCATGCGGTATAGAAGTTCTAGGGCTTGCTCCTGTTCCTCCATCATAACCTGAAACAAGGATTAAATTCGCTCCTGCTTTTGCCACACCTGCAGCAACTGTTCCTATACCATTTTCGCTTACAAGTTTTACTGAAATTTTGGCGTCTTTATTCGCATTTTTTAAATCATAAATGAGTTGAGCCAAATCTTCTATAGAATAAATATCATGATGAGGTGGTGGAGAAATCAGCGTCACACCCGCTGTAGAATGTCTAGCCTTAGCTATCCAAGGATAAACTTTAAAGCCCATTAATTGTCCGCCCTCGCCTGGTTTTGCACCTTGAGCGACTTTGATTTGTAATTCTTTTGCATGACTTAAGTAGTTTAAATCCACCCCAAAACGCCCACTTGCTACTTGTTTGATAGCGGAATTTTTATTGACTCCATCTTTGATTTCATAGCGTTCCTCATCTTCACCGCCCTCGCCTGAATTTGATTTAGCACCTATTTTATTCATAGCCTGTGCTAAACACTCGTGTGCTTCTTTAGAAATAGAACCATAACTCATCGCCCCTGTTCTAAAGCGTTTAACTATACTTTCTACACTTTCAACCTTATCTATACTGATAGCTTCACTAAAATCAAATTCCATCAAAGAACGCAAATTCACTTGTTTTTCATCTACTAAAGCCGAGTATTTTTTAAAGCTTTTATAGTCTTTATTGCGACAAGCTTGCTGAAGATTAAAAATCACAAGTGGATCGATTAAGTGTTCTTCTTTAGCACTTCTAAAACCATGAATTCCTTTAGAATCTAAAGCCTTATGCGTATCGTTAAAAGCATGTTTATGTAAAGCAATAAGCTCTTTTTCAAAATCTTCTAAATCCATACCTTCAATGCGTGAAATTGTAGAAGTAAAGTATTTATCAATCACCTTAGAGCTTAAGCCCAAACACTCAAAAAGAGCAGAACCATTATAACTTTGTAAAGTAGAAACTCCCATTTTAGAAGCAATTTTGACTATACCACTTGAACTTGCTTTGATAAAATTTTCTACCGCCTTTTCATAACTTAAATTTAAATCTTTATTGGCAATGAGTTTTTGTATACTCTCATAAACCAAATAAGGATTAATAACAGTCGCACCATAACCTAAAAGACATGCAAAATGATGAATTTCTCTAGGTTCACCACTTTCGATGATAAGACTTGTATGTGTTCTTAAATTTTTTCTTACTAGATGATTATGTACTCCAGAAACAGCAAGCAAAGCAGGGATATAAGCGTTTTTTTCATCCACTCCTTTATCGCTTAAAATGATAATAGAAACACCTTTTTTAACCTCATCTTCTATCTTAACGCAAAGTTCATCTAAAGCCTTTTCTAAAGTTTTTTTAGAATAATCATAAAGTATAGAAAATTCTTTAACTTGGAAATTGTTTAAGGCTTTAACCTCGAAAAGCTCTTCATTGCTAATAATAGGCAAAGAAATTTTAACACGCTTTGCATTATTTTCATCTGGTTTTAGCAAATTCCCTTCGCTTCCTAAATATATCCTTGTAGAAGTAACAATCTCTTCTCTTATAGCATCTAAAGGTGGATTAGTCACTTGAGCAAAAAGTTGTTTAAAATAATTATACAAAGGCTGATAAGTCTTAGAAAGAATAGCCAAAGGAGTATCCACACCCATAGCCGCTAAAGCTTCTTTGCCATTTTGTGCCATACTTGCTACACTCATTTTAAGCTCATCATAGCTCCATCCAAAAGCTTTTTGAAGTTTTAAAACCTCATCTTCTTTTAAAAATTTATGTTTATAAACCCCGCTGTGTTGTTTTTCAAGCTCTACTAAATTTTTAAGCCATTGTTTATAAGGCTTCGCATTAGCATAATGCTCTTTGATTTCATTATCAGCTATTACTCTACCTCTTGCAGTATCTACAAGTAAAAGTTTTCCAGGTTCTAGGCGTTTTTTAGCTTTGATATTGTTTTCATCAAGTTTTAAAGCTCCTGTTTCGCTTGAAAGTATGAGCATATCATCTTTTGTAAGATAATATCTTGAAGGACGAAAACCATTTCTATCTAAACTCGCCCCCATGATAACCCCATCAGTAAAAACTATAGCAGCAGGTCCATCCCAAGGCTCCATCAATAAAGAATGATACTCATAAAAAGCACGCTTTTTACTTCCCATGTTCTCATTTTTATGCCATGGTTCTGGCACCATCATCATAAAAGCTTCTTCTAAAGTGCGTCCATTTAAAGCTAAAAATTCTAAAGTATTATCAAACATAGCAGAATCACTACTTGGTTTTGCTATGATAGGAAAAATTTCATCTAAATTTTCAAAATATTCGCTCTCCATCAAACCTTCTCTAGCTCTTATGCTATCGACATTTCCTCGTATAGTGTTAATCTCTCCATTATGCACCATATAGCGGTTTGGATGAGCTCTTTCCCAGCTTGGGAAGGTATTAGTCGAAAAACGAGAATGCACCAAAGCAATGGCTGATTTCATATTGACATCTTTAAAATCAAGATAAAAATCACTCAATTGAGTAGAAAGAAGCATTCCTTTATAAACTATAGTGCGTGAAGAAAAGCTTGAAAAATAAAATTTAGGCACATTAATAGCTCTTTTTTCTATAAGACGACGACAAGCATAAAGTACTCTTTCAAATTCAAGTCCTGCATTAACCGTGCTTGGTTTTTTTACAAAAGCTTGTAAAAAATAAGGCATAGCTTTTAAAGCGCTTGCTCCTATATCGCTAGGATTAAAAGGCACTTCTCTAAAACCTAAAAATTCTAAATTTTTATCTTTTAAACCTTGTAAAAATATCGCTTTTGCTTCTTCTTTAGCATCTGCATTAGGCGATAAAAACATTTGAGCTACAGCATAATCACCTTTTTGAGGAAGCTCAAAACCAAGCTCTTGAGTCATGAAAAAATCATGAGGAATTTGAATCAAAATTCCCGCTCCATCACCTGAATTTTCTTCAGCTCCCGCACCGCCTCGGTGTTCAAGATTCATCAAAATTTCTAAAGCGTCACAAATAACCTTATAAGAAGCAATACCGCGTATATTGGCAACTGCGGCAATACCACAGGCATCGTGTTCATTTTTAGGGTGATATAAACCTACGCTTTGATTGTTTTCTAAGATATTTTCCAAATCCATTTTATTCTCCTTATAAGATTGATTTTAAATTTGATAGCTTGTTAAGGATTATAACATATATTTTTTTAATATCGAGATATTTTTTATCTTAAAAATAAATAAATTAAAAAATATTTCAATGGATTTATAAAAATTATAAAAACATCGCTATGATACTTCCTAAAATCAGCAAAGGCCCATTATAAAAAATAAAAGTAGGAATACAAGTATCTTTTATATGATCGTGTTGCTTATCTACACTTAATCCCACACTCGTTCCCATCGTCGTTTCACTTGCTGGACTTCCTGCATCTCCTAAGGCCCCTGCTACTCCTAAGATAAATATAATAAGTGCTGCGCTAAAACCAAGTTCTAAACAAAGCGGACAAAAAAGTGTAGCTATGATAGGAATAGTCCCAAAAGAAGTACCTATACCCATGGTAATAATAAGACCTATTAAAAGCATTAAAAATACCGCTAAAAATTTATTTTCTTGCATCCAAGGCACTACGGAATTTACAAGCTCATTTACAGCACCGCTTTGTTTTAAAACTTCTCCATAACCCGCTGCTACAAGCATAACAAAAGCGATAAAGCCCATTAATTTAAGTCCATCATCAAAAATATCATTGACACTTTTATATTCAACTCCGCCCAAAATCACCATAGAAATAAAGCCCAAAAGCCCTGATAAAGGTAAATTCATCGTAAAAATTTGTAAAACCAAAGTCAAAATAAGCCCTACTAAAACGCCCCATTCTTTGCGTCCCATTTTGATATTATCAAAATCCATTTTTTGAATTTCTATTTCTTGATATTCTCTTGGTTTTCTATAAAATACAAAAAGCGCTAAAAAAAGTCCTAACACCATACAAATAGCAGCATAATACATCGCATTTGTTACATCTGCTAAGTTGACATTAACCCCATTTTTTTCCAAATTTTCTCTTAAAAGATCTTGGAAGTTAAGTCCAAAACCTATAGGCAAAACCATATAAGGTGTCGTAAGTCCAAAGGTTAAAGCACAAGCAACAGCCCTACGATCGATTTTTAATTTATTAAAAAGACTTAGAAGTGGTGGGATTAGCAAAGGAATAAACGCCACATGAATAGGAATTAAATTCTGCGAAAAACAAGAAATCAAAGCTATGGACAAAAGTAAAAGATATTTTTTATGAGAGATAAAACGACTGACTACCTTAATCAAATAAGCTGTTAAATTTGTCCTTGAAATCGCAGCAGCAATAGCACCTAAAAGTATATAACTTAAAGCGGTTTTTAAATTTCCCTTCATTCCGTCGATTAAAATACTCATAGTTTCCATAATCTCAATATGAGAAAAAATTCCAGCAACTAAAGCAGAAATCAAAAGACTCAAAAGTACATTAAAACGAAATAAACAAAGTAAAGTCATCAAAACTACACTGATGATGATAGGATTTGTAAGCAGGGTCAAAATTTTTCCTTGTGAATTTATAAAAGCTTAATTCTAAAGAAAAATTTTTTAAAATGAGATAAAAATTATCAATGAATTAATATGTAAATTTTAGTAACATTGATAAATATATGTTACTTTTTTTCATATTTAAGATAAAAATTCTATTATTACACAAATTTTTAAAATAAAAAGCCTTAATTCATTGAATTTTTTGTTATATTGAATTATAAACATTGAAAGGAGTACCCATGAATTTAAATGCGGAGCAAAAAAATGCTGTTTTGAGATTTAAAAAGTTTGTTTCTTTTAGAAACAAAATATCTCTTAACCTATCTTTGATAGTGCTTATTTGTTACTATATCTTTGTTTTAGGTATAGGACTTATGCCTGAAATTTTAGGGTATAAACTGGGTCCTAGTTCCATCACGCTTGGTATTATGGTAGGCATTGGCCTGATTTTATTGTGTATTATTTCCACAGGAATTTACACTTTTATCGCAAATTATTTTCTTGATAAAGAGCAAGAAGAAGTGATTAAAAACTTGGAAAATGAAGGGTTGCTTGATGCGTTAAAAGATGGAAAAATCAATTATAAGGAGCTAGTATGAAAGTCTTTATATTTTTAAGTTTAATCTTTAATTTAGCCTTAAGCGCCGGTTTTGATCTAGGAGAAGTTCATCAAAAACCTATAAATATAACTGCTGTTGGTATGTTTTTAGTCTTTGTTTTAGCTACTTTGTTTATCACCTATTATTCTAACAAAAAATCCAAATCCAAAAGTGGATTTTATACCGCCGGAGGAAATATCACAGGAATGCAAAATGGTGTAGCTATAGCGGGGGATTATATGAGTGCGGCAAGCTTTCTTGGAATTACCGCTTTAGTTTTTACTAATGGCTTTGATGGGCTTATTTATTCTATAGGATTTTTAGTGGGTTGGCCTATTATTTTATTTTTAATTGCAGAAAAATTTAGAAATCTTGGCAAATTTACCTTTGCAGATATTACCGCTTATCGTTTAGAAGCTAAGCCTATACGCGTTATATCAGCTATTTCTGCTTTAAGCGTTATTATCTTTTATCTTATTGCTCAAATGGTAGGAGCAGGACAACTCATACAATTGCTTTTTGGTTTACCTTACACTTTTGCGGTTGTTTTGGTCGGAATTTTAATGATTTGTTATGTAACCTTTGGAGGAATGCACGCAACCACTTGGGTGCAAATCATCAAAGCCATTTTACTTCTAGCAGGGGCTACTTTTATGGCTGTTATGATTTTATACCTTACGAAATTTGATTTAAAATATTATTTTGATTTAGCCATTTCTCATCATCCAAAAGGTGAAAACATAATGAAACCAGGGACTTTTTTGCCTGATACCGTATCAGCTCTTTCTTTAGGCTTGGCTCTTATGTTTGGAACTGCGGGTTTACCTCATATACTTATGCGATTTTTTACCGTAAAAGATGCTAAAGAAGCTAGAAAGTCAGTATTTTATGCAACAGGATTTATAGGGTATTTTTACATACTTACTTTCATCATAGGCTTTGGTGCTATAGCGCTCTTACTTGGTAATCCTCAATTTACTAACGCTGATGGAAGTTTTAATGGGGCTAGTAATATGATAGCAGTTACCTTAGCTGATGTTTTGGGTGGAGATGTCTTTTTAGGATTTATTTCAGCAGTAGCTTTTGCTACTATTTTAGCAGTCGTTGCAGGACTTGCGATTTCAGGTGCAGGAGCTATAAGTCATGATTTATATGTCAATGTTATCAAAAAGGGTGATGTCAAACATGAAGATGAAATGAGAGTTACAAAAATCGCAACTATAGCTATAGGAATTTTTGCTATTTTGCTAGGCATTGTCTTTGAAAAACAAAATGTTGCTTTTACCGTAGGACTTGCTTTTGCTATTGCTGCGAGTGTAAATTTTCCTATACTTTTACTCTGTATTTATTGGAAAAATCTTACCACTAAAGGCGCTTTTTGGGGTGGACTTATAGGACTTATAGTCGTTCTTGCTCTTGTGATTTTAAGCCCTAGTATATGGGTAAAAAGTTTTGGTTTTAGTGAAGCTATTTTTCCTTATGATCATCCTGCTTTATTTTCAATGCCTTTAAGTTTTATACTCATTTATATCATTTCAAAATTGGATAATTCTAAAAGAGCTAAAAAAGATAAAGAAGGTTTTGAAGCACAAGATTTTAGAGCTCAAAGCGGTGTGGGAGTAAGTGAAGCTGTGGCGCATTAAACAAAAAAAGCTTCTTTACATTTAGCACAGAAGCTTTTTTAAATTTAAACCAGTAAATATTCTCATTAGAAAAGTATTTTAGGACTTTACTTAACATAAAGTCCTTTAGAGTTTATCTTTATTTGTAGTTTCTACCCAAATACTCACCTAAATACTGCAATTCTTTATCGCTGATTTCAGTTTTACGGAAAAACGGCATTGAATGTTTACCATAACGCACAAAAATCGTTACCAAATCAGGGCTTAAATCCGTTCTATCTTCTAAAAGCGCAGGCATTCCCTCGCCATGACATGCTATACACCACTTACTATAAACTTGCTGTCCCTTTCTTTGATTTGCATTTAATTTTTTACTATCAACGCTTGAAAATGCTGCAGGGGATCTTGGATTGTTTGGAATATACTCATAAACACTTATAGATTCACCCTTTGGCAACCATTCTTTATCCTTAGCATTTAAATTCAGCAAGCAAACAAATAAAACAAAAAATAAAGCGATTTTTTTTCATTTTTCTTTACCTTCTTTCATTCTTAATGCGTCGCGTTTGTTATTAACAAAACGCTCATCTCTTAAATTTTTAGGCCAAATGCCTCCACGACCAGGTGCTAAAATTCCATTTGGATCAATACAATCTTTAAGCTGCGCGATAATCTCCCCATCCATGTTCTGCAGCAGTTTGAACCATTTGACGATACATTTTACGCACTTTTAATTGTGTGCTTTATCGGTTCTTGAGTTATTAAAAGGCTAACATAAAGCAAAATGCACGATACATCCAACTTCTAGGATGCGAAAAAGGTGTTATAGGAGATTCTTCCCCAAATTCTCTAAATAAATTCATATACACTTCTTGGCATTTTAAAAGTTCTTTACCATCGCGTGGAATAATAGGTGAAAACCATACATGCCCATCACTTGGTTCTAAAACCTCACCTCTTGTGCTAAGCCAAAAAATTTCCATATTTGGAATTCCAAGAGTAACCTTATGTTTAAGCTGCTTTTTTTGCTCCAAATTCAAAGGTAAACTAAATTCTTGAACGATAGAAATATCTACACCTTCAATGATTTTAAATCTTTGCTTGATATATTCTAAATTTGCATAGCACACTTCTTTACAGCCATAAACTGAAACATCGATATTCCAATAAGGGATTTTATTTTTCAAAGCATAATTTTGAATTTTATCCATATCAGGTAAGCCATTTTTACTTGTAAGATAGCCTTTTAACTCCGCATTCATCGGTTTTCCATAAGTCTGCGAAAGTCTTAGCTTTTGGTAAAGCACCCATACCCGTGCGTAAAATTTCTCCATTAGCCAAAACAACTTCCATCCCACAATGCGAGCCAAAGTGATCACGATACATCCCATAGCTATATCCCCAACCATGATCTAAAGCATTTCCAAGTGGAGAACCCCAACCTGAATCAGGAATATCTAAAAAAACATTGAGATTGTTTTTTCTACATACTTATAAAGATCAAAATAACTCACCCCAGGTTCAACGATACAGAAATTTCTTTTATCATCTACTTCGATGATTTTATTCATTCTTTTTAAATCTACAACAACCTGCCCTCTTTGCTGTGGTGCAGAAGAACCATAGCCTAAATTCTTACCTGTGGAAATAGGAAAAAGAGGAATTTTAAATTCATTTGCTATTTTAACTATAGCTTGAACTTCTTCCACATTTTTAGGTGCAAGCGCTAAAGAAGGGATAGGTTCGTCATCATCATCCCATTGCGGGCTATACGCATCTCTATAAAGATCTAAATCCTCTTGGGTTTTAAATACCCACTCTTTACCCAAAGCTTTTTCAAATTTTGCTACTGCAGCTGTAAAATCACTTTGCGAAACATTTTTTGGTAAAATTATAATTTAACTCCTTTTGGTGCCAAAATCCAAGTATAAAAATCACCTTGTTTTTTTTCATACGCAACACGCATACCATAATCCGCCGCCATAGTGCGGATCACAAAAAAAGTTGTCCCACTACTCACACTTCCAATGAGTGCTTTATTTTCAAAAGCTTCTTTAAGTTGTGAGTAAATATTGCTGATATCTTTTTCAATAAGTAAAATTTCATCCGCGTTAATGAAATTTCCTTGATGAGGAATTTCACTATCTTTGATAAAATATTTCACTTGTTTAGCTTGAGAAAATTCCAAAAAAGAAGCATTCAAACCAGAAAGACAAACAGCACTTAAAGCCGTAGCTTTTAAAAAATTTCTACGCGAAACTTCTAACATGAATTAATCCTTTTAAGTATTTAGTATTACAAATTATAAATCTATAAATTTAAAAAATAATTTGAGTAAAGATAAAATATGAATTATTGTAACAAAGTGTGAAATTTTTAAACAAAAAGATAAAATTTAGTGTCAAATTTACAATCTGACACTAAAAAATTTTTACACATCCAAATGTTTTACATCTTTAGCATGTGTTTGGATATAATCGCGTCTTGGTTCAACCTCATCGCCCATGAAGAGATTAAAAGTATCATTAGCACTTTGTGCATCTTCGATAGTGATTTTTAAAAGTCTTCTTACGCTTGGATCCATAGTTGTTTCCCAAAGTTGTTCAGGGTTCATTTCACCCAAACCTTTATAGCGTTGGATATAAGCACCTTTTTTGGCATTTTTTTCTACTTCATCTAAGATATCTAAAATATCTTTTTCAAAGCTCAAATCACGATCTTTTATTTTATTAAAGATATAATTTGCCTCTTCATAAAGAGGGTGTGAAAATAAATCATCATTGATGATAAGTTCTTCCAAACCATTTTCAGTTTGCACATAAATGCGAATTTCATTTTCATTGATATAATGATTTAAAATATTATGCCCTTCTTTTTCCAAAAAAGCTTTAACGATTTTAAAAAGTTCTTCATTATTTTCTTTGATAAAGTCAGGATTTTCGATCAAATATCTAATCACAGAAATCACATTGAAACGCTTTTTAAGCTCATTTAATACCGAGCGATAAGCGGCAACGATTTTTAGAAAATCTTTTAAATCATTTAAGCCAATTCCTTCATAATTAGAACTTTCAATACCTGTTTCGATGAGATAATCATTCAAAGCTTTTTCATCTTTGAGATAAATTTCTTTCTTTTGACCTTTTTTATAGCGGTAAAGCGGTGGTTGGGCAAGATAAATGTGTCCATTAGCCACAAGTTCATTCATAAAACGGAAGAAGAAAGTTAAAAGTAGAGTTTGTATGTGAGAACCATCCACATCCGCATCCGTCATGATGATGATTTTATGATATCTTAGTTTTGAAAGATCAAAATCCTCACCTATACCACAACCAAAAGCAGTAATCATATTTTGAATTTGTTCAGATTTTAAAATTTTATCAAGTCTTGCTTTTTCAACATTTAGAATTTTACCACGCAAAGGCAAAATCGCTTGAAAAGATCTTTCTCTTCCTTGTTTTGCAGAACCGCCCGCAGAGTCCCCTTCCACAAGATAAATTTCACTCTCACTTGGATCTTTACTTTGACAATCAGCTAATTTTCCAGGCAAAGTTCCTACACTCAAGCTTTCTTTTTTACGCGTTAATTCTCTTGCTTTTTTTGCTGCTTCTCTTCCTCTAGCTGCCATTAAAGCTTTATTCATAATAGCTTTTGCTTCGATAGGATTTTCTTCAAAATATTTACTAAGATATTCAAAACTTGCTTTTGAAACTATAGGACGCACATAAGAAGAGCCAAGTTTTCCTTTAGTTTGTCCTTCAAATTGAGGTTCAGGCACTTTTACACTTACTACAGCGATAAGTCCTTCACGCACATCATCGCCTGTGATTTTAGAGTCTTTTTCCCTAGCACTAGCATTTGCTTCTATGTAGTTGCTAATCACTCTTGTTAAACCCATTCTAAATCCAGCTTCATGCGTTCCACCATCAGGGGTTTTGATATTGTTTACAAAAGAAAGCAAGTTTTCGCTATAAGTATCATTATAAAGCAAAGCTACTTCTACATTTACATCTTCTTCATCTACGCTAAAAAATATAGGTTTGGTTAAAGCTTCTTTTTTATTTAAATCGCTAACAAATTGTGAAATTCCGCCCTCAAAATGAAAACTTTCACTTTTGTCTACACGATTATCTTTAAAATTTATAGTGATTTTTGGATTTAAATATGCAAGTTCACGAAATCTTTTAGCCAAAATATCATAATCAAATTCTGTTACTTCAAAAATTGTATCATCAGGCCAAAATTCTATGGTGGTTCCTGTTTTTTTACTCTTTCCTATAATATCAAATTCACTGATGACTTTACCTTCTGAAAATTCTTGGCGATAAATTTCTCCATTTCTTTCAACTGTAGCTACAAGTTTTTTAGAAAGTGCATTTACAACTGAAACGCCCACACCATGCAAACCCCCTGAAACCTTATAAGTGTCTTTATCGAATTTTCCCCCTGCATGAAGAACGGTTAAAACGACGGTTAGGGTTGGCATATTTTCAGTAGGGTGCATATCTACAGGAATTCCACGACCATTATCGCTAACGATACAGCTTCCTTCGGTAGTGATTTCTATATCTATAGTATCACAATGTCCTGCCATTGCTTCATCGATAGAATTATCCACTACTTCATAAATCATATGATGAAGTCCGCCTATATTGGTATCTCCTATATACATACCTGGGCGTTTTCTAACAGCTTCTAAGCCTTTTAAAACTTTAATATTACTCGCACCATAATTTTCTTGCATATTTTTCCTTTTAACTCAAGATTTTAAGTTTTTATAAAATCATAGGCATGATAACCATAGATAAGCCTTGAGAATTTACTACAAAGGCTAAGTTAGGTTCATTTACACTTAAAGTGAATTGTTCTTCTTCGATTGAAGTTAAGAAATCAAGTAGGTATTTTATCTTGATATTAAGATTAAATTCTTCACTTACTCCTGTTTCGATTTCAAGTTCGGTTTTTGCTTCCATATTGTCTAAGCTTATACCTTCAAAGATGATTTTATCTTTGTTGAAATGAAGTTTCATTTTTTCAGTTACAACGCTGATTTTTTTAAGACTATCTATAAAATCTTCAGTTGAAAATTTAAGTTCTTGTTTGAAAGTTTTTGGGATAACTTTTTCATAATCAGGGAATTTATCATTGATAAGTTTTGTAAAGAATTCAAAATTATCATTTTTAGCGATCAGCATATTTTCATCATAATAAATTTCGATTTTCTCATAAAAAAGTTTTTGCATTTCCATGATAGCTTTTTTAGGAATGCTGATGTGAAATTCTTGATTGTTTGTTTTTTCAAGAGTATAAACTGCAAGGCGTCTTGTATCGGTTCCAACGAAATTTATTCTATCTGTTTTTATATCTAAAAATGCACCATTTAGAGAATATTTAGGGTTGTTAGTATCAATGCTTGGTAGAATTTTTTTAAGAGATCTACTTAAATCACTTGAATCAATGTCAAATTGGTTTTTACCTTCTGTTTTAGGGAAATTTGGAAAATCTTCATGATTAAACATAGGAAGTTTGTATTTTGTACTTTTTTGTCTTATAAATAAAAAATTATCTATGGTTTCTAATACCACTTCTTCATTGTTTAAACTTTTTATCACATCGGCTATGCTTTTTGCATTTGCAGTAGCAAATCCACCGCTTTCTACGCGAATTTTTCTTATTTTATAGTTTATCCCTATTTCAAAATCACTCGCTCTAATGATAAGTTTATCCTCATCAGCTTCAAAAAGTAAATGTGAAGTGATGGTGCTAGAATCTTTTTTTTCTACATAGGCATTACATAAAAGTACCGCTGATTCAAGGGTATTTTTATTGATACTTAGTTTCATTTTTTCTCCTTGGCTTTATTATATATAATTTAAATTCATTGTAATAATAAGACTATTGAAATTGTGAAATTCTTTAGCAAAAAATTATTAAATTTGTATTTTACCATATTTTGCTTAATTATATTTTTTCACATTTTGCTTTTTTTCTTTTCACATTTCTTCACTTAACTTTGACTTTTTGTAAGAATTTTGTTTTTTAATTCTTCGATTTTTGTTTTTATTTGCTCATCATCTTCCATGAGTTCTTTTATTTTTTTCACACTATGTGAAATAGCTGTGTGATCTTTCATCACAAAAAAGTTAGCAAGTTGTGAAAAAGTAAGGCTTGTAAGTTCCCTTGCTAGGTAGATTGCTATGCGTCTTGCAGTAACGACATTTTGAGTTTTTTTGCTAGATTTCACATCGCTTGGTTTGATGTTAAATTCTTTACAGATCAAAGATAAAATGTCTTCTATGCTTATATTTTCTTTCTTTTCTTTGATATGATCTTTCATCACGCTTTTTGCTAGCTCAAGGGTGATTTCTTGTCCAAGTATGTTAGCATAAGCATTTAAGCTTATGATGATACCTTCTATTTCTCTTATATTATCCCCTAAAGAAGTGGCGATATAATTAATGATATCATTAGAAAGATTGATATCATTAAATTCGCATTTTTTGCGTATGATGGCTATTTTTGTATCCAGTTGAGGTGGAGTGATATCTGCTATGATACCATGAGCAAAACGACTTTTTAAGCGTTCGGTGATACCTTTTAGCATATTGGGTGGGTTATCACTTGTCATGATAATTTGCCCATCATTATTTTTAATCTCATTAAATATAAAGAAAAACTCTTCTTGAATTTTGTCTGTTTTTCCTAAAAATTGCACATCATCTATGAGTAAAACATCACAATTTCTATATTTTTCGTGAAATTTATCTAAAGAGCCATTTTTTAAATTTGAAGTAAAATCATTGATAAAATTTTCACTCGTAGCATAAATCACTTTTTTTCCCATTTCCAAACTTGCATTTCCCACAGCTTGAAGCAAGTGCGTTTTTCCAAGCCCTGTAGGCCCATAGATAAAGATAGGATTATAAAGTTTTCCCAGTTTGTCTTTTTGTGAGATAGCTTTACAAGCTCCATAAGCGTATTTGTTAGAATCCCCCACTACAAAGCTTTCAAAAGTAAAAGAAGGATTTAAAATCGTACTTTGCGCCTTGATGTGAGCGATATCGATTTTAGTGCTTTTGCTACTATGTTTTTGGCTTTGTGCTTGTATCAAAACGCTCGCTTTATTTCCGCTTTGTACTTCATAAAAATGTGAAATTTTTTTACCGTATTTTGTTTGTATGAATTTGGCTAAAAGCTCATTAGGAGCGTTAAAGACTAGAAAATCTGCTTTGCTTTGTTTTTCGTTAAATTTTAAGATAGCGATATAATTTTCGTATTCGTTTTCACTTAATTCTTTTTTTAAATTTTCAAGTATTTGATTTGGATTCATAATCTCTCTTTAGTCTTTGTAAGCTTATAAATTTTATCTTAAATTTTATAAAAAAAGGTTAAAATCAAGCTTTTGCATTTCATTATTGATTAAGGTGGAAGATTGAAAATTTTAGGCATAGATCCTGGTTCAAGAAATTGTGGTTATGCTATCATAGAAGCAAATAAAGGTAAAAATACCCTAATCGAAGCAGGACTTATAAAGATAAAACCCAGTACTTTACAGTATCAAATCACAGAGCTTTGTGAGGGTTTGGACTTGATTTTTAAAAATCATTCTTTTGATGAGGTGGCTATAGAAGATATCTTTTTTGCTTACAATCCAAAAACCGTTTTAAAACTCGCACAATTTCGCGGAGCCCTATCTTTAAAAATTCTTCAAATTCATGGAGATTTTGCAGAATACACTCCCTTACAAGTAAAAAAAGCCGTTACAGGAAAAGCCAAAGCAACTAAAGAACAAGTTGCTTTTATGGTAAAAAGGCTTTTAGGACTTAGTAAAGATATTAAGCCTTTGGATATCACAGATGCTATTGCAGTAGCTTTAACCCATGCAGCAAATTTAAGAGTTAGGGTGTGATTTTAGTAATTTTTATTACACAAAAGCCCAAAGCTTCATAAACTCCTAAAATACCTTTAAATTTTTTATATAAATTTTTAAAAAATTCATAAAAAATTTCAAAAGTTGGAACAGAACTTGCTTGTAAACTTCACATAAACGCAAAAGTTTTTTAAAGCAATATTTTATAAAGGATTTAAGATGATGAGATCACTTTGGTCTGGCGTAAGCGGACTACAAGCACATCAAGTTGCGATGGATGTTGAAGGTAATAACATTTCAAATGTTAATACCAAGGGTTTTAAATACTCCCGTGCAGATTTTGGGACTATGTTTAGCCAAACTGTGAAAATCGCTACAGCTCCAACTGATGGAAGAGGTGGATCTAATCCACTTCAAATCGGTCTTGGCGTTTCAGTAAGTTCTACGACTAGAATTCACTCTCAAGGTTCAGTGCAAACAACAAATAAAAACACCGATGTCGCGATTAATGGAGACGGCTTTTTTATGGTGAGTGATGATGGGGGGCTTACGCGCTATCTTACAAGAGATGGGGATTTTAAACTTGATGCTTATGGAAATTTTGTTAATAATGCAGGTTTTGTTGTCCAAGGGTGGAATATCAACTGGGATACTCAAAGTATAGATAGCTCAAGAACTCCGCAAAATATTTTCATCGATCCAGGTATGCATATCCCTGCAGCAAAATCTACTGAAGTTGCTATCAAGGCAAATTTAAATAGTGGTCTAAATATCGGCAACGCCGCACGCCCACTTTACGCACTTGACTCCGTGCATGGCTTTAATAAAAAGACAGGCGAAACAAAAGATGAAAACGATAATGGCATAACTCAATTTTACACCACTTCTAAAAATTCTATGGAAGTAACTGAAAAGGGCGTAGATGCAGGCTCACTCTTTAATGGTAGCGGTCAGGGGCTTAATCTTAGAGAGGGGCAAGGGATTTGGATGAGTTTTGCAGATTCTAAATTTACAACGAATGGCACTAATAGAACAGGCTTTGATGCTAATAATAAAACAAATCAAAACAATGTTGTATTTTGGGGAAGTGAAAATCAAAAAACACGCCTTGACATCACTCTAAACGGCGTAGCGATACAAAATGCCGACATCACAAGCTTAGACCAAGCCATAGCTTACATTAATACCTTCACAAATCCGCAAGAAGGTAGAGAAGGCACAGGCATAGTAGCGAGTAAAAATGCTAACGGCACTGGGATAATATTTACAAATAGAAATGAAAACGGCACAACGGATAATATGAAAAATATCAACCTAGTTGTCAATGCACAAAACACCGCAGGGGAGTTATGGAATGCGACTTGGAACCAAGGTAATAATAACTTTACTTTCGGTAATGGTAAAGTTAATACAAACGGCTCCGTTTGGACAGCCACAGGGGGAACGGGTAACCAAACCACAGGACCAACAAATGCCGTTGTTATCACAGCACACAAATACACCTACTCAAGCTCCCCACAAAATATACCTCCTATGTATAATCCTGACGGAGGTGCGCAATTTACGGATAATGACAATAATCCAACTACTAAACCAACAGATCCAGCCAGTGGGAATTACTGGGACGCTTTAAGAGGAAGTCTTTATAATACCGATGTGCGTGTGTTTAGAACTACTGAGGACTTAAGAGAGCTTTTGCAAAGAGACGCAAGATATGGGGTCGATTATAATGGCAATGGTGCTTTTGCAACAGAAGACATCAATCAAAAAGTAACCATCACCGTAAGTGATGACGGGCGTTTTACCGTGTCTAATGCAAAGCAAGATAGTCAAATTCCAGCAAATGCCTTGCAAAATCAAGCAGTAACGACAACGGCAAAAGACCTAAGCTTTAATGTTACAGCCTACACAGATGCGCTTGGCAAAGTTAGCACAAATGACGCTTTTACCAAAATCTTTAAAGCTTTTGATGGTGTGCAAACTGCAGGAAGTCAAAAAAAAGAAAGTGAACAACTCAAACTTTCAGCATTTTCAGCGGGGCTTGAAATTTATGATTCTTTAGGTTCAAAACATACTTTAGAAGTGCAGTTTGTCAAGCAAAGCACCACTCAAGATGGGGGTAATGAATGGCAGATGATCATCCGTGTGCCTGAACCAGCTGAGATCAACACTACAGGTGAAGGACCAAACAATATCGTCGTAGGAACAGCAAGATTTAACAACGATGGCTCTTTAGCTAGTTACAATCCTAAAACTTTAAATTTTTCACCCAATAACGGTGCCGCACCAAACCAACAAATCAAACTTTCCTTTGGAACAAGTGGAAGCAATGACGGCCTTGTAAGCTCAAATTCTGCTTCAACTCTAACAGGACAAGCAACCGATGGTTATACTTCAGGTAACTTAAAACCTGATGCTATCCGTGTGGATGATAAAGGTAATATCTTAGGTGAATTTACTAATGGCAAAACCTTTGCTGTAGCAAAAATTGCAATGGCTTCAGTAGCAAATAACTCAGGTCTTGAAGAAATCGGTGGAAATCTTTTCAAAGTCACTGCAAATAGTGGGGCTATAGTAGTAGGTGAAGCAGGAACAGGAGGTCGTGGTGAGATGAAAACCTCAGCTCTTGAAATGTCAAATGTGGATTTAAGTCGTTCTTTAACAGAGCTTATCATCATCCAAAGAGGTTATCAAGCAAATTCAAAAACCATTTCAACGAGTGATCAAATGCTTCAAACTCTAATCCAGCTTAAACAATAATTTAAGCTTAGCATTCTATAAAATATTGTTTTTTGCTCCCTTAAAGGGAGCAAGCCTTGCTTTACAAGCCTATCTTGGTAGTCTTGTAATACTAGGCTTAGGCTTGAACTGCCTTCAATTTATTGCTAACTCACTCTTGCTAGGGGTGGGTTGCAATAAAATTTTCAGCAATGTGATATAAATTTTTTAAAATTTAATTTTATTTTTATTTTTTAAAGATAAAATAACCAATAATTTTTTAGAAAGGAGAAAAAATGTCTTATATTAGTTTTAACTTAATGCTTTCTTCTTTCTGTATGCGTGCTTGGCACGCTTAATCTACTCGTATATACTCATATTCTATAAATTTACATTTCCAAACAATCTAGTTTAAAGCTGATAAAAGGCTTTTTAGTATTTTTTTAATTAACAAAAAAGGATAAAAAATGAATTTTAATAAAGAAACTTTAGCATTACATGGAGCTTATAATTTTGACACTCAAAGAAGTATTAGTGTGCCTATATATCAAAATACTGCGTATAATTTTGAAAATTTAGATCAGGCTGCAGCGAGATTTAATCTTCAAGAACTTGGCAATATTTACTCAAGGATAGGCAATCCTACAAGCGATGTTTTAGGACAAAGACTTGCTAATGTTGAGGATGGGGCTTTTGGAATTCCTGTTTCTAGCGGTATGGCAGCTTGTTTTTATGCCCTTGCGAATTTAGCAAGTTCAGGAGATAATGTCGCGTATTCAAATAAAATTTATGGTGGAACTCAAACTTTAATTTCTCACACACTTAAAAATTTTGGCATAGAAGCTAGGGAATTTGATATCGATGACTTAGATAGCTTAGAAAAAGTTATAGATCAAAACACAAAAGCGATTTTTTTCGAAAGTCTTTCAAATCCTCAAATTGCCATAGCTGATATAGAAAAAATAACCCAAATAGCAAAAAAACATAAAATCGCTACCATTTGTGATAATACCGTTGCTACTCCTTTCTTACTCCAACCTTTTAAACATGGAGTGGATATAATCGTGCATAGTTTAAGTAAATATGTAAGCGGTCAAGGCAGTGCTTTAGGCGGAGCGCTTATAGAAAGAAAAGATTTAAATGACTTGCTTAAAAATAACGATAGATATAAAACTTTTAACACTCCTGATCCAAGTTATCATGGACTGAATTTAAATACACTTGATTTGCCAATTTTTAGCATTAGAATCATCATCACTTGGCTTAGAGATTTAGGAGCTAGTTTAGCGCCTCAAAATGCTTGGTTGCTTTTACAAGGACTTGAAACTTTAGCAGTGCGTATAGAAAAACACAGCCAAAATGCTGAAAAAGTTGCGAATTTTTTAAATTCTCATCCTGATATCAAGGGTGTAAATTATCCTACTTTAGCAAGTAATGCTTATCATAATTTATTTAAAAAATATTTTGATAAAAATTTCGCTAGTGGACTTTTAAGCTTTGAAGCTAGGGATTATGAGCATGCTAGAAGAATTTGTGATAAAACTCAACTTTTCTTACTTGCTGCAAATTTAGGTGATAGTAAATCTTTAATTATCCATCCTGCTTCTACTACTCATTCTCAACTAAGTGAAGAAGAACTTCAAAAAGCAGGCATTAAGAAAACCACTGTGCGTTTAAGCATAGGGCTTGAAAATAGCGATGATTTGATAGCGGATTTAAAACAAGCTATAGAAAGTTAAAGAGCGTGTTTATGTTAAGTGGAATTATAGTTGGTTTGTTATTAGGCTTTGTTTTGCAAAGGGGACGATTTTGCGTTGTGGGAGCTTATAGAGATGTATTTTTAAGTAAAAAATTTACAATTTTTATAGCGCTTTTTATCGTCGTTGCATTGCAAAGTATTGGTGTTTGGGCTCTTCATTCTTTAGGATATATTTCGATAAAGCCTCAAGAGTTTTATTGGCTTTCAACGATTATTGGTGGGATTATTTTTGGCTTTGGTATGGTCATAGCAGGAGGATGTGCTACAGGAACTTGGTATAGAGCAGGGGAGGGCTTGATCGGTTCTATCGCAGCTTTATTGTTTTATGCTTTTAGTGCAAGTGCTGTAAAATACGGAGTTCTTTTGCCTTTGCAGGATAATTTAAATACTTTTAAAATTTCTGATGGAACTTTTTATCAAAGCTTGGGAATTTCTCCTTGGATTTTGGTGCTTGCCTTGAGTTTGGTTGTTGGCTTTTTTGTGATTAGAGAATTACGCAAGCCACGCCTTAAAGTCGCAAGATTAAAGCCTAGAAAGCAAGGAATTTCACACATATTGTTTGAAAAATCATGGCATCCTTTTGTTACGGCTGTTTTGGTTGCATTGATCGCAATTTTAGCTTGGCCTCTTTCAAGCTTAAGTGGAAGAAATTATGGTTTAGGGATTACAACTCCTTCGGCAAATCTTGTACAATACCTTAGTACAGGTGATGTTCAGTTTGTTGATTGGGGAGTTTTTTTGGTTCTTGGAATCGCACTTGGATCTTTTTTAGGTGCTAAATTATCAGGGGAATTTAGATTTCGTCTTCCTGATAAAAAAACTCTAGCTTATGCAAGCATAGGAGGAATTTTAATGGGGGTTGGAGCTTCTCTTGCTGGAGGCTGTACCATAGGTAATGGATTGGTAGAAACATCGCTTTTTTCGTATAAAGGTTGGGTTGCTACGGTATTTTTCTTAATAGGTGCTTACATAGCTACTTTTTATACAATTATATTGCCTACGCGTAAGGCAACACAAAAGATATAAGGATAAGATATGGTAACTTTAGATACTAGAGGAAAGGTTTGTCCCTTTCCACTCATTGAAGCAAAGAATTTGGTTCAAACTTTAAAAAGCGGTGAAGAATTAGAAATTCTTTTTGATTGTACACAGGCTACAGAAACAATCCCACAATGGGCTGCTGAAGAAGGACATGAGATCGTTGATTTTGAACTTTTAGGCGATGCAGAATGGAGAATAAAGCTTATTAAAAAATAAAGGAGAAAAAATGCCACTTATTATTCCAGAAAATATACCCGCTTATGAGCTTTTAAAAGAACATGCTTTTATCATGGGATCAAGGAGGGCAAAACATCAAGATATCCGTCCGCAAGAGATTTTAATCATCAATCTTATGCCAAAAAAAATTGAAACAGAAAATCAAATTTTAAGCTTACTTGCAAATTCTCCTTTGCAAGTAAATATCACACTTTTAGCTACTACTAGCTATGTAGGTAAAAACACTCCTTTTACTCATTTAGAAAAATTTTATAAAGGTCTTGATGAGGTTAAAAAACGCAAATTTGATGGTGCTATTGTTACGGGAGCTCCTGTGGAACAAATGGATTTTGAAAAAGTTGCTTACTGGAAAGAATTGTTAGAAATTTTTGATTTTTTACAGCAAAATGTAACAAGTTCTATGTATATTTGTTGGGGTGCTATGGCTGCTTTAAAACATTTTCATGGCGTAGATAAAATCGCTTTAGATAAGAAAATTTTTGGAATTTATAAGCATGATAAAATTTCACCTGATTTACTTTTAACGAATTTAGATGAAAAGGTTTTAATGCCTCATTCAAGACATTCTAGTATGGATGAAGAGCAAATTTTAGCACTACAAAAACAAGGGAAATTGAAAGTTTTGCTTAGAAATAAAAAAATTGGCTCGGCTTTGTTAAGAGATGAAAAGAATATTTTTATTTTAGGCCATTTAGAGTATTTTAAAGATACTTTACACCAAGAATATGTAAGAGATAATTTCATACAAAAAGCTAAAAATTATTACGATAAAAAGGGCAATATAAAATACAATTGGCGTTCAAATGCGAACACCATCTTTGCAAATTGGCTCAATTATGATGTGTATCAAAGCACACCTTTTGTGCTTTGATGATTTAATTTCTTGTAGTAGGGGTATCGTGATATACGCTTACTGCACCTTTGATATCGCTTAAAATCGCGCAAGCTGCTTCATTGGCACTTCCCATCGCGCAAGCTACCATAGTCGTAACACCTGAAGCAAGTCCTGCTGCGTAAATTCCTTCTTTGATAATCTGTCTCCCGTGATGTTTGAAGCAAAATTTGTTTGGCTTTGGCATAAGTTCATGAGGTATAACAAAGTCTTCAAGTCCTTTGATTTCACTTTTACTTGCTCCTGTTGCTACGATGATATAATCTGCTTTTATACCCAAGCCTTGCTCATCATTAACCGTAAAATCGCCTTTTTCTCCACTAATGCTTACTACTTTTGAATCGATATATTTTACCTCAAGCATAGAAGCAATTTGTTCTTTTATATGAGTGTAAATTTCATCTGCTTTTGCACCTTTTGGGAAAAAAGGAACATTGTAAATTGCTGCTGCTTTTAAATCTGCTTTACCCTCATCAAAAACAGTGATATCAAAGTCAAGTTCTTCATTTTTAGCTGAAGCGAAAAATAAAGCCGCGCTAAGTCCTGCGATGCTACCGCCTATAATTGCAATTGATTTTCTCATTTTTTTCCTTTTTAAAAATTTGTCTTATTCTAGTATAAAAAGCTTTATTTAATCTAATATCGATCTTTTTTATACAATTTGTTAAAAATGTTTATTTTTCAATTGCTCTAAAAGTAATTTTTTATATAATTTTCTAAAAATTTTTCAATAAGGAAAGCTCATGCGTTATGGTGAAAAAGAAATTAAAGAATTTGATGTAGAAAATATGGAAATTTGGCCTAATGATGCGAAGAATGATTATATTATAAAAATCACCTTACCTGAATTTATGTGTTGTTGTCCGCGTTCGGGTTATCCTGATTTTGCGACGATTTATCTTGAGTATATACCTGATCAATTTGTGGTTGAACTTAAAGCGATAAAACTTTATATCAATACTTTTATGCATAGAAATGTTTCACATGAAGCAAGCATCAATGAAATTTATAATACCTTAAAAGATAAGCTCAAGCCAAAATGGATTAAGGTGGTAGGGGATTTTAATCCACGCGGAAATGTGCACACAGTGATAGAATGTCGCAGTGATATGGTAGTGCCAAAATGAAATAAAGCTTTTGCATTCATGTAAAGCTTTATAAAAAATAGCTTTAAAGTGCAAAAGCTTCAAAATTTTTTCAATATTCTAAATTTATAGAGCTATTTTCTAAATATTTTTTATCTTATCTTTCACGCTCGCTTCACACAAAAAACATAAACTTACACTTGTTAAAACATTTTAAGGAGTTAGATAATGAAAACAAAAATTATCCCTGCTATTCTAGCATGCTCTGCAATTCTTGCAAGTGCGAACATGGTCCCTGCTTCGACTCAAACTCCTGCAGTCGCACCTGCCCCACTTCATCCATATCCTGCATACCCACAACAAGCTATGCCACCACAAGATTATTTTAATGGCTTACCAAAAAATATCAACAGCCAAATTCAAAATCTACATCCAGGTGCTTTTATTGTTGATGTGGATTGGGAAGAGTATGGTTATGAGGTTAAGCTCAATAATTTTATGGAGCTTTATTTTGATCGCAATGGCAATTTTTTGGGACAAAAATTTGATGATTAATCACTTTTGATTGAAACTTTTTTACAAAGAGTAAATTTACTCTTTGTATTTTTTATTCTTTTTTAGATAAATTTATATTATAATTGCACATTTTTTTAAATATAAGTTATATATTTTGATATTAGTTGTCTATCGTTGAGGCAAAAAGTCTAATATTTTTAGATGTTAAGTGATTTATGTTGAGCTTGCTTTCCTTGAAAAACAAATCTTTAAAAATATGGAAAATATGATTTAAAAAGTCAAATTTATAAGCGTTTTAAGGCCGATTCGTCTCGAATTTGCAAACAATCTCAAACCATAGAATACTTACATATCTTAGAAAAAAATTAAAAAAGTAACAAAAATAATACTATATTAATTATCAATATAATATAATATAATGCGTTTTACAAAACCAATTTAAAGGAAAAATTATGAATAAAAAGTTTTTAAGTGTAATTGTGGGTATTGCGCTATTTTCAAGTTCAGCTTTAGCTGCAGAAGAATCAGGTTTTTTTATAGGTGCGGATGCAGCTTATGTTCAAACTAAAGTTAAAGGGGATTTAAAACATAATAAAACCGGTGCTGTTTTTAATGGTGATTTATCTAGTAGCATTCCTATTTTAGGTTTAAGAATGGGTTATCGTTTTAATGATTTACATAGATTGTATGCTGCTTATAATTATTCTGATGAATTTAGTGATATTATAAGAACTCCTAATCTTAGAATAGAGGGTGATTTTAACACACATAAATTCTTGCTAGGCTATGATTTTACTCCAGAAATTTTTAAAAGAGTAAGAGCTGTTGCGGGTGGATATTTAGGCTATGCAAAAACAAGTATTGATTTAAAAACATCTTTATTATCTTTATCTCAAGATTTTGATGGTTTTGTTTACGGAGCAAAAATAGGTGCTATATTTGAATTAGGCGCTTCTAATGAAATCGAAGTAGGTTTTAAAGCAGAACAAATCGAATACAATACTAGAAATTATTACCAAGAAGCTATAGGGTCGAATTTTTATGATCCAAGACAAACAAATTATGGTTTATATTTAGGTTATACTTACAAATTCTAATGAAGTATTTTATCGGTAGGATTTCAACCCCCACCGATAAAATATCTTTCTACATCATCTAGCAATTTTTCACAAATTTGAGAATCAGTATTTTTATCTACTACAAGATTGATATAAGTTCTAGTATCTCTAAAACTTCCTGCCGATTTTGTATTTTCGCGTGTTAATTTTTGGTTTTCTTTGGTGTATTCTATGGTGATGTTAAATTTAAGAGCCGCGCTTGCTTCTCCTAGATTGGTTTTTATTAAAACATTCATTTTTGAAGCTTTAGAGAGGGTAGCTTGGGTTTTAGATATGATTTCTTTAAATCTTTGGCAAGAGCGGATGAGCGTTGAAATGAATGTATTATCAAGTCCTTCATAAGCTACTTTAAGTTTATTTTTGATGTCTTTTGTACTTTCTTTTTCAGGAGCAACAAAAACCATGTAAAAACCTGTTTTGATTGGGACATTATCAGTTTTGACATCGCGCCCACTTGCCATAACTTTAACATAAATTGCATTATCAAGATAGACACGATCTACCATAGGTCCGTAAATTTCATACTCTTTTCTACGAACTATTACTTCACGAGCCAATACATTTAATTTTACATTAGCTTCATGGATAACAGGCTCCATTTCTTTTTTGATTTCTAAAAGCTCTTTTAACATCAACATCCTTTTTGTTACTTAAAATTACAATTATAACAATAAATTTCTTAATTTGTAAATTTTTATTTTGTGTATTAACTAAAAATATGCTAAATTCGAAACTATATAATTTTATGAAGGAGGCGACAATGACACAGGTTTTTAAAAATTCAAATTCAATTCAAGTCAAAGAGCAAAAAAATAAAGAAAATCACTTTAACCTGATGCTGCAACTCTCACTCATCCTAAACTAAAATTTTTATTTTTTTTAATCATTTCTGAAATTTATTTATTTTACTATTGTTTTTAAGTTTTTGAATTTTTAATAAAATTCATTCGGTTTATCTCGTTTTTTAAGGATTAAAATATGAAGAATAATAAAATTATCATTTTTGATACAACTTTACGCGATGGTGAACAAGCCTTAGGCAGTTCTTTAAATATAAATCAAAAATTACAGATTGCCTTAGCGCTTGAAAATTTAGGTGTTGATGTGATAGAAGCAGGTTTTCCTGTATCTTCACAAGGAGATTTTGAAGCGGTAAAAAATATAGCCTCAAAAGTAAAAAATTCAACCATTTGTGCGCTTTCTAGAGCTTTGGATAAAGATATAGATACCGCTTATGAGGCTTTAAAAGTGGCGGATTCTTTTAGAATTCATACTTTTATAGCCACTTCAACTTTGCACATACAAGATAAATTAAAAAAAGATTTTGATGAAATTTTAGCTATGGCACAAAGAGCGATTGCAAGAGCTAGAAACTATACTGATGATGTGGAATTTTCATGTGAAGATGCAGGAAGAACTCCTATTGATAATCTTTGTTTTATGGTAGAAAATGCTATCAAAGCAGGGGCTAGAACTATCAATATACCTGATACTGTGGGTTATACTTTGCCAAGTGAATTTGCTAATATCATCAAAATTTTATTTAACAAAGTACCCAATATAGACAAAGCTGTTATTTCTGTGCATTGTCATAATGACTTAGGTATGGCAACAGGCAATAGCTTAAGTGCTATTTTACAAGGCGCAAGACAGATAGAATGTACTATGAATGGGCTTGGTGAAAGGGCTGGAAATTGCGCTTTGGAAGAAGTTGTAATGGCGATAAAAACAAGAAGCGATTATTTAAAAGGTTTTTATACAGATATCAAGTGTGAAAATATTTCTAAAACTTCAAAATTAGTTTCAGCTATCACTAATGAAAGCATACCTTCACATAAAGCCATAGTAGGAAGTAACGCCTTTTCTCATAGTTCTGGAATTCATCAAGATGGAGTACTTAAAAATAGACAAACTTATGAAATTATAAGCCCTAGCAGCATAGGACTTCATGAAAATCGTATGCTTATGACTGCAAGAAGCGGTAGGGCTATGATTAAAACTTGTCTTGATAATTTAGGATATGATGAAAAAACTTATAATTTAGATGAAGTTTATGAGAGTTTTTTACGCCTTGCGGATAAAAAAGGACAGGTTTATGATTATGACTTAGAGGCTTTAATGTTTTTAAGTTATGAAAATGATGAAGAAAATGAATTAGTACTTGAAAAATTAAGCGTAATCAGCGGCACTATCCCAACAGCTTGTGTTTGTGTGCGTATAAAAGAAGAATTAAAAACTGAAGCTTGTACCGGAAATGGGCCCATAGAAGCGGTGTTTAATTGCATCTCTAGAATCACAGGCTTAAACCCTGTTTTAAAAGCATATAGCATTAATGCAAAAAGTTCAGGTGTGGATGCACAAGGGCAAGTGGATGTGGATTTAGAATTTAAAGGGAGAAAATTTCATGGCAAAGGGCTTTCAACAGATGTTATAGAAGCATCAGCTCAAGCCTTTATCAGTGCTTACAATGCAATTTATCGATCTTTAAAAGTTGAAGAAAGGAAAGCAGTATGAATACTTATAAAATAGCAGTTTTGCCAGGAGATGGCATAGGGCCTTCAGTGATGAAAGAGGCTTTAAAAATTTTAAATTTTGTCGCCCAAAAACACGGCTTTAAATTAGAAACAAAAGAAGCGAAGATAGGTGGGGCAAGTATAGATGCCTATGGGGTAGCATTAAGCGATGAGACTTTAAAGCTTTGTGAGCAAAGCGATGCTATTTTGTTTGGTTCAGTAGGAGGACCTAAGTGGGATAATCTACCTATAGATCAAAGACCTGAAAGAGCTTCGCTTTTACCTTTAAGAAAGCATTTTAATTTATTTGCAAATTTGCGTCCTTGTAAAATTTATGAAAGCTTAAGACATGCTTCGCCCTTAAAAGATGAAATTATCCAAAAAGGTGTGGATATCTTGTGCGTTAGAGAGCTTACAGGCGGGATTTATTTTGGTAAGCAAGAATTGGGCAAAGAAAGTGCTTATGATACTGAAATTTACACTAAAGCAGAGATAGAAAGGATTACACGCCTTGCTTTTGAAAGTGCAAGAATAAGAAATAAAAAAGTGCATCTAATTGATAAGGCAAATGTTTTAGCAAGTTCTATTTTATGGCGTGATGTAGTAGGTCAAATTGCAAAAGAATACGAAGATATCAAGCTAGAATACATGTATGTAGATAATGCAGCTATGCAAATTATTAAAAATCCTAGCACTTTTGATGTAATGCTTTGTTCTAATCTTTTTGGCGATATTTTAAGCGATGAATTAGCAGCTATAAGTGGATCTTTGGGCTTGCTTTGTTCTGCGAGTTTAAATGATAAAGGTTTTGGGCTTTATGAGCCAGCAGGTGGTTCAGCTCCTGATATAGCTCATTTAAATATAGCCAATCCTATAGCCCAAATTTTAAGTGCTGCTTTGATGTTAAAATATAGCTTTAAAGAAGAAAAGGCTGCAAGGGATATAGAAAATGCTATAGCCATAGCTTTAGAGCGTGGAAAAATGACTAAGGATTTAAATGCGAATTCTTATTTAAGCACCGATGAAATGGGAGATTGTATAGTAGAAATTTTAAAGGAGAATAACAATGGCTAAAACTTTATATGAAAAAGTGTTTGATTCTCATGTGGTTTATCAAAAGGAAAATGAACTTCCTATACTTTATATCGATAGACATTTAATCCACGAAGTAACAAGCCCTCAAGCTTTTTCAGGTCTTAAAATGGCAAATCGTAAAATGGCAAGATCGGATTTGACTTTAGCAACTATAGATCATGATGTATCGACTAAAAGCACAGATTTGGATGCTTGTTCAGGTATGGCAAAAGAGCAAATTACGACTTTGATGCAAAATACTAAAGAATTTGGAGTCAGACTTTTAGGCCTAGGCGATAAAAATCAAGGTATAGTGCATATAGTAAGTCCCGAGCTTGGTTTTACTTTACCGGGTGTAACTTTGGTTTGTGGGGATTCTCACACTGCAACACACGGGGCCTTTGGAGCTTTGGCTTTTGGTATAGGCACAAGCGAGGTCGAGCATGTAATGGCTACGCAAACTTTAAAACAAGCAAAACTTAAAACTATGAAAATAGAATGCAAGGGTCAGTTTCAAAAGGGTGTTTATGCTAAGGATTTGATTTTATATCTTATATCAAAATACGGTACCGCAAAAGGCACAGGCTATGCTATAGAATTTTGTGGAGAGTTGATAGAAGGCTTGAGTATGGAAGCTAGAATGACACTTTGCAATATGGCTATAGAATTTGGAGCAAAAGTCGGTATGATAGCTCCTGATGAGATTACTTTTGAGTATATAAAAGGGAAAGAATTTGCTCCAAAGGGAGAAGAATTTGAAAAGCATTGTGAGTATTGGAGAAGTTTAAAAAGCGATGAGGGCGCACAATATGATGAAAGTATAGTCCTTGATGCAAGCCAAATTCAACCGCAAATCAGCTATGGAACTAATCCTTCTCAAGTTATTGCTATAAATGAAAGAATTCCAAAAGTCAGCGATTTTATCAATCCAAGCGATCAAAAATCTTTACTTGATGCTTTAGATTATGTGAATTTGGAGCAAGATCAAAGCTTAGAAGGGGTAAAAATCGATATTGTTTTCATAGGTTCTTGTACAAATGGGCGTTTAGAAGATCTTAAGATAGCTGCGGATATTTTAAAAGGGCGTAAAATTCACAAGGATGTTAAAGCTTTAATCGTGCCTGGTTCTATGCAAGTGAGAAAAGAAGCTGAAAATTTAGGACTTGATAAAATTTTTATCGAAGCAGGGTGTGAGTGGAGATATGCAGGGTGTTCAATGTGTCTTGGTATGAATGATGATAAAGCAAGTGCGGGACAAAGAGTTGCTTCAACTTCAAATCGTAATTTTGTAGGCAGACAAGGTAAAGGTTCTATCACCCACTTAATGAGTCCTGCAAGCGCAGCAGCCTGTGCCATAGAAGGCGTTATTTGTGATAATAGAAAATATTTAGGAGTTTAAAATGCAAAAATTTACTACTCATAAAGGTATAGCTTGTCCTTTGGAATATGCCAATATCGACACAGATCAAATCATCCCTAAGCAATTTTTACTTGCTGTTTCAAAGCAGGGCTTTGGTAAGCATTTATTTCATGATTTGCGTTATTTAGACGATAAAGAAAGCGTTTTAAATATGGATTTTAATCTCAATAAAAAAGAATACCAAAACGCTTCTATCTTGGTAAGTTTTGAAAATTTTGGAAGCGGTTCTTCAAGGGAGCACGCACCTTGGGCTTTGGTGGATTATGGTATAAGAGCTATTATCGCGCCTTCTTTTGCAGATATTTTTAAAAATAATGCTTTAGGAAATGGTTTGCTTACTATAGAGCTTGCTAAAGATGAGGTTGTAAGCATTATAAAACAACTGAAAGAATCTGAAGATAAAAATATAGAAATTTCTTTATTTGAGAAAAAGGTATTTTTTAAAGATCAAGTTTTTTCTTTTGATTTGGATGAATTTCGTAGAACCTGTTTACTAGAAGGGCTTGATAATATAGCTTTAACTTTAAAATATGAAGAACAAATCAAGGCTTATGAGAAAAACTCAAAAAGCTTTTTGGTTTAGGATTTTTTCATAAGCGAAAAATTCATCTTCATAGCAAGGGATATGAAAAGCCCCACAAAACTCAAAATTTAATTTTTTAAAGAGCGAATTCATAGGGATATTTTTACTATGAGTATCCGCTCTTAAGCTATATTTTCCTTCATTTTTAGCATAAGTTTCACAAAAATTTAACAGCTTTTGCGCCACGCCTTTGCCTTTAGCATTTTCTTTTACAGCCAAACGGTGCAGATAAAAAGCTAGATTATTGTAGGATTTTTTAAAGTTGATTTGCTCGTAAAATTCGGGTTCGAATTTTTCATTGATGCAAATAAAGCCTAGAATCTCATCCTTTTCTTTATAAAGATAAAGCTCTTGTGCTTTGATATCTTCTTTAAAAATTTCTTCATTAGGGTAATGTTCATTCCATTGATTAAAATTCATAGCTTTCATGGAATTTAGAGCGTCTTTTGTTATGTTAAGTATGGAATTTAAATCTTTTTGTGTAGCTTTTTCTATGACAAAATTTTGCATAAAAATCCTTTTGTAATGTAAATACTAGTGTTTAACTTTAATATTTTTTGTAAGTTTTATTTCTTCAAAAAACCCTATTGAGTTTTAAAAGCCCCAAAAAGAACTTTAATTAATTGAAAATCATTATAACACAAAAGCAATAAATTGAAATCAAAAATCCTTTAGTTTGTTTATATATAGTGCTTTTAAGGTATTTTTTGAAAGTTGAAGAAATTGAAAGAAATGAAAAATGGTGGCTCCGATTGGACTTGAACCAACGGCCACTACCATGTCAAGGTAGTGCTCTACCAACTGAGCTACGGAACCATGGTGGAGCATAGCGGGTTCGAACCGCTGACCCCAACGCTGCCAGCGTTGTGCTCTCCCAGCTGAGCTAATGCCCCTTAGAATTTTCTAAAAAATTTTAGCGCAATATTACTTTTTTTTGGCTGAAAACCAAATTTAAAATTCTTATTAAAAGTTATAAAAATAAAATATAAAAGAATTTTAAATTATTTGATTAATTCTAAAATTTCTCTTTTGCATTCATCTTTGTTAAGATCGAGTTGCCCAGAATAGTAAAAATATTTAGTCAAAACTAAAATCCCTATATAAAATTCTTTTTTCTTATCTAAGAATTTCTTAACATACTGATGAGCATTATTAATGATTTCTAGCGCATCTTTTGGATGACTGATAAAATGTTCGATTACTGTAGTTAAGTTATCATTATCAATTAAAGCAAAATGGTAATTTGGTTTTAAAGTTCCTTCCATAAACCAAGTTTCGCAAGTTATTTTTGGAGCTAAAACTAAAGAATTAGAATTCATAGCCCATTTTAAGTTGCTTGCTACATCGTTACCCTCTAAAGAAATTATAAATTTATATTTCATTTGTTCTTTTTTGTTTAAAAAGTTTTTTTCCATTGGCTAGGTTGTTTTGAAGTATCTCCTATATCGCAAAAAGTTCTACCAAAATAAGAATCAAAAAATTCTTTTCTATGTTTTTGATATACAGCACCTCTAAAAATTGCTATATCTTTTTTATTTTCATATTTTATATTGTCTTTTAAAAAACAAAAATGCCTATTTTTATCAAGTTTTAATAAAATGTTGTTTGTATTATTTTCTAAAGGTCTTGATTTACAAATGGCCGGCTCTTTAAAAGTATATTTTACATCACCAAATTCTTTTTTCCATAAAAAATCATCATTAAAGTATTTACTAATTTCATAAGCATCAAAAGCATAAGAAGTATTTTTAAAAGGAAATTTTCCTATTTTTTCTCTTTCTGTTAATGTAAAAAAATCATTTATTTGATTGTAATACTTAACCCGAGTTCGTATTTCTTCTAGCTCTTTAGCATTATATTTTAAAATTTCATTGAAAATTTTATGCAATTTTGTTTGAAAAAAATATCTTGGTGTAAAAGATATTCCGATGCCTTTTAAATTCATAAATAATCTCGATTGTAGCATTGTGAAGTCCATATAAAAAATTATAATATTTTACAAAAATATTATTAAGTAGTAAATTAATTTTTAATAAAACAATAATATTTTAATGTTAAAAAGTTAATAGTGGCAGACAGGAAGGGATTCGAACCCTCGAAAGCTTGCACTTTACACGCGTTCCAGGCGTGCTCCTTCAACCGCTCGGACACCTGTCTAATTAAAAATTAAATTATATCTAAAAAAGCTTTAAATAAAATTTTAGTAAAAAAGAGTATAATTACATTTTCATTTTGTAAAATGATCTTTAAAGATTTATTATGTCAGGGTAGCTCAGCTGGTTAGAGCGCTGGTCTCATAAGCCGGAGGTCGGGAGTTCAAGTCTCCCCCTTGACACCATTTTTAAAACTTCTTTTAAAAAATCACCCTTAAATTATTTTAATTACAAATTTTATCTTAATAGTTTTAAATTATAAATTTGTTTTTATCTTAGAATTTAAGTTCTATTTTAAATTTTTGGCATTTAAATTTGTACCATCTTTTATATGGCTTGAAATAAAATTTGTTTGAAGAGATGGTTTTGAGATAAGGTATATTTTATAAAAGATAGAAATTTGATTATTGTATTTTAAAGATTAATGTTTAAAAATTTATCTCGAAATAATCAAAAAAATAATCAAATTTAAAGACACAAGGGGAATTTGTTATTATAAAATTAACTTAAAATAGACTTTTGATAAGAGTATAGTATCATAAAATTATAATTTGATTGATATTTAAATTTATCAAAGCGCACATCGTTTTATTTATAAATTTAAATATCTTAAAATTTCAATAAAAGATTTATTCAATTAGCGATTGCTTTTATCTTTAGAAATCACCCAAATCATACCCACAAAACCTATCAACACAACGACAAATATAAAAATGATTTGAAAAATATCCAAAGCTGTCATAATTCTTTTGCCCTTTCTTTGAGTTGTCCACAAGCTGCTGAAATATCAAGTCCCTTGCTCTCTCTTATGGTGCAAGTTACTCCTTTAGTGCTTAATAAATCTTGAAATTTGATCGCATTTTCAAGCTTAGGACGATGATAAATACTACCCTCGTGAGGATTGAAAAGTATCAAATTCACTTTGGCTTTTATACCATTTAAAAGCTTGACCAGTTCTTTTGCGTGTTCAAGTTTATCGTTAATGCCATCAATGAGTAAATACTCAAACATTACTCTTTTTCTTTGATCTATAGGAAAAGCACGCACAGCATCCATGATCGCAGCTATATTATAAGCTTTATTTATAGGCATGAGTTCGGTTCGGAGTTCATCATTAACCGCGTGAAGGGAGATGGCAAGCAAGACGCCTAAATTCATTTCACCCAGCTCTTTGATTTGCTTTGCTAAACCACTTGTGCTTATGGTTTGTCTCCGAGGGCTGATAGCAAGTCCATCATTTTGAGAGAGAATTTTAACTGCCTTGGAAACATTTTTAAGATTGTCAAGAGGTTCTCCCATGCCCATATAGACTATATTGACACGACGCTCATAGGGGATATTGTTTTGTTTTTTGATCCATAAAATTTGTCCGACTATCTCTCCCGCGCTCAAATTTCTTTTTAAGCCTCCTTTGGCAGTAAGGCAAAAACTACAGCCACTTTTACAGCCTACTTGGGAAGAAACGCAAATAGTATATCTTGTATGTGAAATTCTTTTACCCTCTTCGTCAAATTGTTCTTCTTTCATAGGCAAAAGTACACTTTCTATCCTTAAGCCATCGATAAGTTCAAAAAGATATTTGATACTTCCATCTTTGCTTTGTTCATTTTTAACGCATTTAAGAGGAGAGAAATGGTAAGTTTGCGCAAGTTCTAAACGCAAATCTTTTGGTAGACTTGACATATCGGAAAAATTATTTGCATATTTTTGATATATCCATTGATAAATTTGTTTCACGCGAAACATAGGCTTGATTTTTTCTTCCAATTCTTCAGGTAAAAAGTCTAAGATATTAATGAGTTCTTTCAAGATCGCTTTCCTTTGATTGCTAAATATAATGATTAATTTTTAAATATTCTTCTAGTTTTTCTTTTGCCTTTTGATGATTTTTTATAAAATCTTCATGAGCATTTTCATTGCAAAAATTAGTCGCACATAAAATGCATTCTGCATCTATATCTAAATTTTTAGCCACGCTTAAAATCGAAAAAGCTTCCATATTTTCAGCAAAAAAACCTAGTTTTGCAAATTCTTTTGCTGCTTTTGAATTTTGACAAATATAATTAGAAGAATTGACTTTGATTGTTTCACGAGAAACATTTTGATTGTTGAGTTTGATTTCAATGTTTGCAGGAGTGTAGAATTGATCAGAAATATAAGAAAATTCAATATTACAAGCATGAGAACTTTTATAAATTCCTAGAATTTCTCCTTTATCGTAAAGTCCACATGTTCCTATAAATATAAGTTTTGAAGGTTTTTCTTTTAAGCAAAGTTGTGTTAAATGAAAGGTTGATTCTACCAAACCTATACCTATGGTTTTGGCAAAAGAAAAATTTTCATTTCCACCCGCACAAACTATCATTCACATATCCTAAAAATAATTTAGCAAGAATTTTAGCTAAAAAGGCTTAAAATTAAGAATTTTTAGCTAAAATAAAAAACTATTATGATGAAAGCAAAAAAACATTACGGACAAAATTTTTTAAACGATAAAAGTATTTTATCAAAAATCATCCAAGCCATACCCAAAGATACTGAAAATATAGTAGAGATTGGGCCTGGCTTAGGTGATTTGACGCAAGAGCTTTTAAAAGTTTCTCATGTAAAGGCTTATGAGATAGATGATGATCTTATACCTATTTTGCGTAAGAAATTTCAAAAAGAACTTGATTGTGGAAAATTAAATTTGCTTCATCAAGATGCAAGTAAGCTCGCATGTTTTGATGAAAAGAAGTATTTTTTGGTCGCTAATTTACCTTACTATGTCGCAAGTCATTTGATTTTGCAAGCCTTAGAGGATAAAAATTGCTCAGGTTTGATAGTAATGGTTCAAAAAGAAATGGCATTGAAATTCTGTGCTCATAGTGGAGAAAGTGATTTTTCAGCTCTTGGAGTTTTAAGTGCTATGATTTGTGAACGAGAAATACTGTTTGATGTAGAGCCTGAATGTTTTAATCCACCGCCAAAAGTAGTATCAGCAGTGATGAAAATGATTAAATTCAGAGCTTATCAGGATCTCTGTGAAATTCATGCTTTTAAAGCTTTTTTGAAAGATTGTTTTAAAGCGCCAAGAAAACAATTATTAGGGAATTTAAAAATTCATAAAGCTAAATTAACAGAGCTTTTTCAAGAGTTAAAACTCAATTTAAATTTACGCCCACATGAACTTTGCGTCGATTCATACCTTAAAATTTACGAAAAAGTAAAGGAAGAATATGAACGAAAACAACAAAGGAAATAGTGAAAATACAAACAATCCTAACTCAAATTCAAAAAACAACAAGCGCTATAAATACAGAAATCGTAGAAAAAAATTAGCCGATTCTATCAGTGAAAATTCTCAAAATTCAACTCATGAATTTTCTAACAACGAAAAGATAAATACCAAGAAAAATTCTACAAATACTCAACCTTTAGAGGGTGAAAATGTAGAAAAACCAAGTGAGAAAAAGAAAAAAAGAAATCGCAATCTCCCTTCTAAACTTACTGGAAATGAAGATTGGCAAATCGCGCTTGCTGAGTGTATAGAGGCAAATCGTGTTTCACATGAAAATCGCTTACATCCTTTAAAATACAATAATTCTAGCGAGCATAAAATTCGCATCACTCCACTAGGTGGCTTAGGGGAAATCGGTGGAAATATCAGTGTTTTTGAAACCAATAAAGATGCAATTATAGTAGATATAGGTATGAGTTTTCCTGATGGAACTATGCATGGGGTAGATATTATTATCCCTGATTTTGACTATGTAAGAAAAATTAAAGATAAAATTCGTGGTATAGTGATCACTCATGCACACGAAGATCATATCGGTGCAGTGCCTTATTTCTTTAAAGAATTCCAATTTCCTATCTACGCTACACCTTTGGCTTTAGGAATGATTTCAAACAAATTTGAAGAACATGGCTTAAAAGCAGAACGCAAATGGTTTCGCCCTGTAGAAAAACGCCGTGTTTATGAGATAGGCGAATTTGATATAGAGTGGATCCACATCACGCATTCTATCATTGATGCTTCAGCACTTGCGATCAAAACAAAAGCAGGAACGATTATCCACACAGGTGATTTTAAAATTGATCAAACTCCAATGGATGGCTATCCAACAGACTTAGGACGTTTGGCACATTATGGAGAAGAAGGGGTTTTATGTCTTTTAAGCGATAGTACAAATTCGTACAAAGAAGGCTATACTAAAAGTGAAAGTTCTGTAGGACCGACTTTTGATCAAATTTTTGCACGCACTAAGGGTAGGGTGATCATGAGTACTTTTAGCTCAAACATCCACCGTGTTTATCAAGCTATTACTTATGGTTTAAAATACGGCAGAAAAGTTTGTGTTATCGGTCGTTCTATGGAGAGAAATCTTTATACCACTATGGAATTAGGTTATATTAAGCTCGATAGAAAAATTTTTATTGATGCAGATGAGGTTAGCAAGTATAAAGACAATGAAGTGCTTATCGTAACCACAGGAAGTCAAGGTGAAACTATGAGTGCGCTTTATAGAATGGCAACAGATGAGCATAAATTTATAAAAATAAAGCCAAGCGATCAAATCATCATTTCAGCTAAAGCTATCCCAGGCAATGAAGCGAGTGTTTCAGCGGTGCTTGATTATCTTTTAAAAGCGGGTGCTAAAGTAGCGTATCAGGAATTTAGCGAAATTCATGTAAGCGGGCATGCAAGTATAGAAGAGCAAAAATTAATGCTTACTCTAGTTAAGCCTAAATTCTTCTTGCCAGTACATGGAGAATACAATCATATCAATAAACACAAAGAAACAGCTATAAAATGTGGAATTCCTGAAAAAAATATTTATCTCATGAGCGATGGCGATCAAGTAGAGCTTTGTCAAAAATATGTTAAACGCATAAAAACCGTAAAAACAGGTAAAGTTTTTGTAGATAATCAAATCAATAAACAAATCGCCGATGATGTAGTTATAGATCGTCAAAAACTTGCAGATAGTGGTATAGTAGTTATTATCGCACAAATTGACAAAGCTACAAAAACACTGATCAACAAACCAAGAGTATTTAGCTATGGGCTAGTAGCTGACAAACACGATCATGCTTTTAGCAAAGATATGGCTGAAGTTTTAGGACAATTTTTCATCAATGTTAAAGATGAAGTACTCAATGATCCAAGATTTTTAGAAAATCAAATCCGCCAAGTTTTAAGAAAACACATCTTTAGAAAGATTAAAAAATACCCAACCATAGTTCCAACTATTTTTGTAATGTAAAAAAGGGCAAAAACGCCCTTTTTAAGGAAGATCAAATGAGAATTAATAAATTTATATCCCATAACACCCGCTATTCACGCCGTGAAGCCGATGAACTTATCAAACAAGGCTTAGTAAAAATAAACAACAAAATTGCCCTTTTAAGCGATGAAGTTAAATTTGATGATAAAGTTTTTGTTAAAGGTAAAAGAGTACAAAAAAGAACGCAATTTAGCGTGATAATCTACCATAAACAAAAAGGTGAAATTGTCAGTAAAAAAGACGATCGTGGAAGAAAAACTATATATGATACCTTGCCAAGACAATTTAGTACTTGGCTTAGCGTAGGTAGGCTGGATTATGCAAGTGAAGGCTTACTTTTGCTTACAGATTCTCCTGTGATTGCCGATGCTTTAATGCATAGCGATTTAGAAAGAGAATACTACCTTAAAGTTAAAGGCACGGTGAGCAAACAAGTCATCGAAGCCATGCAAAATGGACTTGAGATTAAAAATGAAAAAAAAGGCGCACATGCAAAAACTAAAATTACCTCTATGAGTTTTGCTCCTTTTATAGACTTTGAAATTTTTGGATCAAGTGGAGGCTATACTAAGCTTAGAGTGGTTATAAATGAAGGTAAAAATAGAGAGCTTAGACGCTTTTTTGGATATTTTGATCTTGAAGTCATGGATCTTAAGCGTGTTGCTTTTGGGGCTTTAGATCTTGGTATGTTGAAGGCGGGAAAATATCGTTATTTAGAAAATGGCGAATATGAAAAATTAAGAGATTTTTTAAAATTTAATGAAATAAGATATTGACCATTATATACAAAAATTTAAAAAATAATGATAATTTTTAAATTCTAAAAATTCTATTTTTATCCTTTTTAAAAGGAAAATAATAGAAAAATTTCATCAAATTCCTTGACTTTGAAAACAAGATTTTATATACTCTCATTTCAATTTTTATAAATTGGTTAGTTTTTAACTAACGAGTTCTTTTTAAAGGAAATATTATGGAAAGAATTAGGCTTAAGCTAAAAGCTTATGACCATCGAGTACTAGACAGAACAGTTGCAGCAATCGTAGAAGCTGTTAAAAGAACAGGTGCGGATATCAGAGGTCCGATACCAATGCCTACTAAAATCAAACGCTATACAGTTTTAAAATCTCCACACATTAACAAAGATTCTCGTGAGCAGTTTGAAATAAGAATTCACGCACGTATGCTAGATATAGTAGCAGCGACTCCAGATACAGTTGATTCTTTAACTAAGCTTGATTTAGCGCCAGAAGTAAGCGTTGAAGTAAGAGCTATGGGTAAGTAAGGATAAGATATGGAATATATTGTAGAAAAAATCGGAATGAGCAGAACAATTACTAATCCAAGTATCGCTGTAACTTTACTAAGAGTTGTAAATGCAAAAGTATGTGAAGTTGAAGGCGGAAAGGCTTTAGTAGCATATCCAAAAGGTAAAGCAAGTAATAAATGTGTCGCAGGACAACAAAAAAAGTATAATCTTTCTGCAGAATACAATAGATTTGCGACTTTAGAAGTAGCAAATACTGAAGCAGGAGATTTAGATGAAACTCCATTAAATGAAGCAAAAATTTTAAAAGTAAGCTTTAACACTAAAGGTAGAGGTTATAGCGGTGTTATGAAAAGACATAACTTCGCAGGGGGTCCAGCAAGTCACGGTTCTAGATTTCACAGACGCCACGGATCTATTGGCAATAGAGAATGGCCAGGTCGTGTTCAACCAGGTATGAAAATGGCAGGACACTATGGAAATACTAAAGTGACCGTTAAAAACGAAGTTGTATCTTATGATGCTGAAAACAAAATTTTAGTAGTTAAAGGTGCAGTACCAGGTTATAATGGTGCTATGGGTAAAATAAGGATTGCAAAATGAGTAAAGTAGTTGTTTTAAATGATAAATTAGAAAAAGCAGGTGAACTTGATTTACCTTCAAAATATGCGGAAGTAAATTCACACAATCTTTACTTGTATGTAAAATCTTACCTTGCAAGTTTAAGAGCAAATACAGCTCATACTAAAGGTAGAAGTGATGTAAGTGGTGGTGGTAAAAAACCTTGGAGACAAAAAGGTCGTGGCGGTGCTAGAGCGGGTTCAACAAGAACTAACGTTTGGGTAGGCGGTGCGGTTGCTTTTGGTCCAACAAATGAAAGAAACTACTTCCAAAAAGTAAATAAAAAACAAAAAAGATTGGCGCTTGAAAGAGCTTTAGCAGATAAAGCAGCTAAAGGTGTGTTATTTACTGCTGATTCTTTGGCTATTGAAAGTGGTAAAACAAAAGATGCAAACGCTGTGATTAAAAAACTTGGCGTCAAAGATGCTTTAATCGTTAAAGATTTACTAGATGAAAAAACACTTTTAGCTTACAGAAATTTAGCAAATTGCTATGTAGTTGATGTAACTGAAGTAAATGCTTATTTAGTATCTGTATTTAATGCTGTTATTATGGAAAAATCAGCGTTAGAATCTATTACAAAAGAGGGATAATTATGGCAGATATTACTGATATAAAGACTATACTTTACACAGAAAAAAGTTTGAATTTGCAAGAGCAAGGTGTCGTAGTTATTCAAACTTCGCCAAAAATGACTAAAACAGGCTTAAAAGCGGTTTTAAAAGAGTATTTTGGTGTAACTCCAAAAAGCATCAATTCTTTAAGAATGGATGGAAAAGTTAAGCGTTTTAGAGGTCGTTTAGGTCAAAGAAACGATTATAAAAAATTCTATGTTAAGCTACCTGAAGGTGTTAGCTTAGAAAATGCGGAGGCTTAAAATGGCAATTAAAACTTATAAACCATATACTCCAAGTAGAAGATATATTACAGGTTTAAGTTCTGAAGATATTACAGCTAAACCAAGTGTACGCTCACTACTTGTTAAACTTCCAGCACACGCAGGTCGTAACAGCTATGGAAGAATTACAAGTCGTCATAAAGAAGCGGGTGCTAAAAAACTTTACAGAATTATTGATTTTAAACGTCGTAAATTCGGTATAGAAGGTAAAGTAGAAGCGATCGAGTATGATCCATACAGAAATTGTAGAATTGCTTTGATTGCTTATAAAGATGGGGAAAAAAGATATATTCTTCAACCACGTGGATTAAGCGTTGGTGATATCGTTGCAGCTGCTGAAAGCGGACTTGATATTAAACCAGGTAATGCAATGAAACTTAAAAACATTCCTGTGGGTACTATTGTTCATAATGTTGAGTTAAAGCCAGGCAAAGGTGGTCAAATGATCCGCTCAGCAGGAGCTTATGCTCAATTAATGGGTAAAGAAGAAAAATATGTTATCTTAAGACTTGCAAGCGGTGAAATGAGACAAGTTCTAGCTGAATGTATGGCAAGTATAGGCGAAGTAGGTAACGAAGAATGGGCAAATGTGACTATCGGTAAAGCAGGTAGAAATCGCCACAGAGGTATTCGTCCACAAACTCGTGGTTCTGCAATGAACCCAGTAGATCACCCGCACGGTGGGGGTGAAGGTAAGAAAAATTCAGGTCGTCATCCAGTAACTCCATGGGGTAAACCAACCAAAGGTGCGAAAACTCGTCGTAAAAAAGCTAGCGATAAGCTAATAATTTCAAGAAGAAAAGGAAAGTAAGATGGCTAGATCACTAAAAAAAGGTCCTTTTGTTGATGATCATGTAATGAAAAAAGTCATCGCTGCTAAAAAGGCTAATGATAATAAACCCATTAAAACTTGGTCTAGAAGAAGTACTATCATTCCTGATATGATAGGTTTAACTTTCAATGTTCATAATGGCAAAAGTTTTATTCCCGTTTATATCACTGAAAATCATATCGGTTATAAACTTGGCGAATTTGCTCCAACACGCACATTTAAAGGCCATAAAGGTTCTGTGCAAAAGAAAATTGGTAAGTAAGGGATAAGATATGAGTAAAGCATTAATTAAATTCATAAGATTATCTCCAACTAAAGCAAGATTGATTGCTAGAGAAGTTCAGGGGATGAATGCAGAATTAGCTATGGCTAGTTTAAAATTTATGCCAAACAAGGGTGCTAAATATATAGCTAATGCAATTTCAAGTGCAGTAGCAAACGGCGGTTTTGAAGCGAACGAAGTAGTGGTAAAAAGTTGTCGTGTAGATGCTGGTGCTGTATTAAAAAGATTTAGACCGCGTGCTAGAGGAAGTGCAAGCCGTATTAGAAAACCTACTTCACATATCTTAGTAGAAGTAGCGAAAGCGGAAGTTAAAACTGAAGCAAAAAAAGCAGTAGCTAAAAAAACTCCTGTTAAAAAAACAAGTACTAAAAAAGTAACGGCAGAAAAGGAAAGCTAATGGGACAAAAAGTAAATCCAATCGGTCTAAGACTAGGAATTAATAGAAACTGGGAATCAAGATGGTTTCCAACTAAAGCAAATTTAGTGGAAAATATCGGTGAAGATTACAAAATCAGAGCTTTCTTAAAAAGAAAACTTTATTATGCGGGAATCAGCCAAATTTTAGTAGAAAGAACTGCTAAAAAGCTTCGCGTAACTGTTGTAGCTGCAAGACCAGGTATTATCATTGGTAAAAAAGGTAGCGATGTTGATAATTTAAGAAAAGAATTGCAAGATTTAATCGGTAAAGATGTAAATATCAACATCAAAGAAGAAAGAAAAGCGGGTGCTTCAGCTCAACTTGCTGCTGAAAGCGTTGCAACTCAACTTGAAAAAAGAATCGCTTTTAGAAGAGCAATGAAAAAAGTAATTCAAGGCGCACAAAAAGCAGGTGCTAAAGGGATTAAAGTTTCAGTTTCTGGTCGTTTAGGCGGTGCTGAAATGGCAAGAACTGAATGGTATCTTGAAGGTCGTGTGCCACTTCATACTTTAAGAGCAAAAATCGATTACGGTTTTGCAGAAGCTAGAACTACTTATGGAAACATAGGTGTTAAAGTTTGGATCTTTAAAGGTGAAGTATTGCAAAAAGGCTTACAAACTGAAAAAACAGAAGAAAGTGCTCCAGCTAAAAAGCCAAGACGCACAAGAAGGGGTAAATAATCATGTTAATGCCAAAAAGAACTAAATATCGCAAAATGATGAAAGGGCGTAACAGAGGTTATGCTAATCGTGGAACAGAATTTACTTTTGGTGAATTTGCATTAAAAGCAACTGAAGCAGGACGCATTAACTCACGCCAAATCGAAGCAGCGCGTATCGCTTTAACTCGTTTTGTTAAAAGACAAGGAAAAACTTGGATTAGAGTTTTCCCAGATAAGCCTTTGACAAAAAAACCTTTAGAAACTCGTATGGGTAAAGGTAAAGGTGCTGTTGAGGAATGGGTAATGAATATCAAGCCAGGTCGTATCATTTATGAAATGGCAGGAGTAAGCGAAGAAATGGCAAGAGAAGCATTGACTTTAGCTATGCATAAACTTCCATTTAAAACTAAGTTTGTTACAAGAGAGAGCCAAAATGAAATATACTGAGATTAAAGATAAAACAGCAGCTGAGCTTGCAACAATGCTAAAAGAAAAAAAGGTGCTTTTATTCACTTTAAAACAAAAGCTAAAAACAATGCAACTTACTAATCCAAAAGAGATTAGCCAAGTAAAAAAAGACATTGCTAGAATCAATACAGCAATTAACGCTTTAAAATAAGGATAAAAAATGGCATTTAAAAGAGAAATACAAGGCGTTGTTGTGAAAATCGCAGGTGAGAAAACAGCGAGTATTTTGGTTGAAAGAAAAGTGGTTCATCCAAGATATAGAAAAATTGTTAAACGCTTTAAAAAATATCTAATTCATGATGAGAGAAATGAAGCTAAAGTGGGAGATACCGTTGTGGCGGTTGAATGTAGACCACTTTCTAAAAGAAAATCATTTCGCTTAAAATCTGTATTAGCTACAGGAGTTGAGTAATGATTCAAAGTTTTACAAGACTTGCAGTTGCTGATAATAGCGGTGCAAAAGAATTAATGTGTATCAAGGTTTTAGGGGGTAGCAAAAGAAGATACGCTACCGTAGGTGATGTAATCGTTGCATCTGTTAAAAAAGCTTTACCAAATGGAAAAGTTAAAAAAGGTCAAGTGGTAAAAGCGGTTATCGTTAGAACTAAAAAAGAAATTCATAGAGATAATGGTTCTTTGATTCGTTTTGATGAAAATGCTGCGGTTATTCTTGACAACAAAAGAGAGCCTATCGGAACTCGTATCTTTGGGCCAGTGGGCAGAGAAGTTAGATATGGTGGCTTTATGAAAATCGTTTCACTAGCACCGGAGGTATTATAATGGCGGTTAAATTAAAAATCAAAAAAGGTGATAGCGTTAAGGTTATCACAGGCGATGATAAAGGTAAAACAGGTAAAGTTTTAGCGGTATATCCAAAAACACTTAAAGTGGTAGTTGAAGGATGTAAAATCGCTAAAAAAGCTATTAAGCCGAGTGAGAAAAACCCAAATGGTGGTTTTATCAATAAAGAAATGCCAATGGATATTTCCAATGTGGCAAAAGTTCAGGAGTAAGCGATGATGAGATTAAAAGAAAAATATAATCAAAGCATTAAACCTGCATTGGTTAAAGAATTTGATATTAAAAATCCTATGCTTATCCCTGTGATCGAAAAAGTAGTTATCAGCGTAGGTGCTGGTGAGTTGGCTAAAGATCAAAAAGTATTGCAAAATGTTGCAGATACTATTTCTTTGATAGCAGGACAAAAGGCTGTGATTACTAAAGCTAAAAAATCAGTTGCAGGATTTAAAGTGCGTGAAGGTTTTCCTGTAGGTGTAATGGTAACTTTAAGAAAAGAAAATATGTTTGCTTTTCTTGATAAATTAATTTCTATTGCTTTACCAAGAGTGAAAGACTTTAGAGGTTTAAGTAGAGATGGTTTTGATGGAAGAGGAAATTACAATTTCGGTCTTGATGAGCAGTTGATGTTCCCAGAAGTTGAGTATGATAAAATTTTAAGAACTCATGGTATGAACATTTCTATAGTTACAACAGCACAAAACGATAAAGAGGCACAAAAGTTGTTAGAACTTATCGGTGTGCCATTTACAAAAGGAAAGTAAGATGGCTAAAAAATCAATGATTGCAAAAGCGGCACGCAAACCTAAATTCAAAGTAAGAGGCTATACAAGATGCCAAATTTGTGGGCGTCCGCATTCGGTTTATAGAGATTTTGGAATTTGTAGAGTTTGCCTAAGAAAAATGGGTAATGAAGGCTTGATTCCAGGTCTTAAAAAAGCAAGCTGGTAAGGAAATAAAATGATAAATGATATAATTTCAGATTCACTAACAAGAATTCGCAATGCCGGAATGAGAAAGCTTGAAACAACCAAGCTTTTGCATTCTAAAGTTGTTGAAGCTTTAGTTGGAATTTTCCAAGCTAAAGGGTATATTGAAAGTTTTAATGTTATCGAAGAAGATAAAAAGAAATTTATCAATGTAGTTTTAAAATACGATGAAAAAGGTAAAAGCGTTATTAACGAACTTAAAAGAGTTTCTAAACCAGGTCGTCGTGTTTATAAGGGTAAAGAAGAAATTAAAAGATTTAAAAACGGTTATGGTACTATCGTAGTTAGCACAAGTCGTGGCGTTTTAGCAAATGATGAAGCTTATAAAGCAGGTGTTGGCGGCGAAATTTTATGTACCATTTGGTAAAAATCTGCTTTTTATGGCATTGGGTATCCATTCTTTTAAAAAAGTAGAAATATCCTAGACAAATAAAAAGGAAAAATATGTCTCGTATAGGTAAACAACCAATCGCTATCCCTAGTGGAGTAGAGGTTAAACTAGAAGGAAATTTGCTTAAATTTAAAAAAGGAAATTTAGCAAAAGAGCTTGATACAAAAGCAAATGTAAATGTTGAGATTAAAGATAATAACATTCTTTTCTCTCCTAAAGGTGAAGATAGACAAAGTAGAGCATATTGGGGAACTTATAGAGCTTTAGCTTACAATATCGTTGTAGGCTTAACTCAAGGTTTTTCAAAAACTCTTGAAATCAACGGAGTGGGTTATAAAGCTGCTTTAAAAGGTAAAGTTTTAGAATTAAGCCTTGGTTTTTCACATCCTATCAACTATGATATTCCAGAAGGAATTGAAATCACTGTGGATAAAAACAATGTTATCATTAAAGGAAGTGATAAACAAGTAGTAGGACAAGTTGCTGCTCAAATTCGTGAATTTAGACCACCTGAGCCATATAAAGGAAAAGGCGTTAAGTATTCTGATGAACGCATTATCCGCAAAGCTGGTAAGACATCTAAAAAGTAAGGATAGGCAATGAGAGCAAATGTACTAAAAAGAAAACTAACTTTAAGAATTAAAAGAAAAAAAAGAATTAGAGCAAAAATTTCAGGATGTGAAAACTTCCCAAGAATTTCTGTTTTTAAATCAAATAGAACTCTTTATATCCAAGCGATTGATGATGTTAAAGCTGTAACTTTAGCAGCAGTAGATGGACGCAAACTTGGCGTTAAAGCAAACAAAGAAGGTGCTAAAAAAATCGCTACTGAATTTGCTAAAGTTTTAAAAGCTAAGCAAATAGAACAAGCTGTGTTTGATAGAAATGGTTATGTATATCACGGAGTAATTGCAGCATTAGCTGAATCTTTAAGAGAAAATGGTATTAGGCTATAAGGGGTAAATCGATGGAAAAATATAATAGAGAAGAATTTGAAGAAGTAATCGTCGATATCGGCAGAGTTACTAAGGTTGTTAAAGGTGGTAGAAGATTTAGATTTACTGCTTTAGTTATTGTTGGAAACCGCAAAGGTTTAGTAGGTGTTGGTTATGGCAAGGCTAAAGAAGTTCCTGATGCTATTCGCAAAGCAGTTGATGATGCATTTAAAAATATCGTTGAAGTAAAAACTAAAGGATCAACTATTGCTCACGATGTTGAAGTAAAATACAACGCAAGTAGAATTTTACTTAAACCAGCTAGCGAAGGTACGGGAGTTATCGCGGGTGGTTCTACTCGTCCTATCGTAGAGCTTGCGGGTATTAAAGATATCTTAACTAAGTCTTTAGGTTCAAATAACTCAGCTAACGTGGTTCGTGCTACAATCAAAGCTTTAACAATGCTAAAAGGATAAGAAGATGAATTTGACAAAAGCAGCGGGATCAACGCATAAAACCAAAAGAATAGGCCGTGGCCAAGGAAGTGGAATGGGTAAAACCGCCACTAAAGGGGGCAAAGGTCAAACCGCTAGAAAGGGTTATAATGAAAAAAGAGGTTTTGAAGGAGGTCAGCAACCTCTTCAAAGAAGATTACCAAAAGTTGGTTTTACTTCTAAAATCGCAAAACCTTATGTGATTAATGTTGAAAAAATCACAGCCGTAAAAGAGCTTAATGAAATTACAATTGAAAGCATCAAAAGCGTTCATAAAATTTCAAAGTCTGTTACTAAAATTAAATTAATCGGTGCAAGTGCAAAAGACTTAGCATCAAAAATTAAAGACGAGAATATCAGCGTCACCGGATCAAAATAATGAATAAGGCATTGACGAATAAGATTTTAATCACCTTAGCTTTCTTGTTTGCTTATAGGGTTCTGGCTTATGTGCCAGTTCCTGGCGTCAATGCTGATGTGATTGCGGAATTTTTTAACAATAATCAAAACAATGCTTTGGGTTTATTTAATGTTTTTAGTGGTGGGGCAGCAGAACGCTTTTCTATCATTTCTTTAGGTATTATGCCTTATATTACTGCTTCGATTATCATGGAGCTTTTAGCAGCTACTTTCCCAAATATCGGTAAAATGAAAAAAGAACGCGATGGTATGCAAAAATATATGCAAATTATCCGTTATGCAACTATAGTAATCACTTTAGTTCAAAGTATCGGTGTGGCTATAGGACTTCAAAGTTTACATGGAAGAGGTGGAGCAGGCGCTATAATGATAGAAAATTTAAATATGTTTATTGCGCTTTGTGCAATTTCTATGCTCGCAGGAACTATGCTTTTGATGTGGATAGGTGAACAAATCACACAAAGAGGTATAGGAAATGGTATTTCTTTGATTATTTTTGCAGGTATTGTTTCAGGAATTCCAAGGGCTATTTCGGGTACAGTAGGACAGATAAATTCAGGCGAAATGAATTTCTTAACCGCTTTTGTTATCCTTGCTTTGATTTTAATCACTATTGGCGTGATTATATATGTAGAGCTTGGAGAAAGAAGAATTCCTATTTCGTACTCGCGTAAAGTAGTAATGCAAAATCAAAATAAGCGTATTATGAACTATATTCCAATTAAAATCAATTTAAGTGGAGTTATTCCGCCGATTTTTGCTAGCGCTATTTTAATGTTTCCTACGACTATTTTGCAAACAAGTACAAATCCGTATTTGCAAGCTATCAATGACTTTTTGAATCCAAATGGTTATTTATTTCATGTTTTGACTTTCTTGTTTGTGATTTTCTTTGCGTATTTTTATGCTTCTATAGTATTTAATGCTAAGGATATAGCGGAAAATCTTAAAAAACAAGGGGGTTTTATCCCTGGAATTCGTCCAGGCGAAGGGACAGCAAATTATCTTAATGAAGTAGCTTCTCGTCTTACTTTATCGGGTTCTATTTATTTAGGACTTGTAGCAACCTTGCCTTGGGTTTTGGTTAAATTCATGGGTGTACCTTTTAATTTTGGAGGTACTTCTGTATTGATTGTAGTTCAAGTTGCATTGGATACAATGAGAAAAATTGAAGCTCAAATTTATATGAATAAATACCAAACCTTAAATGCAATAGGTTTATAAACTTTTAACACAAGGAGGAGATATCTCCTTGTGTTTTATACTTTCTATAAAAAGCGATTTTTCATCTTTGTTTTAAAAATAAAAATACAATACAAACTATAAAATTTAAAATAGCCCATATTAAAAACGCATCAACAAGTCCTAATTGTCTTACTATAGGCTGAGAGATAATCGGGCTTAAGAATTGCCCTAAAAATATACAACTAGCTAAAATTCCATAAGCTCTAGCTCGTGCATTTTCAGGACAGATTGAAAAAAGATAAGCAGTGTTATTTACAAGCATGATACCTCCACCCATTCCAAGCAAGGCTAAAGCAAATAAAACAGCGATAAAATCATCAATCAAAAAGAGTATCAAAAAAGAACAGCCCACAATGAATAAAGTAGCAATATAAATCATTTTAATACTTAAAAAACGCATGATATATTTGTAACTTAGAGAAAAAATACCATAACAAAGTGCAGAAATTGACATTGAAATCCCTATAAATTTAGGATCTAAGCCTAGATGCTCTTCTATATAATAAGGAAGTTGTGTAGGGGATATATAATAAACCACCATGATAAAAAATCCTATAAAATAAATAGGAAAAAATTTCCAGTAATTAGTTTTTTCTTCTATCTTTGTATGATTGTAAAATTTAAATTTTCTTGGCTCAAAAAGATAAATCATGGCTATGAGGGTGATTAAAATTCCAAGCCCATAAACCAAAAAAGGATAGCGCCAAGAATAACTTGAAACAAAGCCCGCTATAGAGATAAACACTGCACCACCTACCGCACAAAAAAAGCCTTGAAGACTTAAGGCATTTTCTCTACGGTTAAAGCCACCACGACTATAATAATCTCCCAGCAAAGCCGAAGCACCCGTCATTATAAAAGCCGTTGCCATCCCAAAAATAGCTCTTGAAGTGAGTATGGCATAGATATTATTTAAGAAAAAACCACTTACTCCAGCAAGTGTCCAAACAATCATTGCAGGAAAAACAAATTTTAATTTACCCAGTTTATCCATTAAAATTCCTGCAAAAGGAGATAAAATCACAACGAAAATAGCAGGTAGGGTTAATACTAAACGCACTAAAATATCAAGATGTGCTAGGGTAAAATTTGTTTGCATATTTGCACCTGATTGGATTAAAATATCTTCAAAATGTCTATTGATTGCAGGCAGTGCTGATGAGATTACCACGCTTCCTAGCATAGTCATTGCCGCCATGGAAAATACTGCGATTTTAAAGCCTGATTTTTCTGTGATCTCAACTATTTTTTTATCTAATTTTGTATCATTGGGGTGAAATTTATAAGATTTTTTCTTCATATTTGAACCTTTTTAGTTTTATTATACTCAAAAATTTTTCTTTTGTATTTAAAATTACTTCTATTTGTAATTTATACTCCTGTTTTTCATTTGTATAGATAAAATATCTTTCATTATAAGTAGAATTTCAAAAATTTTTAGCTAAATTCAGCTTTTAATTTTTTATAGAAATTATTTATCTTTAATTATTAATAGTATTTTTAATGAAATTTACAAAGGCAGTAGCAAATGAAAAAAAATTTGATCATAGTCGAATCTCCTGCAAAAGCAAAAACTATAGGCAATTTTTTGGGCAAAGAATATGAAGTCATAGCTTCTAAAGGGCATATAAGAGATTTACCTAAATCAAGTTTTGGTATAAAAATAGAAAATGATGAATTTATCCCTGAGTATAGAATCACAAGCGATCATAGTGTTTTAGTTAAAGAACTTAAGGAAAAAGCAAAGGGAGCAAAAGAGATTTATTTAGCAACCGATGAGGATAGAGAAGGAGAGGCTATAGCCTATCATATTGCAAAAGCTATAGGCAAAGATGAAAATGTCTTACCGCGTATCGTTTTTCATGAGATTACCAAAAATGCTATCGAAAATGCTTTAAAAAATCCTAGAAAACTTGATATGAATTCTGTTAATGCTCAGCAAACTAGGCGTTTATTAGATCGTATTGTAGGATATAAATTAAGTCCTTTGCTAGGGCAAAAAATTCAAAGAGGCTTAAGCGCGGGCCGTGTTCAAAGTGCAGCTTTAAAGATCATAGTCGATCGTGAAAAAGAAATTCGTGCTTTTGTTCCTTTGGAATATTTTAGTATAGATATGATATTTCAAAAGGATTTAAATGCAGAACTTGTCGAATTTGATAAAGCAAAGATAGAAAAGCTTACTCTTACAAATAAAGATCGTGCAAAGCTTGTTTTTGAAGCGTGTAAAAATGAAAATTATGCTATAAGCGATATAGAAAGCAAAGAAAGAAAAATTGCTCCACCTCCACCTTTTATGACTTCAACCTTACAACAAAGTGCAAGCAATCGTTTGGGATTTAACCCTAAAAAAACTATGATGATAGCTCAAAAACTTTATGAGGGAGTAAATACTCATGAGGGTGTGATGGGGGTTATTACTTATATGAGAACCGATAGTTTAAATTTAGCCAAAGAAGCAGTAGAAAATGCAAGAAAATTCATACAAGCAAATTTTGGCAAAGACTATCTTCCAACCAAAGCAAATGTTTATACTACAAAAGCTAAAGGCGCTCAAGAAGCTCATGAAGCTATACGCCCTACTAATTTAAATTTTACTCCAGAAATCGCAGCTAAATTTTTAGATAAAGACGAGTTAAAGCTCTATACGCTTATCTATAATCGTTTTTTAGCTTGTCAGATGAATCCTGCTATCTCTCAAACTCAAAATGTTTTTGTAAAAAATGACAGAGCAGTGTTTAAGATAAGTGGTAGGAAAATTCTTTTTGATGGGTATTATAAAGTTTATGGTGATATGGATAAGGATAAAATTTTACCAAATTTTAAAATAGGTGAAAATTTAAAAATACAAAATTTAGAAATGAACTCACATTTTACAGAACCTCCTTCAAGATATTCCGAAGCTGGACTTGTGAAAAAACTTGAAAGCTTAGGCATAGGTCGCCCTTCAACTTATGCGCCGACTATTTCTATACTCACAAGCCGTGATTATGTAAAAATCGATAAAAAACAACTCATTCCTAGTGAAGTCGCTTTTAGTGTAACTGAAGTGCTTGAAAAGAATTTCAGTGATATAGTAGATAGTAAATTTACTTCAAATCTTGAAAATACTTTAGATGAGATTGCAGAAGATAAAGCTAATTGGCAAGAAACTTTGAAAGAATTTTATTATCCCTTTATGAGGAAGGTTGAAGAAGGAAAAACAAAAATTGCAAGCCAAAAAACGGTGACTAAATTGGGTGAAAATTGCCCTGATTGTGGTGGTGAACTTGCGATTAGAAAAGGGCGTTTTGGAGAATTTGTAGCTTGTTTAAATTTTCCAAAATGCAAATACTCAAGAAATTTAAAAAATGAAAGCAAGAATGAAGCTGAAGTAAGTGTTAGCAAGGCTAAAGCAAAGGGCATAGGCATTACTTGTCCAAGTTGCAAAGAGGGTGAGATAGTAGAGCGCCTTTCAAAACGCGGTAAATTTTATGGTTGTAGTGCTTATCCAAAATGTAATTTTATAAGTAAATATAAACCAAGCGATGAAAAATGTGAGGAATGTGGAGAAAATTTAGTGATAAAAGAGCTAAAAAAAGGCACATTCTTAGAATGTTTAAAATGCAAAATTAAAAAAGAAATAAAGGATTAATCATGCAAATCATGCTTTGTGCTATTTCAAATATAGCCAGTGGAAATTGTTCTGAAGATTGCAAATACTGCACCCAAAGCGCTCATGTAAAAACAGATATTCAAAAATATCGTCGTAAAGAACTTTCACAAATCGTTTTAGAAGCAAAAATGGCAAAGAAAAATGAAGCCTTGGGTTTTTGTTTGGTTACAGCAGGACTTGGGCTTGATGATGAAAAGCTTGAGTATGTTTGTGAGGCTGCTAAGGCTGTGCAAAAAGAAGTGCCTAATTTGCTTTTAATTGCCTGTAATGGTATGGCAAGCGTGGAACAACTCAAAGAACTTAAAAAAGCAGGAATTTTTTCTTATAATCACAATCTTGAAACTTCTAAGGAATTTTTTCCACAAATTTGCACCACTCATACTTGGGAAAGTAGATTTCAAACCAATTTAAACGCTAAAGAAGCAGGACTTATGCTTTGTTGTGGTGGAATTTATGGTATGGGTGAGAGTGAAGAAGATAGACTAAGTTTTAGAAAATCTTTGCAAGAATTACAGCCTTTTTCAACGCCTATTAATTTTTTTATAGCCAATGAAAATTTAAAACTACAAGTTCCAAAATTAAGTGCTGATGAGGCTTTAAAAATTATAAGTGATACTAAAGAAGCTTTGCCTAATACTGTGGTTATGGTAGCAGGAGGTCGTGAGGTGGTATTGCAAGAAAGACAATATGAAATTTTTAAAGCAGGTGCAGGTGCTATTGTAATAGGAGATTATCTTACTACAAAAGGTGAAGAACCAAGTCGTGATATAGTAAAACTTAAAGAAATGGGATTTACTTTTGCATCCGAGTGTCATTGATTCACAGGGTTTAATTGATCTACAAATTCTTATTGTTATAGCTTTATGTTTACTATTTTCTCCACATATAGCTAAAATTTTGCGCTTACCGATTTCAGCTACTGAAATCATTTTGGGCGCACTTATGGCGTATTTTGGTTTTATAGGTAAGAGTGAAAATTTTACTATTTTAGCTAATGTGGGTTTTTATTATCTTATGTTTATAGCGGGTATGGAAGTCAATTTGCGCGCTTTTTTTAATATGGATAAAGAAATTGCCAAAAAAAGCTTTTTTTATATCATATTGCTTTATTCTTTTTCATCGGCTATAGTATGGGTTTTTGAACTTTCTTTCGTGTTTGTTTTGATTATTCCGGTTATGAGCGTGGGGCTCTTATCCTTGCTTTATAAGGACTTTGGTAAAGAGTGTTACTGGCTTAATACAGCTATGATAGTAGCAACATTAGCTGAGGTTGTTTCCATAGTGCTTTTAACCATAGCTGGAGCTTTTTTACGCGAGGGGACAAATATTATCGATGTAGTACAAAGCATTTTATATCTTAATATATTTTTAGGGCTTTGTTTGCTTGGTTTTAAAGTTTTAGGTGTGCTTTTTTGGTGGTATCCCCAACTTAAAGTCGTGCTGATGCCTTGGGAAGATAAAAATGAAAAAGATATAAGATTTTGTATGGCAATTTTTATTTTGATTATCGTGGCTATGATTATTACAAAGCTTGAAATCGTTTTAGGCTCTTTTATTGCAGGTTCTTTTATCGCAACTTTTTTTGACCATAAAAAGGATTTAGAGCATAAACTTTCTAGTTTTGGGCATGGTTTTTTAATTCCGATTTTTTTTATCCATATAGGAACTACTTTCGATCTTAAAATGATTTTAGAATATGAAATCGTATTTGATGCTATTTTGCTGATGTTTGTGATGGTAGGTTTGAGAATTTTGTGTGCCAGTGTTTTTTGGAAAAAAATTGGCTTTCAAAATATGGTTTTATTTGGACTGAGTCACTCTATGCCTTTGACTCTTCTTATCGCTACTGCTACGCTAGGATATTCAGGAAAAGTTATCAGCGAAGAACTTTATTCGGCGCTAATTTTAACAGCTTTATTTGAAGCTATTGTTGTGATGAGTGCGATTAAATTTATTTCAAATATTAAAAAGTAATCTAAATAACACAGGTTACTTTTTTACTCAAAAAGGTTAATGAATTTTAAAATTATTGACAATGAAAAAGTTGAAAATCGCCTTTTTTAGCTAGAATTACTAAAAGTAAAGATTAAAAAAGGAGCAAAAATGTCAAATTCTGTTACTGTAACTGACAATAGAAATGGTAAAAGCTACGAATTCCCTATATATGATGGTACTACTGGTCCAAGTGTTGTGGATATGGGGAGTTTTTATAAACAAACAGGAATGTTTGCTTATGATGAAGGTTTAACTTCTACAGCTACTTGTAAATCAAAAATTACTTATATTGATGGTGAAGAGGGTGTTTTAATGCACCGTGGCTATCCTATAGAATGGCTTGCTGAAAATAAACTTTTTTTAGATGTAGTGCATCTTTTACTCTATAAAGAACTTCCAAGCAATGAAAGACTTGAAGCATTTAGATATGAGCTTAAAAAACGCTCTTATATACATGAGGGTATGCATCGTCTTTTTGATTCTTTCCCTGATAATGCTCACCCTATGGCCGTTTTACAAGGCGCTGTTTCATCTCTTAGTGCTTTTTATCCTGATCATTTAAATATGAATGTTAGAGAAGAGTACATGGAAATGGCTGCTAGAGTTGTAGCAAAAATTCCTACTATAGTAGCCGCTGCTTATCGTTATAAAAATGGTTTTCCTATGGCTTATCCTAATTTAGATCGTGGATTTACTGAGAACTTTTTATATATGTTAAGAACCTATCCTTATGATCATGTTGAGCTTAAACCTATAGAAGTAAAAGCACTCGATACTGTATTTATGCTTCATGCAGATCATGAACAAAATGCTTCTACTTCTACTGTTCGTGCCGTAGGTTCTACTCATGCGCATCCTTATGCATGTATTTCAGCAGGTATTGGAGCGCTTTGGGGTCATGCTCATGGAGGTGCAAATGAAGGCGTTATTAGAATGCTTGAGGAAATAGCTACTGTTGATAGGGTGGATGAATTTATAAAAAGAGCAAAAGATAAAAATGACCCATTCCGCTTGATGGGCTTTGGGCATAGGGTTTATAAAAATTTTGATCCGCGTGCAAAAGTACTTAAAAAGCTTCGTGATCAATTAATCGATGAGTTAGGTATTGATACGAATTTGATTAAGGTGGCAACTCGTATAGAAGAGATTGCCTTGCAAGATGATTATTTTGTACAAAGAAATCTTTATCCAAATGTAGATTTTCATAGCGGCTTAATTTTAAAAGCTCTAGGAATTCCAAATGAAATGTTTGCAACGCTTTTCGTGATCGGACGTACACCAGGCTGGATAGCACAATGGATAGAGCAAAAAGAGCAAGAAACACTAAAAATTGTTCGTCCAAGACAGCTTTACCTTGGAGAAACCAGTAAAATTTAAATGATTGTGTGAAATTAACTTTTTCACACAAACTTCTTATATAATTTCAAAAGAATATTTTGAAAGTCTTACAATGTTTAAACTCGATAATTTACTAAAAACCGCCATAGATGCCAGTAATGAAGCCTCTAAAGCTATTTTAAAAGAAAGAAAAAACCTACAAATTTGGCAAAAACAAGATCAAAGCCCCTTAACATCAGCCGATCTTGCTTCAAATGAAATTTTAAACGATATTTTAGGAAAAACAGATATTAAAATTTTATCTGAAGAAGGTTTGCTAAGTCAGGAAGAAAGTAAAAATTTGCAAAGTTATTGGCTTATTGATCCGCTTGATGGTACAAGTGGGTTCTTAAAAGGTAGTGATGAATTTTGCATTATGATCAGTTTGATTCATGAAGATAGACCTATTTTAGCTCTTATAAAAAATCCTTCAAAAGGCGATATTTTTTACGCTCATCAAAATACTAGAGTTTATAAAAATGATAAAATTTTAGATATAAGCGAACAAGATTTTATAGACAATCAATCTAAAGCTCTTTTAAGTGTTAATCATCTTAGTAAAGAGGATGAAAATTTTGCTAAAAAACACAATTTGACGCCTATTAACATAGGATCAGGGCTTAAATTTTGTGCTATTTTGGAAGGTAGAGCAGGGGTTTATAAGCGTTTTGAGAAGTTAAATAGTTGGGATATTGCAGCTGGAGATTTTTTAGTCAATCAAAAGGGTGGTTTTATGGGAACCTTTTCTAAGGAAATGATTTTATATTCCCCTTTAAATTATAAGTGCGAGCCTTTTATTTGTGTTTCTAAAAAAAGTTTTTTAAATATATATACATAAAAACAGCATATAATTTTAAAATCTTAAAGGATAAAAATGAAAATTTTTCTTATTTTATTTATGAGTATTTTGTTAAATTCTAGTCTTTTTGCAAATAATTTTTCGCAAAAAAAAATCATTAAACTAGAACAGCAAGAAAGTTTTGAAATCATAGATCTTCAACAAAATGTTGAAAAACAAAACTTAGATCAGCAAAAAGGGATTTTTGATAGCTCTAGTTTGATGAGTAAGAAAGAAAGCATTCGTAAAGATAATGATGTTGATTTTGCTATAGCTATGAGTTTTAGGCAAAATTTTGGCTATGCTTTGGATGGTTTTAACATAAGTGCTAAAGAATTTTCTACTCTTTTTGCTAAAAATTTAGTGGATAATTTAAGATTAAATTTTGTAAATTCAGCTGCAAACGGTGTTTATCAAGATTTAAGAACTTTAGCTCGTTTTAGTCCTAAAGACTCTAAATTGCTTAATGTATCTCCTTTTTTAAAAAAAGAAAAAGACAAAAGTCAAATTTATGCCAAATTTACAGACTATCTTGTGGTGGTAAATTTAGATGATTTTTATGTAAATATCACAAATTATTTTGTTGCAATAACCAAAAATGCAGTAGCTAATATTAACTTCAAAGTTGTTTCTACAAGTAATGGTAAAATACTCACATCAAAAAATGTAAGATTAAATTTTGCACTTCATGCACAAGATCCTAGGGTAAATTATCAAGAACTTGTAAATCAAATGCCAAATATGCTTGCTGAAGTTATAAACAAAGAGTTAGAAAAATTAAATTTAACAGTGCAATAAAAATTTAATCGTTGATTTGCCTAATGCGATCTTGTAGCTCTTCTATGCTTAAAAATTCTTGTCTTAATTCCTTTGCGATTTCATGCGCGGTTATAGGATCAAGACTTGATAAAATTCTTTTAAGCTCGTAAGTGATTTGCCATTTAGTCATTTCTTCTAGGTTGATATTTATTTGCATGAATTATCCTTTTATCGTAAGAAAAAATTGTCTGATTGTAGCGTGAATTTGATTAAAAAATGCTATCTTTTTAAAAACATATATTAAAGAAAGAAGTAGAAATTTAATTTAAATGATAATCACTTCTTCTTCTAATTTTATGCCAAATTCCTCAAAAACCTTTTTTTTGGCAAGTTCGATAAGAAAAATAGCATCATCAAAACTTGCATTTTTTTTATTGATCAAAAAATTTGCATGCTTGACGCTTAACATCGCATCTCCTTTGCTAAAGCCTTTAAGTCCTACAGCCTCAATGAGTCTTCCTGCAAAATCTCCTTTTGGATTTTTAAAGATAGAGCCAAAGCTTGCTCCGCTAGGTTGATTGTTTCTTGCATTTTTTAAATTCTCATCTTTTATCTTATCAAAACCAAAACCGAGTTTAAATTCAGCCCAAAAAAAAGGCATATTTAAAGGGCAAAAGCGGTAACTAAAATCAATATTTTCGCGTAAAATTTCACCTTTTGAAGTGGCAATTTTGACTAAATTCTGACTGATGCACTCATCTTTAAGCCCTGCATTCATTTTTAAAAGTCCACCAAGCGTACCAGGAATTTTGCTAAGGTATTCAAAACCATAAAGATTATTTTCTTTGGAAAAACGATACATTTGACTTGCTTTTGTCTTACAACCTATGCGAAGATGTAAAAAGTCTTTATTTTGCTCTAAAATTTCAATAAAATTAAAATTATCGCTTAAAATTCCTATATTTTTAGGCTTAGGGCTTATAAGGAGATTGTTCGCACCGCCTATTAAAAAGCCATCAAATTCGCGAATTTGTTCTAAAACTTCGACCTCAAATTCGCCTCCAATCTTTACAGATGAATATTTCTTAAAATCGATAATCATTTGATAAAAGTTGGAATTTGATTTAAAATATTTTCGGTAAAATCAATCATTGTCGTAGTCATCCAAGGCATTAAAAAGATGATGACTATTACTACTAAGATGATTTTAGGCACAAAAGAAAGCGTCATTTCATTAATCTGTGTTGTAGCCTGAAAGATACTGATAATAAGCCCCGCGATAAGCCCCGCTAAAAGCATGGGCAAAGAAAGCAAAAGTGTGATTTTAAAGGTTTGCACTCCAAGAGCAACCAAGGTGCTTTCATCCATTTTAATCCTTTTTAAGAATTTCTAAATTCTTCATACTCGCTCGGGATAAGATAATCCTTAGCATGTATGATTTTATCATAAAATTTATAATCATATCCCAGTTTAAAAAGCACATCCACTGCTTTAAATTGCGTTTCGCTCATGCAAATGGAGTTTTTATTGGCATATAAATTCAAATAAGTATCAAGTTTTTCCTCATTAACGCGGATTAAATTTCTTTCCATTAGCATAGGGGCCAAAATGCGGCGATTAGAATTTGCTATTTTTACAGCATTTGTAAGATCTCTTTCTATCTTGATAGCATCGCTAAGCGGCAAAGAGCGACGCAAAGCCATTCCACCCAAAGGTAGAGGTAAATTTTCTTGTGCAAGTTCTAGCCATATATTCCAAATTTCAGCTTCCACACAAAGACTACTGTCAAATTCTAAAATGCTTTCATGGATTAAAACCCCTGCATCCACTTCGCCGCTTAAAACTGCATTTTCAATTTCTAAGAAATTTTTATAAATGATTCTAGCTTCTGGATATTTCATACGAAAAATTAGAGCGTTGGTAGTGTTTGCGCCACTTAATGCAACTTTAAAATTTCTTTTTAAATGTGTATTTTGTTTTTTGATAAGTTTTGGCCCATAACCCTCACCAAAACTTACTGCGGTGCGCAAAAGAGCGTATTCTTTAGTAATTAAAGGATAAAGTCCAAACGAGATCGCTGTAGCATCAAATTCATTTTTTAAGGCTAAATCATTTAAAGTTTGTATATCTAAAGCCGTATTTTTATAGTCAAAATCATTCCCTATCCATCCTAGTTTAATTGCCATATACATAAAAATATCATCCGCATCGGGTGAATGTGCGATTGTAATTGTTTTTTTCATAGCTTTCCTAATTTTTAATGAAATAATTTTTATTCTATCAAAATAAACTATTATTTAATTTTATTTTGTTAAAATTCTAGCTAAAAATTTGCAATTTTTAAGGAAAATAATGGACGATAATAAGAAAAAATCGCTTGATGCCGCCTTAAAATCGCTCGATAAAGCTTTTGGCAAGGGCACTATTTTAAGGCTTGGAGATAAGGAAGTAGAGCAGATTGATAGCATAGGAACAGGTTCTGTAGGACTTGATCTTGCACTTGGTATAGGCGGAATTCCAAAAGGAAGAATTATTGAAATTTATGGGCCTGAAAGTTCAGGTAAAACAACTTTAACTTTGCATATTATAGCAGAGTGTCAAAAAGCGGGTGGGGTTTGTGCCTTTATCGATGCTGAGCATGCTTTGGATGTAAAATATGCTAAAAATTTGGGCGTAGATACAGATAATCTTTATATTTCTCAACCCGATTTTGGTGAGCAGGCTTTAGAGATCGTTGAAACCATAGCACGAAGTGGGGCTATAGATTTGATAGTTGTAGATAGCGTTGCGGCGCTTACTCCAAAAGCTGAAATCGAAGGCGATATGGGAGATCAGCATGTAGGGCTTCAAGCAAGACTTATGTCTCAAGCATTAAGAAAGCTTACAGGAATTGTCCATAAAATGAATACAACCGTGATTTTTATCAACCAAATTCGTATGAAAATTGGCGCTATGGGTTATGGAACTCCTGAAACAACAACAGGAGGAAATGCACTCAAATTTTATGCTTCAGTGCGTTTAGATGTTAGAAAAGTAGCGACTTTAAAACAAAATGAAGAGCCTATTGGTAACCGTGTTAAAGTTAAAGTAGTAAAAAATAAAGTAGCACCTCCATTTAGACAAGCTGAATTTGATGTAATGTTTGGAGAGGGTTTAAGCCGTGAGGGTGAATTGATCGATTATGGTGTAAAACTTGATATAGTAGATAAAAGTGGTGCTTGGTTTTCTTATAAAGATAAAAAATTGGGTCAAGGTAGAGAAAATTCAAAAGCTTTCTTAAAAGAAAATCCAGAAATAGCTGATGAAATTACCAAAGAAATTCAAAATTCTATGGGTATAGAAGGCATGATTAGCAGTAGCGAAGATGAAGAAGGAGAAGAATAATGTTAGTAATTGAAGATGTTAGGGCATATGAAGTGCTTGATAGTAGAGGAAATCCAACTGTAAAAGCAGAAGTTGTACTTAGTGATGGGAGTATGGGTGCAGCTATAGTTCCAAGTGGTGCAAGTACAGGTTCAAAAGAAGCCTTAGAATTGCGTGATAATGATGAAAGATTTGGCGGAAAAGGCGTTTTAAAAGCTGTTGCAAATATCAATGAGAGCATTGCAGATGAAATTTTAGGACTAGATGCTTTTAATCAAATTCAACTTGATGATACTTTGCGTGAGCTTGATGGAACAAATAATTACTCAAATTTAGGTGCAAATGCGACTTTAGGCGTATCCATGGCAACAGCTCGTGCGGCTGCGGCTGCTTTGGGAATGCCTTTGTATCGCTACTTAGGTGGTGCAAATGCGAGCATTTTACCTGTACCAATGTGTAATATCATAAATGGCGGTGCTCATGCAAACAACAATGTAGATTTTCAAGAATTTATGATCATGCCTTTCGGTTTTACCAGTTTTAAAGAAGCTTTGCGTTCAGTTTGTGAAATTTATGCGATATTAAAAAAAGAACTCGCAAATTCTGGACATTCTACGGCTTTAGGTGATGAAGGCGGTTTTGCTCCAAATTTAGCTAACAACACAGAACCTATCGATCTTTTAATGACTTGTATCAAAAAAGCAGGTTATGAAAATCGTGTAAAAATCGCTCTTGATGTAGCAAGTACAGAATTTTTCAAAGATGGCAAATATCACATGGAAGGCAAGGCTTTTTCAAGTGAGGATTTGATCGAACGCTATGTAGAACTTTGTGCAAAATATCCAATTTGCAGTATCGAAGATGGCTTAGCTGAAAATGATTTTGAGGGCTGGATCAAGCTTACTGAAAAATTGGGCAATAAAATTCAGCTTGTAGGCGATGATTTATTTGTAACTAATGAAGATATTTTAAGAGAAGGCATCATCAAAAAAATGGCAAATGCTGTGCTTATTAAACCAAATCAAATCGGAACTATTACCCAAACTATGAGAACTGTGCGTTTAGCGCAAAGAAATAACTATAAATGTGTGATGAGTCATAGAAGTGGCGAAAGTGAAGATGCTTTTATAGCAGATTTTGCTGTAGCTTTAAATACAGGACAAATCAAAACAGGAGCCCTAGCAAGAGGTGAAAGAACCGCAAAATACAATCGCTTACTTGAAATTGAACTTGAAAGCGATGAATACTTAGGAGAAAAGCTCTGAGTGATTTACTTAAAGAATACGACGAAAGCACAAGAAAAAAAAGTTTTTATACCCATGTTATAAAAATGATTTTTTGGGCTTTTCTTGTTGTAATTGGAGCGATTTATTTTGGCAATATGTTTTTTGGGCAGTATTCTTTAGATACTTTATTAAGCTTAGAAAATACCAAAGAAGAGCTTAATAAAAAGATTATTTTGCTCAAAGAACAAAATGCTAAAGCACAAAAAGATTATTTTGAATTAAAAGGATTATACCCAAATGAAAACTAGAATTTTGGCAATATTTTTTATTTTTACCTCTCTTTTATATGCTGATGAAAATCCTTTCAAGACAGATCAAAATATAACCTTGGTTGCTCCACCTGAATTTCAAAAAGAGGAAGTTAAATTTAATTCTAGTGCAAGAATTTTAAAAAGCATCACTTTTAATTATATCAATTTAGACGGAAGTGAAGATAAGATCGATTTAGATGTCAATAAAAGTATTGATTGGCACGATACTTATACTCTTGTGCGTACTAAGAGCCCAGATCCTTCAAAAGTTTTTGATGTTTCAGTAACCATACCTGAACGTAATGATTCTAAAAAAGAATCCAATGGTACAGCAAATATAGAAATACCGCTACAAGTTGATAAAATTTATGATTTTATATCTTATGCAGTGTATAAAAATAAAATCAAACTCAATACTAGTGATGAGCTTATTAGTGATTTTTCCATAGGTAATCCTAGTAAAATTGTAGTGGATTTTAAATCAGATCTAGTAAATCCTACTAAAAACATACGCATTAGTAATTCTCTTTTTAAGCGTATAGATTTTGGCTCTCATAAGGGGTATTATAGACTTGTGATATATTTGGATGGAAATTATAATTACAATATCCAAAAAGATGCTACAGGATATATGATCAATCTATTGTGATGAGAATTTTTGTTTTTTTATGGTGTGTTAGTTTTGCTTTTGCTAGCGATATTTTACTTTTAAGCAAGATAAGTGAACAAGAAATTCAAAATAAGAATTTTAATGGCTATTTAATGAGTGAAAAGCTTGATGGAGTCAGAGGAATTTGGGAAGCGGGAAAATTTAAAACCCGCCAAGATAATCCAATTTATACTCCTTCTTATTTTACTTATAATTTTCCTAGCTTTAAGCTTGATGGGGAGCTTTGGATAGCTAGGGCTAAATTTGATGAGGTGTCAGCTTTAATTCGTGGCGATAATCTAGACTCAAGCCTTTGGAAAAGTGTTACTTATAATGTTTTTGATGTACCCAATGCTTGTGAAGAATTTAAACTCACTTCTTGTACTTTAAGCAACCGCCTTAAGGTTTTAGAGCAGTATTTGCAACAAAATCCCAATCCTTATATAAAAATCATAAAGCAAATTCCTATAAAAGATCAAGAGCATTTAAAAGAATTTTATAAAGATATTGTCTTAAATAAGGGCGAAGGTGTAGTTATACGCAAGGATCTTGCTCCTTATGAAAAAGGCAGAAGTAAAAACGCTTTTAAATTAAAACCTTATGAAGATGCTGAATGTAAAGTCATAGGTTATACTGAAGGTAAGGGTAAATTCCAAGGTAAAATCGGCGCTTTACTCTGTCAAATGCCAAATGATAGGGTGATTAGAATAGGCAGTGGTTTAAAAGATAAAGATAGGGAAAATCCACCTAAAATAGGCTCTATTGTTACTTATAAATTTAATGGGTTGACTAAAAATTCCTTACCGCGTTTTCCAGTTTTTTTACGCATAAGGGATTAAAATTCTTGACTTTGTTTTCTTTTTCTGATATAATACCTACTTTTTTCGGGGTGTAGCGCAGTCTGGTTAGCGCACTTGGTTTGGGACCAAGGGGCCGAAGGTTCGAATCCTTTCACCCCGACCATTTTTTATAAATTTATACAAAATGGTGAGTGTAGCTCAGTCGGTTAGAGCATCAGATTGTGGTCCTGAGGGTCGTGGGTTCAATTCCCATCACTCACCCCACTAAGCGTTCGTAGCTCAACTGGATAGAGCAACAGACTTCGGATCTGTAGGTTATGGGTTCAATTCCTATCGGGCGCACCACCAAATTTTTATATGCGTTCATAGCTCAGCTGGATAGAGCAACGGCCTTCTAAGCCGTAGGTCAGAGGTTCGAATCCTCTTGAG